>CAZBTL010000230.1:0-6752 GCA_964494755.1 uncultured bacterium | reverse complement strand
CCAGTAGAGAATAGCAGGCGAGGGGGGCTTCCCAATTGCCGATCACCCTTCCTATGCCGATCGCCCAGGATCAGCTGACTTTTGCCCAGTAGGTAGGGATGCCTGGGAATCGCAGTTTGGGAGGTGTTGCAACAGGTTCTTCCCCACACCATCTTGAGAGTTGCTATATCATAGGGACATTGATAAATGTTTGTAACAAATTATCAATGAATGTTTCTATGTCTCCCGTTTCCCAGCTCAAGGCTGCTCTGGCCAAGAAGCTGCTCTTTGGGCAGCAGCCGAGTCCTGAGTTGTTTGCCATTCTCCTGGTCTATTTTGTGCAGGGAATTTTGGGGCTGGCGCGATTGGCGATCAGTTTCTTCCTGAAAGATGACTTGGGGCTCACTCCGGCTGAGGTTTCGGCCATGCTGGGGGTGGCTGCTCTGCCTTGGATGGTGAAGCCGCTCTTTGGCTTCGTTTCCGATGGCCTGCCTATCTTTGGCTATCGCCGCCGACCCTATCTAATTCTGTCTGGTCTGTTGGGGGTTCTTTCCTGGGTGGCGCTGGCGACGGTGGTTCATTCCGCATTGACTGCTACCATTGCGATCGCCCTGGGGTCTCTTTCCGTTGCCTTTAGCGACGTGATTGTCGATTCGCTGGTGGTGGAACGGGCGCGCCAGGAGTCGATTGGCGATGCCGGTGCGCTTCAGTCTCTTTGCTGGGGGGCTTCCGCGATTGGCGGCATTCTGACCGCCTACTTTAGTGGGTCTCTGCTGGAGCATTTCAGCGCTCGCACTGTGTTTGCCATTACTGCCAGCTTTCCTTTGATTGTTTCCCTGGTGGCCTGGCTAATTAGCGAAAGCCGAGATATGGAGAAAACCGACTGGTCCGTTGTCTGGCATCAACTGAGTCAGTTAAAGCAAGCGGTGACCCAGAAAGCAATCTGGATGCCGACGGCTTTTCTGTTTCTTTGGCAAGCAACGCCAACCGCAGAATCGGCTTTCTTCTTCTTCACCACTAACGAACTGGGGTTTGAACCAGAATTCCTGGGTCGGGTGCGGCTGGTGACGAGTTTGGCCTCTTTGACTGGAATTTGGGTGTTCCAGCGTTATCTTAAAACCGTGCCCTTCCGAACCATCTTTGGCTGGTCAACCGTGATTTCTGCCATTTTGGGCATGTCCATGCTGTTGCTGGTGACCCATGCCAATCGGCAGTTGGGCATTAGCGATCGCTGGTTTAGTTTGGGCGATAGTTTGGTCCTAACCGTTATGGGGCAGATTGCCTACATGCCAGTTTTGGTGCTGGCGGCCCGTCTCTGTCCGCCCGGTGTGGAAGCCACCCTATTTGCCCTGTTGATGTCGGTGGTCAACCTGGCTGGCCTGGTGTCCTATGAATCTGGCGCTGTCCTGATGCACTGGATGGGCATTACCGAATCTGACTTTACCAACCTGGCTTTCCTGGTGATCCTCACCAATCTTACAACCCTGTTGCCCCTGCCCTTGTTGGGATGGTTGCCGGCCTCTAGTGACTTACCGCTGGCTGCTGATCCGGATACGGCTGCGCTGCCGCCAGTTCCAGCGGCGATCGACCTAGATATGTCAGCTTCCAAGCACCTGGAACAACCGATTCTGCCAGATCTAGTATCGGAATTGCTACACAATGCCCATTCCGAACCAATAGAGGAAGTTGTCATTGCTTCCGTAGAGGAAAGGTAAATCATTCGGAAGCCCGGAATTTTGCTTTGAACCGTAACCTTAGCCTGAATCAATTAGGACGGTTATGTTTGTCTTTACTCGCCATACGTTGTCACCAGACCATGTCTCCTGCACCTTTGACTGAAGCCACCCCGAGTTCGCGGCCTACACCACCTTATAGCCGGGAGGACTGGCAACGGGGATACCGTTCCCTGTACGACGAACTGGATTACTGGATCGACGACGTAGAGGGATCTGTTCCCCCGGAACTCCACGGCACCCTGTTTCGCAACGGGCCCGGCTTGCTAGATGTCAATGGTCAGCCGATCCACCATCCTTTTGATGGCGACGGCATGGTGTGTGCGATCGCCTTCCGCAATGGTCGGGCCCACTTCCGCAACCGCATGGTTCGCAGTGAGGGCTATCTGGCGGAACAAAAGGCCGGTCGAATTCTTTATCGGGGCGTGTTTGGCACCCAGAAACCAGGGGGCTGGCTGGCTAATGCCTTTGACTTCAACCTCAAGAATATTGCCAATACCAATGTGATCTACTGGGGCGGCAAACTGCTGGCCTTGTGGGAAGCGGCCCAACCTCACCGGCTGGATCCGGCGACGCTGACAACCCTGGGCCTGGATGATCTGGATGGGATTTTGCAACCGGGTTCGGCGTTTGCGGCCCATCCCTGGGTGGACCCTGCCTGTGCCAGCGATGGTCAGCCCCGGCTGGTGAATTTCGCCATCAAAACGGGTCTGTCTTCTACCCTGACGGTCTATGAACTGGATGCCAGCGGCCAATTAGTCAGTCGCTCCAGCCAGGCAGTGCCTGGTTTTGCCTTTATCCACGACTTTGCTATCACCCCCCGGTTTGCCATCTTTTTTCAGAATCCGGTTCGCTTCAATCCCTTGCCGTTTCTATTGGGTTTTCGGGGTGCCGGCGAGTGCATCACCTTCCAGCCCGATCAGCCGACGCGCATCATTCTGATGCCGAGATCGCCCCAATCTGCCCAATCGCTCACGATTGAGACCCCTGCGGGCTTTGTGTTTCACCATGCCAATGCCTTTGAGCAGGGCGATGAGGTTGTGATTGATTCGGTTTGCTATGCGTCTCTGCCCGCAGTCGAACCGGATGCCGATTTCCGCCAGACCAACTTTGATCGGCTGGCCCCTGGCCAACTCTGGCGCTTCCGGTTGCACCTGCCCACTGGAACGGTTCACCGCCAATTGCTGGAACCTCGCTGTTGCGAATTTCCCACCCTCCATCCAGCCAAGGTGGGACGGCCCCATCGATTCCTCTACCTGGCGGCGGCCCATGCACCGCAAGGGAATGCCCCCCACCAGGCGATTGTGAAAGTGGATACTGAAACCGGCGATCGCCAGCTTTGGAGTGCGGCCCCTCGAGGATTTGTCTCTGAACCGATTTTTGTGCCCCGTTCCCCAGCCGCTTTCCGTGATGGTTTGCCGGTGGCCGATCTGGAGGGTGCGGAGGATGACGGCTGGTTGCTGACCCTGGTGTTTGATGCTGGGCGCGATCGCTCCGAACTAGTAATCCTGGATGCCAGCGATCTGAACCGGGCACCCATCGCCCGGTTGCACCTGACCCACCATGTTCCCTATGGCTTGCATGGGAGCTTTACGCCGGTCGTTTTTGAACCGTAAGCTGGTTGGAAGAGCAAGCAGGTTGGAACCGATTGCATGAAACGGATTTTATTGACCGGAGCCGAGGGGCAGGTTGGCCGGGAACTGCAACACTCACTGACCCCATTGGGTAAAGTCATCTGCGCCAGTCGAGGGGAGATCGACTTTAGCCAACCGGATGCGGTTCAGGCTGCCGTCATAGCTATGCAGCCCGACTTGATTGTCAATGCGGCTGCCTACACGGCGGTGGATCGGGCCGAAAGCGAACCCGAATTAGCCCAGTTAGTCAATGCAGTGACGCCTGCAATGTTGGCCAATGCAGCCCAGCAATTGGGCGTCGGACTGGTGCATATTTCCACCGATTATGTGTTTGACGGCCAGCACTATTTACCCTATCTGGAAACGGATACTGCCCATCCCCTGGGCGTGTATGGCGCCACCAAACTGGCTGGCGAGGAGGCGATTCGGGTAACCGGTTGCCTCCATCTGATCCTGCGAACCGCCTGGGTCTACGGCACCTATGGCAAGGGCAACTTTGTTAAAACGATGTTGCGCCTGGGGGCAGAGCGGCCGGAAATTCGGGTGGTGGTCGATCAGATCGGCTCGCCCACCTGGTCCAGGGACATCGCTCAGGCGATCGCTCACCTGATTCCGCAACTGAATCCGGAGACAGCCGGCACCTATCACTTCACCAATAGTGGGGTGGCTAGTTGGTATGATTTTGCCGTTGCTATCTTCGAGGAAGCCCGTTTGCTGGGATGGAATTTGCAGCTTCAGCGGGTCATCCCAATTACCACGGAGGACTATCCCACCCCAGCGCGCCGTCCAGCTTTTTCGGTGCTCTCGCATCAGAAAATCTTGCCCTTGTTGGGCGAGCATCCGCCCCACTGGCGGCAAAGCCTGCGCTCCATGCTAGTAGAACTGCGACAAGCAGTATAGGTCAGTGAAGCGGGGGCAACTACCCATGGGTGCGTCCCTTTTAGGAAAAGTACCAGTAACAAGTAACGGTATAGTGAGCAGTTCCCTCCTGGTCAATCTGGCCTGCTTGATGCGGCAGCCCACCGGCATTTCCACCTATGTCGTGAACCTGTTTCCCTATTTGCAGCCACTTGCTCCTACCCTGCTGATGGCGGCGCCGTCGGAGGGTTTCACCTGCCACCCTATTCCGGCTGGCATGACCGCCGAATCTGGCACCCAGGGACATCTGCGACGGTTGCTGTGGACCCAGTTCCAACTGCCTGCACTGTACCGACACCTCCAAGCCAACCTGCTGTTTTCTCCCATCCCGGAAGCCCCCCTGTGGGCTGGCTGTCGCTCGATTGTTATGGTGCATGATCTAATCCCATTGCGCTTTCCCCGTTGGCGATCGCCCCTGACCTTGTACAGCCGTTATATTGTGCCGCTGGTGCTGCAAGAAGCACAGCATATTATTACCAATTCGGTAGCCACTGCCGAAGATGTTAGCCGTTTCTATGGCATCCCAGCCCAAAAGCTGACTCCCATTCCCTTGGCTTATGATGCGGATCATTTTCGCTGGTTGGACTTGCCAACCAGTAACTATTTCCTCTACGTTGGACGATTGGATCCCTACAAAAATGTGCAGCAGGCGATCGCCGCTTTTGCCGCCTTATCGAACCACACCGACTACGAATTGTGGATCGCAGGTCCGCCGGACAGACGCTTCCGGCCTGCTTTGCAGGCCAAGGCTACGCAATTAGGGGTAGCGGCCCAGGTCAAATTCCTCAATTATCTGCCCTATGCGGACTTACCCACGGTGATCAACCAGGCGATCGCTCTGGTGTTCCCCACCCTCTGGGAAGGATTCGGTCTGCCAGTTCTGGAAGCAATGGCCTGCGGCACCCCCGTGATTACCTCCAACTTGGCCTCCCTGCCAGAAGTAACCGGAGAGGCGGCGATTTTGGTCAACCCCACCGACACTGGGGCGATCGCAGACGCCATGCAGGCGCTGGCCAGCGACTCGGCTCTTCGTGAACAACTACGTCAGGCGGGATTGAAACAAGCCCAACAATTTAGCTGGGGGAAAACCGGGCAGGCAACGGTCGATGTGTTGCAGCGGTTTCTGTAGCGGTCAGTGGTCAGGTTTTGGATTTCGGGGTTTGGATTTTGGATTTTGGGTGGTTAGTTCTGCCCCGCACCTGCCACCTAGCACCTGCCAGATCCCCATCCTCCCAACCACTCACCTGACACCCAACACCCTTCTCCTCTGACCTATCGTTTCCATGCCAGCAGGATCACGCCGCAGACAATCAGTCCTAGACCTGCCAACTGGCGGGAAAGAATTGGTTCTCTGAAAAAGTAGTAGCCCAGCAAAACCGAAAAGACATAGCCGAGTGAAGCGGCTGGACCGGCCACACTCAGGGGAACTCGGGTTAGCAGGAGGATATACAACACCGCCCCGAGGCCATATAATGCCAGTCCCAGCAGCAATTCAGGGGTCGTCGCAATGCCCACCACTTGGGTCAGCAGGTGATTGAAGCTGGCTTTGCCCAACTTAAGGGCTCCCAGCTTTAATAAAAACTGTCCCGCCGTGGCTGTTAGAACCGCCAGCAACAGTAAGCCAAATTCTCGTAAGGACATAAGTGACGATTCCTTGCTACACCGGACATTCAAACAATTTGGGACAGCCACTGTTCCCTGGCTATAATCTCCTAGCCAGAGGGCCAGAAATTGAGGTTGAGTTTTGTATCTATCCTGGAAACCGTCGCCGGACAAACCAGAATTCTAGGTAGGCTAGAGAGTAACCCTCTATCCCAGTTTCTCCTATGAGTGACGGCCAGTCCTCTACCGGAAATCTACATCATCTGTTTCGCAAAGCGGACTACCTGCGTTGGCACCGGCTAGAGAGTCGTCGGCAAATTCTGCGATCGCAACTGGGATTTGCGGAATTGACCTCATCTCGCCCCAAACCCTGTATTGGCTGCACCCACTATCATGGTCTGGCCTACGGCTACAGCCGGGAAACGCGGACGGTTCTGGTCTGTGGCTTTCATCCCTATGGCTGGCAGGGAGAAGTTTGTCCTGACTGGCAAGAAATTAGCTAAAGGAATTAGCTAATTGTCAGCTAATAGATGGAGCAGATTTTCCATCATCGGTTAGTGTATCTGACAGGAGTAGAAGAATCACCGATAGCTCAACTGACAGCCGCCTAGAAGGTTGCTTGGGATGCAAGTCGGTGTTAAAAAAGCCCAACTGGCCAGATGTCATAATAGCAGTATTAAATTCTTGCGGCGTTGAATCAAAGTCGGTGAAACCCCTGCTATGTCTGGCTTACCCACCCTCCGGGAAGAGCAAGATCTACATCCCCTAGCCCCTTCTCCCATAAAAGCAGAAGGGGAGCCGGAAACTCTTTCCCCTCTCCCCAAATGGGCGAGGGGAACACAAGGGGTGAGGGCGATTTGAACGAGATCTGCGTAAAGGATAGCTT
>CAZBTL010000229.1:0-6758 GCA_964494755.1 uncultured bacterium | reverse complement strand
AGTGAATCAAATCGCAATAACACGGCTATATTCTCTCTGAGACCTAACCCCCAACATCTGAACACTGACCACTGGAATTGTGCAGTTTCCAGTGTCAGTTACTAAAAAGTTTGGGTTTTCTCTGAGTCAATAGAATGGCTGAAAAAGCGGTTGACTTTGCTGTTGTCGAAGTCGATGCGTAAGAGAGATAAATCATCTTCCAATGCGTCTTTGGGATTAATCTGACTGACCTGCTTCAGAATGTAATCCAACCCCTGCTGTTGAATAACCGTTCGTTCTTGAACCAGCAGATTGATAAAAGCATCTAGGCCCCACACATTTCCATCATCCAAGCGGATTTCATAAACCCCATCACTGAAAACATAAAGAACACTAGACTCTTTAATTTCGCAACGGCGATCGACGTAACGAGTGTCTGGCATCATCCCAACTGGCAAACTAATTGTTTTCAACTGCTCAACCTGAACCATCTGTTCTGGTGTGCATGTGAGCAGAATGGCAGGGGGGTGGCCAGCGCTAGAATACACTAAAAGGCGCTTGTTGCGATTGTAAACGCCATACCAGATGGTGAAATATTTGTCGTGATGGTTATCCATCTGGAACGTTTCATTTAATGCCCGCAAAACATGACTGGGTTGATAGAAATTGACCCCATCCATTGATTGCGATCGCAGGAGATTGAGCACTGAAATGGATGGCAAGGCTGACCCTAATCCGTGACCAGAAACATCCAATAAATAAATAGCTAGATAGTCTGGATCAAGCCAAAAGTAATCAAAACAGTCTCCTCCCAACTGGCGAGAAGGAATGAACCGGGAGTCGATGCGCACGCCATCTTCCATGCGGGGTGGCAACAGGGATCGAACATATTCAGCGGCTTCAGCAAACTCCGATTCCAGCATTTGCTTCTGCGCCTGTAGATCCTGATTGACTTGTTGCAGGCGTAGGCCAGCCCGAACTCTGGCTTTTAGTTCATTAATTTCAATTGGTTTGGATAGAAATTCATCTGCTCCGGTATCCAGCCCAATAATGCGATCTTCCAGAGCTCCCCGGGCCGTTAACAGGATAAAGAAGGCTGTGGCTAGGGTTGGATCGGACTTAATCTGACGACAGACTTCCAAGCCATCGATTCGGGGCATCATCCAATCACAAATAATCAGATTAGGGCGAAATGAGCGGGCCATCTCTAACCCCTCTTGACCATCCCTTGCGATCGCCAGTTCATAGCCCTGCCCTGCCATTGAACGTTTCAGCAGCAGTTGAATAATCGGGTCGTCGTCAATGATCAGAATTCTGGGCATAGAAACAGCGAGACAAAAGCCAAAGTGGAAGAATAATACCGATGAAATGTTGAAACTAGGAGAGACGGTTGTTCAGGCCAGCGAATATACTGGTAGCCAGATTGTAGATTAAGGACTGTCAATCATTGCAACCAATTCAGAGAGCTGCCCTTCAAGTCAATACTGATCTGAATGCTCTCAGTCAGGTCCTGGCCTGGTTTGACCAGTTTAACGGTCCTCCGCTTTCCTATCAGACCTGGCTGCAATGTCAGCTTGCCCTGGTGGAGGGGTTTACCAACGCAGTTCGCCATGCCCACCGGAACCAGCCGATCGACTGTGCAATTGATCTGGAAGTGCTGATTTATCCTGAGCAATTGGAAATGCGGATTTGGGACTACGGAGACCCTTTCGATCTTGATAAACGGCTGAACGATTTGCCTCAAGAACAGGACTGTTATGCTGAAGGGGGGCGGGGGCTGAGATTGATGCAGCGGATCGCAGATTCTCTGAGTTATACACGGGCAGAGCGCAATCGCAATTGCTTGCTTATTATAAAGCACTATTCTCAGACTCCTTGATTCACGCCTTGTCTATTCCGATTTGACTTTTATTTTTTCGGCCAGAAAAGTCTGAACCCAGGTTAGATTTTCCTGTAGCTCCCTGAGCAGGAGTTCGGCGCCTTGGAGGGAATGCTGACGGGTGCGCTGCTCTAAGCGATCAGCGATCGCCCGCATGGTGTTTAACCCGACATTGGCACTGGCCCCTTTGATATGATGCGCTTCATGGATCAGCATGGTAAAGTCCTGGTAAATGATGGCCCGTTCCAGGGCCGATAAATGGGTTTCCGCATCCTGAACAAAACTGGTCAGTAATTCCAGGGCAAACTCCTCACACTGATCGGAAATTTGGTATAGATGCTTCCAGTCAATTCTGGAATCGGTCATCCAGGAGGCAAGGGGCATCCTGGCGGCACTGGTTGAGTCCATGCCAAGGGAACCGGCAAATTCTGTCGCCATGGCTGATATGACTCCGCCCCAATGCTCCAGGCGATCGGCCAGTTGGTGTTTCAGAATGGGTTTACTCAAATAGTCATCCATTCCTGCCTGTAAGCAGAGCTGGCGGTCTTCTTTGAGGGCATTGGCAGTAAGGGCAATGATAACGGTGTGGCGGCTGTCTCCTTCGCGGTGGCGAATTTCTCTAGTAGCGGCGAAACCATCCAGAATGGGCATCTGACAATCCATCAGGATCAGGTCATAGAGTTCACCAGCTAGTCTGTCCAGTGCTTCCTGTCCATTGTTTGCTACCTTGGCCCGATAGCCCAGGGTCTCTAATTGTCTGAGTGTGACTTTCTGATTGATGATGTTATCTTCCACTAGCAGAATTTTCAGGGTGGAATATTCTGCAGGGGGATTGGGTTGGTCGCTGTTCGGTTGGGGCGACGCTGGCAGGGCGGGCTGATTCTGAACCGATGCAGCAGCAAGAGCCAAACTGGACTGAACCAGAATGCTAACAATACAGTCATACAAGCGGGATGGCTTAACCGGCTTAACCAGATAGGCAGAGAAACCCAGGTCCAATAGTCGCCTCGCCTCACTGTGGTGATTGAGCGATGTCATCATAATCAGTTGGGTATTGGACAAGAGTGGGTCTGCCTTGATTTGGCGTCCCAACATTTCACCGTCTATGTCCGGCATCTGCATATCCAAGATGGCCAGGTTGTAGGGAGTGCCCCTAGCAGCCCGCGATCGCAACTGGTCCATTGCCATTGCTGCATTGTGGGCTTCGTCAACCTGAATACCCCAAGCGGAGAGCTGGTAATTGAGAATCTTCCGATTCGTGGCATTATCATCCACAACCAGCAGATGTAGTTGGCTGAAGTCAGGCGGATTCAAGCACGCCAATTGGGGCTTTTCAGTGAATGACTTGTCAAAGGTGAGGGTAAACCAGAAACGGGAACCCTGTCCTTCTACGCTTTCAACCCCAATGGCTCCCCCCATCAGTTCAACCAGTTGGCGAGAGATGGCCAGCCCCAAGCCAGTTCCCCCATAGCGGCGGGTGGTTGAGGCATCAACCTGGGTAAAGGGCGTAAAGAGTTTCCGCTGAGCATCCAGGGAAATTCCAATTCCCGTGTCGGTTACTGAAAAAGCGATCGTGGCTGTTGTTGGTGTTTCGGATTGAAGCATGGCCTGAACCAGCACTTCCCCCTGATCCGTAAATTTGATGGCATTGCCGATCAGATTGGTCAGAATCTGTTTAAGACGGTTGGCGTCTCCCAGGAGATGGGTTGGCAAGTTCCGATAAACCAAAGTGACGAGTTCTAACCCCTTGCTATGAGCTGAGGCTGCCAGCAGTTCTACTACTTCCTCCATGCAGAGGGAAAGATCAAACTCCAGCACTTCCAGATCCATCTCATTCGCTTCCAGTTTGGAAAAGTCCAGAATCTGGTTGATCAAGGTCAGCAGCGTTTCTCCACTGGTCTGAATAGTTTCCACAAAGTCCCGCTGTTCTGGGGTCAGGTTGGTTTCCTGCAACAGGTCTGTCATGCCCAGCACCGCATTCATTGGGGTACGAATCTCGTGACTCATGGTGGCCAGAAAGGTGCTTTTCATCTGAGAAGCCCGCTCGGATTCGCGGTGTGCCTGTTCCAGGGCCAGATTTTGTTGGGCCAGTTGTTCCCGTTGTTGGGTCGCCCGAGCCAGCAGATCAGCCTGGGCCAGGGCAATGCCGACTTGGTCGGCCAACTGGATCAGCAGGTCCACTTCCAACGATCGCCAATGGCGCGGTCCTGAGCATTGGTGAGCAATCAGCAACCCCCACAATTGGGGCTTCTCAATCGCTCCCCGGCCTTGAATAATCGGTACGACTAGGTTGGCCTGGACTTCGAACCGATCAAGCAGGTTGCGATAGCAGGGTTCCAGTTCAATTCGGTCAATATTGTCGATTACACAGGTGCGGCCCTGATAATATTTGCGCCAGCGTCCCTCCTGGAAACAGGTATCTTGAATTTCAACTCCAAGGGCTGATGGATAGGGGGACGCTACCGATTCGACAACAACGGTGCCGGCCCACTCCGGATCAAAGCGATAAATCATCACCCGGTCAGCCTGAAGAAACTGGCGCACCTCTGCAACAGTGGTGCTGAGGATTTCATCCAGATTGAGGGACTGCCGAATCCGCAGCGTAATGGCAGTCAACAGGTAAGCCTGGTGAGTCTGTTGCAACAGTTCAGCTTCTGCCCGTTTGCGCTCAACAAATTGTCCAATCTGGCGGCCCGTTGCCCCCATGGTGGTCATTAAATTGGGATTCAGCTGGCGCACGTCCCGACTGAATAGGGTGATGACACCCAGGACAGAGGTGCCGGTGCGGATGGGAAATCCGAAAGCAGCCCGGATGCCATCCCTAGCCGCCGAGGGACGAACCAAAAAGTTGGGATCTTGGGTCACATCCTCGATCCAATCCGGTTCGCCGGAACGCCAAACCCGCCCTGGTAAACCAATACCAGTTGTCAATTCAAGCTGGTCGGCTATCTGTCTGAATTCAGAAATATCCAGATCAGCAATGCTCCAACTCGACAGACACTGTAGGCTTTGCATGGATGGGTCCGCCAGCCAGAGTTCCCCCAGGTCCCATTGCAGGGCTTCGCAAATGGTCTGGAGAATTTTAGGAGCGGCTGTTTCCAGGCTGGCTGCTTCAGATAAGACGTGGGTAATGGTGTATTGCAAGTTCAGGCGTTGCTCGACCCGTTTGCGATCGGTAACATCGCGAATGATCATAAGCACTTCATCTTTGCCGCAAACCACCATGCGGACTTCTTCGGCCCGCACATTGCCATCCAGAACCCATTGGTATTCAAAAAACTGCACCACACCTGTGTCCAGCGCCTTTTGGCGATAATATTGGCGATATTCCGCCAGCTTAGGCGGCAGGATTTCGGCTTCCGGTTTGCCAATCAGGTCTTCTGACGGCAGAAAGGTCTTAAAGTTTTTGGCCGCTTTGATGTCCAGGTAGATGCCCTGACGATTGACCCGGACCATTAAGTCGGGAATGGCATGGAGCAGGGCTCGATGGTTGGTTTCACTTTGTTTAAGAGCTTCTTCAATCGATTTGCGATCGCTGATATCGCTAAAGGTACAAGTTACTTGCTGAATATTTCCGTGCGCATCCAGTTGGGGATCGGCATTAACCAGCAGCCAGATGCGATCGTTCAATTGGGGGCGATCTACTCCCATAACCACGTTATGGACGGGTTTGTGAGTAGAAAGTACCTGGGCGACTGGAAACGACTGGTTAGGAAAGGGGGAGCCATCTTCCCGCACAATCCGCCAATAGGGATCAAAAATGGTTTTGCCAATCAGTTGGCTTTCTTCCATGCCAAGCAGTTCTCTGGCCGCTCGATTCGCCAGCAGGATGTCCGTTTGGGGGCCCAGCACAAGGATCCCCACCTGTAGATTTTGGATCAGGTCACGAAAAAGGTCTTCTTTGGCCATTTCTGGATCATTCCCCCAATAACCAGGCGAATACCAAGCCAAACGCAATTAAACCAACCCAGATGGGAAGTTGAATGGCCGCGATCCAATGAAGCGGAGACAGCAAAGCCCCGATAAGTCCCATGCTGACCAAAACCAGCGCGATCAAGATTGCAAGCTGCATGTCACTGGATCCACGGTTGGGAAGCTGTGCTTCATTCTACAAAATTGTCCTGATTCAGGAACCCTATGCTCTAGAAGTCGTCATGTTTCATGACCGCACCAGATCTGAAGCATGGTTGACAATGCATCGGAAAGCAGGTGAAGTTTCTCTGTCACAGATCTCCCATTGTCCATGAGGTTGTCATGGTAAAGATGGGGAGAACCTAAAGCGGATTACGTCCGCAGCCAGGAAAAGGGTGAAGATAGGGAAGCGTGTCCAAGCCAGTCGGTATTGTACTCAGGTAAGCCAATTTATGTTGGATAACCTTTGCCGTCAAATTCAGGGTCAATCTCGTAACCCAGAGAAACCTTGGTCATCTCTTATTAGTGGGTTTCTGCTGATGTTATTGGTTGCTCCGGCTACCCTGGCGCAGACAGCCAATTTTGGCGCCCTTACGTTGGGGGCTGGAAAAGTGAGTGGAGCCCTGTCTGGCTCGACTGGCGGGGGTGCCTCCTTACCGGCTATTGTCAGTAATCGCGATCGCCACAACAATCAATGTCTGGGATTTGGCTCACCCACCCCTGACCATATCTTAATTTTGCAGCAAGACATGGCTACCCTGCGGCTCAAACTGGACAGCGGCGGTTCAGATACAACGCTGGTGGTGCGCGGCAGTGATGGCCGCATCCGGTGTGGGGATGACACCAGCCCTACCAACAAGGATGCCAGCATTATTGATACGGACTGGAAGGCTGCCACCTATGAGATCTGGGTTGGCTCCACATCTCCTGGTTTGCGGCGAGACTACACGCTTTACATCCGGCCATAAGACTGGTCTGAACTGACCAA
>CAZBTL010000228.1:4382-6763 GCA_964494755.1 uncultured bacterium | reverse complement strand
ATGGACGCAACTGGACTCGAACCAGTGACCCCCACGATGTCAACGTGGTACTCTAACCAACTGAGCTATGCGTCCAAGCACAAGAATTGATAATAGCACAGGTTTGGGCTGGTTGAAATGGACTAAGCGGGTTTAATGCTTTTCTCTGCTGCCTCCAACTGCAGAGCTAACGGAGCAAGAGGGAAGCCGATTGAAACAGCCCAATCACAACGCCCAAAATGCCGCCCAGGTTGACAATCGCCTGCAGCTCAGATTTGACGATGCCATTGATGCCAGCCTCCAGTTCGGCTGGTGAGGTGGCTTTGACCCGATCAATGATCACCTGATCAATTTGCAGGATGGGAATAATCTGGCCGACTAGAGACTCCAATTCCTTTTCCAGATAGCGTTCCAGGATTAAGGCCAGTTCCAGGCTGATCACCTGCAGCGAATCCACCATGACGCCCGATGTCCGCAGGCGATTCAGAATCAGTAGGGATAATCCTTCCCAATCGATAGATTGACTCAGTTCCAGCAAGACGGACACTCCCCTATCTTGCAGATAGCCTTGCACACTTTCCCGCATGGTCTTACGCATTTGTCGCACGGTGGAAACGGGCAGGTTTTGCAGAGACAGGTTTTGCAATGCTTCCTGTAACCGCTGTTGGACCGCTAGAGAGGCTATCAGATCGGCCAGGAGGGCGTTACTTACCTCTGGCTCATCCAGAAAGTGGCTGCGCAGGCGGGTCAGGGCATTGCGGATGCCAAACAGGTTGGCCACCACCCAGTAAGTGCCGCTGGTCTTTTCCCGAAAGCTTTCATCAATTACCTCAATATTGCGATCGGTGAGAAAGTCAATAATTGCCTGCCGCAGGACATCTGGCGGCAACACCACCTGTAACACCCAATCCGTTAACTTGCCCGCCTGTTCTTCCGTCAGTTGGAATTCCAGCAAAACCTGATCGAAGATCTGATTCAATTGGGCTTCCATAAAGTCTTCCCGACGGGCCAATACTTTCAGCAGTCGGGGCAAGGACTGGCCAAACAGATCATGCAAAATATTGGCCAGTAGTTTAGTGGTTCGTTGTTGTCGTTTCCCTTCCAATTGGGCCAGGGCCAATTGCAACAGCCACAATAGAGCAGCCTGCACACGCTCTGTTTTGAGCAGACGTTGGGTCAGTTTTTGCAGTTCGGAAGGGGTCAGCAGCGCCCCCATAATAGTGTTGGAAATCCGTTTGGCTAGCCGTTCCTGATTGCGGGGAATCAGACCAGGCGTAAAGGGTAAGCGCCACTTGCCCAAATACCGCGCCTGATAAGGGCGAAACAGCATCCGGATGGCAATGTCATTGGTGAAATAGCCAATCACGCCACCGACGAGGGGAGGACCAACAAAAAGCCAGATAGTGCGGAAATCCAAGGCCGTGTTAGGGAGGTAAAAACAAGGAATTTGAGGGTGGGGACCCGATCAACCGAATCGGTGAGGCCAGACCCACTTCTATTTTGTAACAACTAATACCCCCATCGTATCTCCCACAATTGGGTAGTGGGTAACGGCGGAAAACCCTACCTGGGAAGCGATGCTGACCTGTTCCTGACCTGTAGGAAAGCGATCCAGGCTGGGTGCAATGTAGGCATATTCTTCGGTAAGGCCAAATTGACGGGCCATCGGCACCACGATCGCCTCCAGATACCATTGTTGGAAAGCCCGATATTGGGGATTGGCCGGTCGATGAAAGTCGAGAATGGCAGCCTTGGCTCCAGGCTGTAGAACCCGATGCAATTCTCTCAGACAACGCGGGATATCCGTTACATTCCGCAAGCCATAGCCCATGGTGGCGGCATGGAAATAGTCATCCGGGAAGGGCAAATTGAGCGCATCGGCCTCAATCCAGGCAATGACCGGGTCGAGCCAGGTACCCTGGACCCGCTGGCGAGCAACCTGCAATTGTTTGGGGGAGAAATCCACCCCTACTACCTTTCCGCCTGGGGCGACTCGACGGGCCAACAATTGGGCCAGATCGCCACTGCCACAACACAGGTCCAGACAGAGATCTCCAGGTTTGGCAGCACTCCATTTCACCGTCATCTGTTTCCAGATGCGGTGCTGTCCAAAGCTGAGCTGGTTATTCAGTTGGTCATAAACCGGTGCAATGCGGTCAAAGATGGAGCGAATGTGATCAGCCGTCATGCCAGTCAAGTCAGAGAAGGGTGAGGGTCAATTGAGGACTGAGTCGAATTTCAGCCATCTCTTACCCCATCTTCGCACTGGATTGCCGCTTCGGTCACGAAGCAGACTGACTCTCCGAGGGGAATGGTGCGTCTTGGTTGTTCTGCTGGATGGTTACGTAACTGGATGGTTACGCAACTGGATGGTTACGCAACTGGATGGTTACGCAACTGGA
>CAZBTL010000228.1:0-4282 GCA_964494755.1 uncultured bacterium | reverse complement strand
AACTGGATGGTTACGCAACTGGATGGTTACGCAACTGGATGGTTACGCAACTGGAGATAGGCGTTTGCAGGTCAGGACCAGGCCAACTTGTTGGGCAGACAGGTGCAGCAGCAAGAGTTCATCCTCTTGCAGGGAGCATGGCTGTTTCCATTGCAGGGAAAGGACCGCTACAACTTTATCCTGGTAGGTAACGGGAACCAACAGATGGGCCTGGATGCCAGAGTTGGCGTAATGCTCCACAGCAGCTAAGGAACTGTCGGCTGGGACGTTAACGGCGACTTGCATTTTGTGGGTGGCGATCGCGTCTTTCACCAGGGGGTCTTTGTCCAGCCAATTTTCCAGCCCTTCTGCTGTGCTGTGGCTTCCCTGGGCGGCGGTTAATTCTCCTCCCGACACCATTTGCAAAATACAGCCATCCGCCTTGAAAGTAGTGCCAATTGCCACGGCCAGGGGTTGCAGACAGTCTTCCAGATGGCTGGCCTGCTGAGTGGCTTGTACCAGATTCGCCAGGAGGGCTGTTTGGGCCTGTGATCGCCGTAGTTCTTCAGTCCGCTGTTTCAGCAATTCGTAGGTTTCAGCCGCTCGCTGGACCACACCTTTCAGTTCGTTCGGATCCCATGGTTTGGTGATGTATTTGTAAACCTGACCAGAGTTAATCGCATCTACCAGATCCTCGACATCGGTAAAACCGGTCAGAATAATCCGCATCGTATCCGGGAACTTAGGAACGGTTCGGCTAAGGAACTCCGTACCTTTCATTTCTGGCATCCGCTGGTCGGAAATGATGACAGCCACTTCTCCTTCCTCGGCCAGGATATCCAGGGCTCGGAGACCGTTCTCAGCTTTCAGAACCTGGAAATCTCGGCGAAATGTGCGATAAAGCAAGTCCAAATTATCCGGCTCGTCATCGACCACCAGCATTTTTGCCTTTCTCGGACGCTCTAGACTCATCAACTGGCGGCTAATGGTATCGAGTTCGGGGACGGCATAATTCATAGTGCAGGAAGCCTCTAGACACGATGGAACTGCTACAGGCAGCAATGCTCTTAGTGTTGCCCCAACTCTGCAATTTCTAACCCGTTGCTTCAAAAAAATAGGACGGTTAAGAGTGGGATCAACTTTGTATCCTCTAATCCGTCCCGCCTTAAGCGGATCCTCTGCTGGGAAGAAAATTGATTAGCGGTCAAAACTGTGGCCGATCGCTCAAGATTGGGGAGAGGCGGTATCTGGAGCAGGGGATCCCTCATCCAACGAAAAGGCCGCGTCATCTGGTTGGATAACCCAGGCAAAGGAATCGACTGATGACTGCATCGGTGGCAAATTGGTCATCTGACTGACGTAACCCAGATAGTTTCCCATCAAAAAGTAAGTCGCCATCAAGGCCGCTGCGGAAAAAGCAACCAGGGTGCCAGCCAACATCAGAGAAAACTCACGATGATCAATCGCCTGCTGCATCAGATGAAGCGACCAGGCGACCAGGGCAATGACAATCGCGAGAAGAAGAATGAGCATACTTTACATATTGTAACGGATACTCAGGATTTGGCATCCTTTTTGCCGATAGCTTTTCGACAAGATTCCCCCCACAGCAGAGCGATTGGCGATCGCTCACTCCTGGATGCAGCTAATTGAATCGGTTGCTCAATCTGTAAGGCGGACTGGCACCTGGTGACTGGCCAGGTAGGACTTAATTTCCTGTACGGTTAACTGGCCGTAATGGAGCAGAGAGGCCAGCAGGGCGGCTTCTGCTTTGCCGTCAGTCAGAGCAGTACGAATATGCTCACAGGTTCCGGCTCCCCCCGATGCAATGACCGGAATTTCCACCTGCTCGGCAATTTTTCGAGTCAGTTCCAGGTCATAGCCAGCCTGGGTTCCGTCTGCATCCATACTGGTTACCAGGAGTTCTCCGGCTCCTCGCTGTTCAACTTCTGTGGCCCAGGCCAGGGCATCAATGCCGGTATTTTCTCGCCCGCCCCGGACATAGACGTCCCAGCCTGGATTGGCGGGGTCTTGCCGACGACGCGCATCAATTGCCACTACAATACATTGCTTGCCAAAGCGATCGCTGGCCTGGTTAACGAAGTCCGGGTTGCGCACAGCAGCGGAATTGATGCTGACTTTATCCGCTCCCGCTCGTAACAATTTTTTAATTGTTTCTAAGGTTTGAATGCCGCCACCAACGGTCAGTGGAATGAAAACCTGTTCCGCCGTCCGATAAACCACGTCAATAATAATGTCCCGGTCTTCATGGGTGGCGGTGATATCCAGAAACACTAGTTCGTCCGCACCGGCCTGGTTGTAGGCTTGGGCCAGTTCCACCGGGTCGCCTGCATCCTGGAGATTGACAAAATTAACGCCCTTGACCACCCGCCCCGACTTGACATCTAAACAGGGCAGAATTCGCTTTGCTAACATGACTGCGGTGTTTCCAGAGACTGACGATTCCCGAACTCTCAAATTCTATCCAGCATTCCCCCAATGATTCAGGTGGGGGAGGGGGGAAGTTGTGAGAGATTTCTTTTCCAGAGTACTACTCCCCATCCGGCTTAGGATGGCTATATTCCTTATTCCATTGCGATCGTGCTCCGCAGAATTTTCCAGGCTGACCGGGCTTTTCCCTTCCTGATGTGGCTTCTGAGCCGCTTGGCCATAGGTCTTTCCTTTCTGTTGACCAATCTATCTGGCCATGCCCGCGCCGATGATATGGCTGAAACCGGATGGCGCATTCTAGCTAACTGGGATGGGCAATTTTATGAACGGATTGCCTTGAAAGGATATCCGGATCTGACTTCTACGGCGTTCTTCCCCCTATTTCCGCTGGTTTCTCGTGGGTTGATGGGCGTGGGGTTGCCGTTTCCGATCGCGGGCGCTCTGATCAATAACCTGGCTTTTGGGGCAGCCCTTTGGGTGTTGTATGGCTGGGTGAAGCAACGACATGGAATCGGTGCAGCCCGATGGGCAACCGCTGTCTTGGCCTGGTGCCCCTTTGCCCTGTTTAGCGGCGTCGCCTATACCGAGGGGTTGTTTCTGCTACTGACGACAGCCTGCTTGAAAGCATTTGACCAGCGTCAGTATGGCTGGGCGGCTGTTTGGGGATCTCTGGCAACTGCGACCCGTCCGACTGGCATGGTTCTGATCCTGGCCTTGTTGTTAACAGCTTGGCGGGAACAACTAGGGATTAAAGCTTATCTGGCTGGCGCTGCCTCGGCAATCGGCCTTTTATTGTTTAGCGGTTATGGTTGGCTCCGATTTGGCACTCCCCTGGCTTTTGTGGAGGCTCAGAAAGCCTGGCGGTCAACTGGTGTGGCCTGGCAGGGATGGCTGAAGATTTTGCGTCAAGTGTTTCTGGGGCCGATTGATGTGGCCCAAGGAACGCTTAAAGCGCCCTGGCATCCGATTGTGGCGCTGATCATCTTGGTGCTGGCCTATGGGCTATGGCAGAAGCGCCAGCAAGTGGGGGCGGCCAGGGCCGATTATGGATTGTTTTTCCTGGCGGTTGTTTTCTGGTTGATGGCAGGGGATCCGCTGATTAATCTAGTGATGATTTTGGGCAGTCTCTACCTGCTGTGGCACTTGCGGCGGGAACTCAGTCCCGTGGTGGTGATCTATGGCTTGGCTGGACTTGGGTTGATTCTGCTGTCTGGCAGTACGATGTCCCTGGGCCGGATTGCCTATGGCATGGTGTCGTTGGCGATCGCATTTGGGGTCTTGCTGGCAAAAGCACCGCGTTGGGGCTATCTCACCCTGGGCTGGTTTGCGGTGTTGTTAGTGATCTACAGCAACCGGTTTGCTCAACAGGCCTGGGCTGGTTGACGGTGGATTCTACGAGTCGGGCAAAGATGGCCAAGAGGTGCTGAAAATTCTGTTTTTCCTCTAGCAACATGGGGTACAAGACGCTGATACACTGATTCATGGTCTACAGAGTTGGAGGTTCGATGGAAATCGGTCAGAAAGTGCGTGTACTGCGTATGCGCGATCGGGTGCCCGCTGAAGTTGCTCAAAAACTCGGCAAAGTTGGGACCATCAAGGACTACAAAATGACGGACGGCAGCGGCATTGGGGTATTGGTCTTGTTTGACGATCAAGCTGCTACCTGGTTTTTTGCGGATGAAGTAGAAGTCGTCCAGTAAGTCGGGCTAAATGGCTTGCCCGTATGCCAAAGTGTGCAGAGTATAGCGATCCGATCAGGATTGTGAAAGGTTTCCGCAGGAAATCCTTCTCACAAAGCCCTTTCACCATCCAGGCATTCACAAATCAAATAGGATTGCTATAGATGAGGAAG
>CAZBTL010000227.1:0-6830 GCA_964494755.1 uncultured bacterium | reverse complement strand
CCTTACCTTTTTCCTACAGGATCCCTTTTATAACCTGCTAGAGTTCAAGTTTTACTGCCACCCAGAAGCCATATTCGGCAGCCGAGAATTTGCCCAGATTGGCGATCGCCTGAGCCCCACTTAACTCAGACCGTTTTTGCCAGTGAGAGGTCCTCGCCCGATTGTCGCAGCGGTTCCCTTAAAGCCTCAGCAACCATCGACAGACTCTTAATGTCAGTCACCATTTGGGCATGCAGCGGCACTAGTAAGGGAATATTGCGCCCCACGGGTAACTGAGAACTGCTGGCTGGAATGATCATCGTATCCAGGGGTGTCCAGATAGAAGTGAAGTTAATCTGCTCCAGTTGCTTCAGTTCACTATTTAACTGATTCAAAAACTGGCTATCCGGTCGCATCTGCGTACAGCCGGGACGGTAGGAACCATAGGCCAGCCAGGTGCCCTTATGGGGTGAAGAGAGGGTGATAAACCGCTGGACGCGCGCCAGCCCGCCCAGTCGTTGCACATAATAGCGGCTGACAATGCCACCCATGCTAAAACCAACCAGATCCAGCGGCATCGAACGGGGAAAGGTACGACTAATAAAGTCTTCCACCTGTTCAGCCAGGTGTTCCAGCGGGCTGTCGCCATTGTTAGGAGACAGATCCAGCGTGTAAACAGACCAACCCAGACTACTCAGGTAAGACGACATCTGGTGAAAGATTTTGCCGGTATCCCAAATCCCGTGGACTAGGAGAACCGAATTGCGGGAACTGCGTCGATTCATGCGATCGTCATGCGTAAGGGCTCACTTCCTCCAGTCTAGAACCCACAGAAGCAAAGCAGCAGATTCAGCAGGACAGCAGCCTAAATGTCTCAGCATCAAGGGCTCAGGGTTAAAACACTGTCTTCTTTAAGGGAGTATTGCTAGTCGAATCCAGCATTACTCCTGAGGTATTTTCCCATTGCTGAAACAGAAGGTGCCTGGGTGTGATGAGCTAGGACAGTCTAGCAGTTGGCAGCTAACCACTCCCGCAAATCCGTCTCCGAGACAAAATCCAACAGCGCTTCCGCCAAGATCTCCAACCGAGCCAACGGCAATCCTTCCACCTGTGCCACCAGTTCTGGCGATACAGCGCCTAACCGACGGCTGAGCAATCGCAACACCAGTGATCTTTCCCCTTCTTCTCTGCCTTCTTCTCGACCTTCTTGATAAACCCTGCTTTGTTTTACGTCATCCACCAAGCCCAGCATTGCCTCAATCTCCTGACGACTCATTTTGGGAAATTTGTAGACCAGCGTGGTCGTAACTAACTCTATTATGACGGTTGTCAGTGGGTCGCTTAACTGCTCCTGGGCCTGCTGCAACAACTGTCGAGCCCGATCTGGGGTGGTCTGGGCTGGTTCAACCACCAATTGCAAGACCCCTAAACTTACCGGCAAGTTGGGTCGGTTCCGCAACTCGTCCAGGTAACAGATCTGCACTTGTGAACTGGTCAGTAGCGTGCGGTATTGACTCAGTGCATCAAGACTTAGATCCTGCTTCTGATGCCTGGTTTAGTTTAGCTAGTTGCCCCGACCTGCCGTTGGGGGAGTGTTCCCCAAAACTTAGACCGGGTAAAAGGCTCCTAGCGTAGAGAGGGATCACGGTTATGGCCCAGACCCAAGGTTAAGTTTTGTCAAGAAGATTGGATAAATCTTGCGATTCCATCGAGAGGGCTCTCATAATCAAGAATCATAAGTAGGGAAGCCCTGATAGCCAGATGGTAGTTGTGCAAGCAAATTCTATCTGAATTATCGGTTCTTGTACCTTTCAGGTATGCAGTAGAAACAGACTCATCAATCTACAGAACTTAATGACTGATCGTTTTCAGTCCTGGGGCTGTCAGGTTTGAAGCAGTCAAACTACTTAATGCCTTGTTGCTTGACCATTTGGAGGGTCTACTTAAAATTTTTCGGGGTCAGGCAGCTTCCTGAGTTTTAGTCTTCGGCCGCCTGCGGTTCCGAATGTACTGCCTCGATTTGAGTCGGATTCACTGTCTGCTCAGTCAGGATGTTGTCCCCTCTCCATATTTTCTGGTAATTGATTTTGTCTCAGGCTGCCATTGCCTGGGTCGGTGAGAGAGTTTCCTCCTATTTCGCTATTCATCCTAGGAGCTGTTGTAATGAGTGGTTTGATTAACTTTATCAAGGGTCTATTTGCAGGCATTTTCGGTATTTTCAGTAAGAAGAAGTCGGCTGAGGCAGATGCCTTACCAGTCAAAGCTAAAAAAGGTGGCGCTTATTTCCTGGAATTAGACGAGGCAAAGGGAGAAGGGGTTCCGGCAGCCAAAGCACCAGCGGCTGCGAAGGCAGAAGCAACTCCGGCACCAGCGGCTGCTCCAGCGGCCACTAAGACAGAACCTGTTGCAGCCCCAACGGTTCAACCGACTAAAGTGGCGGCAGCGGCGCTGGCATCTAAAGCACCTGCTCCAGCAAGTACCTTTGCTCCCAACTTTTTGATGGCACCTAACACAAACAGTAGCCGCCGTCGTCCTGGGGCCAATATGAGTTCTTTCCTGAGTATGGCTCGTCAGGCTAAGACACCTGTCTAAGTTGTCATTCTCAATTGTTATTGCGCTAAGTTCTTCACGCATCCATTAACCCAATGTGGACGCATTCACTATAATGCGTCCACCTTTTTTGTTTCGTTTCTGCACCCCGCTCATGATGTACTTTCTGGGAGTGGATTTTGGCACCTCTGGAGCTCGGGCCGCGGTGATTGACCGTAGGGGTGAGCTTTACTTCCAGGCCGGTGAGCGATTCGGACCTGAAGCGGCAGACAATTGGCCGCAAACCTGGAGATCGCACCTGTTTGCCCTGTTACAGCAAATTCCCTTGGAATACCGCCAACAAATGGGGGCGATCGCCATCAATGGCACCTCCTCCACAGTTCTTCTTTGTGATGCGGCAGGACAGCCCCTGACAGCCCCCCTGCTTTATAACGATGCCCGTGGGGTCAGTCAATTAGCAGTACTACAACAGGTTTTGGCCCAGGAGCAACAAGCTGGGGCTGCCTGTCAAGAAACGGTTCTGAGTGCTACCTCCAGTTTGGTAAAACTGCTGTGGTGGAAACAGCAGCCGGTTTTTCAGCAAGCCCGCTATCTGCTGCACCAGGCCGATTGGCTGGCCTTTCTGTTGCATGGACAGTTGGGGATCAGCGACTATCACAACAGTTTGAAATTGGGCTACGACGTCCGCCAACTGAACTATCCTAACTGGATGGCTGACCTGGGCGTATTCCCCTTATTGCCCACCGTCGTTGCACCCGGAACACCAATTGGCCCTGTCCTGCCTAGCCTGGCGGTTGAACTCCAGTTGCCACCTGACTGTCAGGTATGTGCGGGCACCACCGACAGCATTGCCGCCTTTCTGGCCAGTGGCGCAACGGAACCCGGTGAGGCTGTCACCTCCCTGGGATCGACGCTGGTGCTGAAGTTGCTCAGCCGCGCACCTGTGGATAACAGCCAGTACGGCATCTACAGCCACCGATTAGGCAATCTATGGCTGGTAGGAGGAGCCTCCAATACCGGCGGAGCAGTGTTGCAGCAGTTCTTTTCCACCACCGAACTGGTAGACCTGAGTGCCCAGATTCCCGTGGATCGGGAAAGTCCCCTGGATTACTACCCCCTACTTCAGCCGGGAGAACGATTTCCGGTGAACGATCCCGATTTGCAGCCGCGCCTGGAACCCCGCCCCACGGATTCGGTCCAGTTTCTCCACGGCCTGCTGGAAAGTATGGCCCGCATTGAGGCCAGGGGATATCAACTGTTGCAGGAATTGGGAGCAACCCCCCTGCAGCGGGTTTATACGGCTGGTGGCGGGGCGGACAATGATGCCTGGACCAGGATTCGGGGTCGCCATCTGGGGGTGCCGGTGCAACGGTCTCATCAGACAGAAGCAGCCTACGGTTCAGCTTGGCTGGCCTGTCGCAGTGCAAACTCCCGGTGCCAGGCTGGAAATTCGTCATTCAGTTGACGGCCATAGAGCTTGATCCAGTGAATCGTTCCCCGGCCCACCTGCTGGAGTGCCTCACTGGTAACTGCCACCATCTGTTCTGTGTCGGGAATGGTTGCGGCTTCAAACAGAACTTGCAGACAGTCCTGCTTCAGGCTGGTTTTCACCTGGATGAGCTGCGATCGCAACTGCTGACTCAGGATATCTGTCAGTTGGCTCAGTTGGGTCTGGGAGGAAGCTTGCAACAGATCGTCAACAGGCAACGCATCGGTAGAACGGCGGGGACTGATCACCTCCAGGGGGGGAATATCCTCTACTTCAATGGTAGTCAGCACTTCATCGGTCAATTCATGGATCACCGCCAGACGATTGGCCTGACGTTCAATTGTTTTCTCAAACAGGTTGCGGACCAAACGGGCATTGCCGAAGGTGCGATCGCGCTGTTGATACAGGCTAGTTAGCACCGCTAACAAGGTCTGATTCGCCGCTTCCGTAAGGTTGAAATGGCTATCCTTGCAGAACTTGTTGAAGATGGCTAGTAACTCCTGCGGCGTGTAGTCATTGAAATAAAAATAACGGTTGAAGCGAGACTTCAGCCCTGGATTAGCTTCAATGAAGCGTTCCATTTCATCGCTATAGCCAGCCACAATCACCACCAGGCGATCGCGATCGTCTTCCATCCGTTTAATTAGCACATCAATAGCTTCCTGGCCAAAATCATGGGACGCGCCGACTGGCTTCAAAGCGTAGGCTTCATCAATAAACAACACGCCATCCAATGCCTGTTGCACCAGCGCCTCCACCTTTTTAGAGGTGCCGCCAATGTGGTCGGCCACCATGCCAGCCCGATCAGTTTCCACCAGGTGGCCTTTGGCCAGCAAACCCAGCGCCTTAAAGATCCGGCCCATCAGTCGGGCCACCGTGGTTTTGCCCGTCCCTGGCGGCCCGCAGAAGACCAGGTGCAGAGAGACAGGTGTTTTGTTTAACCCCCGCTGTGATCGCACCTGTTGCACTTTCAGAAAATTGGTCAGGGTCTGAACCTCAGCCTTAATTTCCTCCATGCCAATCAACTGATTCAGAGCCTGCAGCACCGTCTCCAGGTCATCCTGGACAGCAGACGGCGGCGGATTCTGAACCTGGAAGGGCGGCGGTTCACTGTAGGAATGCAGCAGACTCCAGATAATTGAGAGGGCATCCAATTCCTTCAGATCAACCTGACCATCGGCTTTGATGATCACCTGGGCAAAGCGATAGATAGCATTGATGGTTGGCCCCAACAAATTGCTGTCCTGATCCTGATCCAATCGCTTCAGAACGGACGGCAAATAGAGCGCATCCTGATCGGAAAAGGATTGGGTTAAATCCAGCAGGATTTTCAAACTCTCTTTCTCGTATTTCAGCCGATCGTCCCTGGACTGGTCCCATAAATTCAAGGCCGCATCCAGCTTCTCCCGATCCTGCTGAATCAGGGCATATACCACCAGAAAAGCCAGCAATTCATTGCCCGTAATAGTTCCCTTACTGCGACCACAGATCTGCACCACCCGGGCCAGATCGGTCACAGCGAACTGTTGAAACTCGTTACCTAATTTCAACAGTGGCTCCAGGGACTTATACAACAGGTTGGCTTCTCTCCGGATCTCCTGGTTATCCACGCAACTCTCCTGACACACAGCAGTAATCGGTCACAGCAGACCTGCGTAGACTATAGCAGCCTGATTCAGACTCCATCAAAACTCTGGATCACTGGAAAGCCCCCTGATTCGTTCGATGGGTTACCGGGTCGCCAGGAAAACAAAACCGCCATTCCGGCCTGATGGGCCGCCTGTAATTCGGCCGCCACATCGGAGATAAACAAAATCTGCTCTGGTTCCAGACCGATCGCCGCCGCGATTTTGCCATAGCTGTCGGCTTGCTGCTTCGGTCCGGTCTGGGTGTCGAAATAGCCGCTCAGATAACCTGTCAGATCCCCTTGCTGGGTGTGGCGAAAGAGTAGTTGTTGGGCCTGCACGCTGCCAGAGGAGAAAATGAAAATTTGTTTTCCAGCAGCAGTCCAGCGTTGCAAGGCGGGTGCCACATCCTCAAACAGCAGCGATCGCAGCGACCCATCTTGATAGCCCTGGTCCCAGATCTTGCCCTGGAGCGATTTCAGGCCAGTCGATTTGCGATCGTTGGCAATCAGATACTTGATATAGGGCACTGCTGCTGTGACGGCTGAGCCATTCCACTCCGGCACCGATTTTCCCTGATTTTTGTCCGTTTCGTATTCCTGGCGCAACCATTGCAGGTCGGTCTGCACCGCTTCTGTCTGACCGTGATTGGCGAGAAATTCCTCCAGATGATTGCGGGCAAAGGGGAACAGTACCCCAAACACGTAGTCTATAGGGGTCGTGGTGCCTTCAATATCCAGCAGAATGGCCTGAACCTGATCAGAAACCCGAACCGTCATGGCGATCGCCCCAAAATCAGCAGCCATTCATTTTAACCCCTGCCTAGTCCAGCCAAGATGGACCAAGCAGCGGTACGGAAACTCCACCCACTCGGCACCGATCTTTTTGTTGCACTCCGCCTCTAAGTCTGAGCCTCTGGAATCCTACCGGCACAACGGCACAGTTCGACATCGTAACTGGGAGAATGAAAACTGAGCCGTTGCATGCGGAACACCACGAGGTAGCTATGTCCTTCAGTCAATATCAAAGTTGAGGCGACACGCTCAAAGAGTTTCAGGTCACCTACACCGAGGCCAACTTTATTACCGGCATTCCATTTGAGATTTCCAACTACTTTCGTGAGGACTTGCAACTAATGCAGGAGGATGGCGCCATTGATGCGTCAGAGTTTGCGATTTGTGAGAATG
>CAZBTL010000226.1:5721-6840 GCA_964494755.1 uncultured bacterium | reverse complement strand
ACTATTTTTGTGAGGTTGGAGCCGGTGCTTTGAATAAATAAGGACTGGGATCTTCGGCGACCCATCCCAGATTGGAGCGCGATCGCACCTCGAAGTGAAGGTGGGTTGACTGGGAACTGGGACGGCCCGTGGCGCCAACTACACCAATTTCCTGGCCTCGTTTGACGGTCTGCCCCGTCTTGACCTTCAGTTGCCCCAGTTGGGCATAGCGGGTTTGTAAGCCTTCCGCATGGTTAATCACCACCAAATTGCCATAGCTGCCTTGATTACCGGCAAAAGCCACCGTGCCATTGGCGACAGCTAAAACCGGAGTGCCCGCGGGGGCTGCCAGATCCAGACCGCTGTGGAACCCCACCCGATTGGTTCGGGGTTGCAGGCCCCAGCCGTATTTCAGCAGGATAACGGGATTGGTAGCCTCGGCTGGCAAGGGAGACGCTGACAGGATCCGACCAGCCTGGGAGGTGGGAACCCGTTCCTTGGCTGCGATCGGGGACCAGTTAACCCCTGGCACAAACACCATACGGGGACTTTTCTGACAGCCATTGATTTCAAACAAGACGTCAGGGCGCACCCCATATTTCCGGGCAACCTCTCGCAAACTCTGGTTGGGTTGCAGTTCGACCCGAATGCCATTGAAGGGAGGGACCTGGATCTCAGCACCAACCGGTGTTTTCCCTCCCCGTAAGATGGGATTGAAGCCCATCAAGGTTGCTGGAATCAGGTCATATTTCTGGGCGATGCTGTCCAGGGTTTCCCCTGCTGCAATGGTGTGCCGGGTCAGGCGGGTCAGCACTGGGGGGGGACAGGCGGTAGATAGATCGGTATCGCTAAGGCCACTGGCAGGCTGGGAGGGCTCCGTTTCAGGGCGAGGGGAAACCTGAGCCAACAGGCGAGGTTGTCCCAGGACCAATACGGCCCCAATTCCCAGACCAAGCATGAACCACCAGTACGGGCTTCGCATGATTTGCTTCACAGACCGATACCAAGAATCAGAACATTTGGACAAGCAAGATAACCCCCGCACAGACCAAGCAAGGGACCGTCAAGTTCTGAGTGAACGGAACCATCATGGTCCAAATGTTTCTTCGCCACAGTAGACAACACTTTAGACAACACTTT
>CAZBTL010000226.1:0-5621 GCA_964494755.1 uncultured bacterium | reverse complement strand
ATGGCCGTGGCTATGGGAATGGGAGTCAGGCTGATGGGGAATAGCCAGACTGGGATTGACGGCCACCGCCTGTTCTGACAGGAGGGCTTCGATTTGGGGACCAGCCCAAGCCGCCACCATTTCCAGAAAAGTTGGATGGTCGTTCACACACTCCATCTGGATATAGGTGACATCGGGACGGCGGTGCCGCAGCCCATGAATGATGTGATCCACATCCAGCAGCGTTTCATGGTTTTCGGTGGCAAACCCAATGGGCATAAACACGATCGCCGTTGCCCCCAGTTCTATCAGATTGCGGGCGGCCAGTTCGGCATTGGGCTGGGTCCACTCAATCAGGGGTGTTTGGTGATTCAGCCAACCGACGGAAATCAGCGGATAGCGGTGGATCAACTTTTCCCGTACCCGTTCGTATAAGGCCTGGCTTTCGTCAATGCCAGAGGTAAAGCCTTTAGCCTTATGGGGACACCCGTGGTTCATCAACACGATGCCGGTCTGGGAAGGCAGATGGGCCATGGCCAGGTCAGCCTTGATCCGCTGTTCCACCAACCGGGCCATCAGGTCAATGTAGTCCGGTTGATTGTAGAAGGACGGAATATACCGCACATTTTTGACCCAGTGTTCGTTGGCATCCGTCAGTTTGGCCAGAGCCTTGTTGACCTGCTCCACGGCAATTCCACTGGTGAAGATAGAATCCACCACCAGCAAAGGATAAATTAGCAGTTTGTCAAACCCTTGGGCTTTGATGTCTGCCATCACCTGTTCTGGTAGGAAGGGCTTGCAGAAGTTAAAGGCCTTAAAGACCTTGACCCGTTCTCCCCACTGTTTTTGCAACTGCTTTTCAATTCCGGCTCGCTGGCGTTCAAAAATGTCATTGTGGGGAGAAATAAAGTGGTTGTGTTGGTGGTTCCACTCGTGGAAGTCAAACACAGCCAATAGCTTGGCCAATGGCGGGTAAACCCAGGTGGGGACTGGGGCAAACTTAGCGGTCAATAGGTTCAGGGCTTGCTCATTGTAGTTGGCAAAATCCTCATAACTTTCCACTTCGCCATATCCCATTAACAGGATTGCGACCCGATCCTGCGCGGTGGATGACTCTGCAACTTGTTTGGGGGTTGGGGAAATTGCAACCACAGTTAACTCCTTACTGGCTGATGATGGGTAAATCAGGTCGAACCGCCTGCCTGTCAACATTTCCCAGACTGAGAAATATTAGGCTTTTAGCCATTGTCAGTTTTAGCCTAACATCCCCTACCGGGGGATACAGTGAAGAAATCAGAAATATTTGCAGCAAGGCCGGTCGCTGGGGAAAAAGCCAGTAGACTGCAAACAGGTCATTGTTGCTGGCTTCAGTCAAGCGGTGAACCTGTTCTGGCCAATCCCATCTGGGCATTGCCTAGTCAACGGTCTGGTCTTTTGGATGAAAATCGTGATTTGTCCCGGCATCCATGATTCATCGCTGACCAGGGAGTTTCTGGCTGGTTTGCAAACTTGCATTGCTTTACCAGCCTCCCTGGTGTGGGTTTTCCCGGCGGAGCGGTATCCGGCTTATTCTGGCCTGCATGTTATCCAATTTATCGATCGCCAGATGGATGTCACAGGTGTAGCGCCTGCCCGACCGTTTCCCCTAATCTGGATTGGCTTTAGTGCTGGAGTTGTGGGGGCGGTCACGGCGGCTGGGCTGTGGCGGTTACGGGGTGAAACCGTGGCTGGGCTGTTTGCCCTGGATGGTTGGGGCGTGCCCCTGGCAGGTGATTTTCCCATCCATCGGGTCAGTCACGACTCCTTTACCCACTGGACCTCTGCCTGGTTGGGCGCGGGCCAGGACAGTTTTTATGCAGATCCGCCGGTGACCCATTTAGACCTGTGGCGATCGCCCCAGACGGCTAGGGGTTGGTGGCGATCAGTCGGTAACGGCCAGACGGCGATCGCGGTAACAGCAGCAGAATTTATTGCCACTCTGCTGCAACGGTATGGTGTTTCCTGAACCGAACGCTCCGATTGCGGCCCGCAAGCGGTACAATGACCTGGCTTCCTGGATTAAGTTGTGGTGAACTCCGCTGGAATCATGCACGATTTTGCCTCTCGAAGCCGCAAACTAGGGAATGTATCTGATTCGTCTGACTTGGTTAACTGAGATATACCGCTATGGTTCCAGTCAGTCCTTCTGGCGCCGGATATCTGGCTTTGATGAAAAATCGCCCCTTCCTGTTGCTGTGGATCGGACAGGTTCTCTCTCAGGTCGGCGATAAGGTTTTCTTTGTTTTCCTGATTGCCGTCCTATTTACTTACCAGATTCCACCCAGTTGGGAGAATTCGGCCCGTTCCGCCTTGATGATTGCCATCACCTTGCCAGCAATTCTGCTCGGCTCGGCGGCCGGAATTTTTGTTGATCGGGGAGATAAAAAGCAAATCATGGCTGGCTGTAACCTGCTACGGGGATTGCTGGTTTTACTCATTCCCGTGCTGCCGAAGCAGTTTGCCATTCTGCTGATTATTGGTTTTTTGGAGTCGGTATTAACTCAGTTTTTTGCTCCAGCAGAGCAGGCGGCCATTCCCTTACTGGTCCCCCGCCAGGGACTGATGACAGCCAATGCGTTGTTTACCACCACCATGATGGGTTCCTTGATTGTTGGCTTTGCCATTGGGGAACCGTTACTGACCGTTGCCCGTTCCTGGGGCCGCTTTGGTCAAGAACTGCTGGTGGCTGGACTGTACCTGGTAGCGGCTGCGGTGCTTTACACCATTCCCATGGCCAAAAGTGGTGATACCCCCCACCTGGTTCGGGCCCATCCCTGGCAAGACTTTAAGTCGGGTCTGGCTTATTTGAAGAAGGATCGGCTGGTCAGTAATGCCCTGTTGCAATTGACGCTGTTGTATTCCGTGTTTGCGGCATTAACGGTGCTGGCGATCAATCTGGCGGATGAGATTGGCCTGAAGGCAACCCAATTTGGCTTCCTGCTGGCTGCTTCAGGCGTCGGCATGGTCTTTGGGGCTGGTTTTCTGGGCCACTGGGGGGAACGATTACACCACAAACCCCTGCCGCTGATTGGCTTCCTGATTATGGCTGCCAGCTTAACCCTGTTTACCTTTACCGATCGCCTGGGGTTGGGGCTGACCTTGAGTGTTCTGTTGGGCATGGGTGCTTCCCTGGTTGGTGTGCCAATGCAAACTCTGGTTCAGAAACAGACGCCGGAGGAGATGCGGGGCAAGGTATTCGGCTTTCAAAATAACGTGGTGAATATTGCCCTTAGTTTACCCCTGGCGATCGCGGGCCCGCTCACAGACACCTTTGGTTTGCGGGTTGTCCTGTTGGGCATGAGTATTCTGGTTAGCCTGGTCAGCATTTGGGCCTGGTACAGCACCCAAAAAGTTCTGGAAAAGGCAATCTAGCGCTACACCTTGACCGCATTTACCTTTCACCTTCAATGTTCATGGAATGGTAGCGCCTCTTCCTGGCTCTCCCGTTATCCTTTAGCAGTCCACACTCCATAATTGTGAATTTGTGTAACAGAATCGTCTGCATGTCAGAGAATGGTAATACTGCGGTGATCGGTCCAACTGGCAAAAACCTTAATATTGCTGGATTTTTGTTTTGGTTGCTGGCTGCTATCTCTCGACAGGGATCAGAATGGGATTTAGACTGAAGAATCAACGTTCCCAGTGCATCATTGGCTACAGATTTTCTAAAGGGTTTGGTGAGGGTTTCCCTGTGCAACTTCAACGCATAGCAGTAAAACGGGCAACAGGCGCTTATGCCTTAATGGATAGCTTGAAGCGCCACGGTGTGAAGCATATCTTCGGATATCCGGGTGGAGCCATTCTGCCCATTTACGATGAGCTGTATCGGTTTGAAGCTGCAGGTGATTTGCAGCATATCCTGGTTCGCCATGAACAAGGAGCCGCCCATGCAGCGGATGGTTATGCTCGAGCAACTGGGCAGGTGGGTGTTTGCTTTGGTACGTCCGGTCCTGGCGCCACCAATTTGGTGACGGGAATTGCAACAGCCCACATGGATTCGATTCCGATGGTCATTATTACTGGCCAGGTGCCGCGCAATGCGATCGGCAGTGATGCTTTCCAGGAGACGGATATTTATGGCATTACCTTGCCCATCGTCAAACACTCCTACGTGGTGCGCGATCCCAGGGATATGGCGCGGATTGTGGCAGAGGCTTTTTACATTGCCAGTACGGGACGTCCCGGTCCAGTGTTGATTGACGTGCCCAAGGATGTGGGCCTGGAAGAATTCGACTATGTGCCGGTAGAGCCAGGTTCGGTCAAGTTGCCGGGTTATCGCCCCACGGTAAAGGGCAATCCGCGCCAGATGGTGCAGGCTTTGCGGCTTATCCGGCAGGCCAAGCAGCCTTTGCTTTATATCGGTGGCGGCGCGATCGCTTCTGGGGCCCACGCTGAAATTAAAGAGCTGGCTGAGCGCTTCAATATACCTGTCACCACAACCCTGATGGGAATCGGTGCCTTTGACGAGCATCATCCCCTGTCTGTTGGCATGTTGGGCATGCATGGAACGGCCTATGCCAACTTTGCGGTCATGGAGTGTGATTTGTTGATCGCCGTGGGAGCCCGCTTTGATGACCGGGTGACGGGCAAGTTGGAGGAGTTCGCCTCCCGTGCCAAGGTGATTCACATTGACATCGACCCGGCGGAAGTGGGCAAAAACCGGGCTCCCGATGTGCCCATTGTGGGGGATGTGCGTCAGGTATTAGTGGATCTTCTGCGCCGTAGCAAAGAAGATGGAGATCTGCCTGATCCAGACCGCAATGTGGAGTGGTTGCGCCGAATTGCCCGTTGGCAGGAGGACTATCCCCTAGTGGTGCCCCACTATGCCGATGCCCTGTCTCCCCAGGAAGTGATTGTAGAGTTGGGTGAACAGGCTCCCCATGCTTACTACACCACTGATGTGGGTCAGCATCAGATGTGGGCGGCCCAGTTCCTCAAAAATGGTCCCCGTCGCTGGATCTCCAGTGCCGGGCTGGGGACGATGGGCTATGGTTTGCCCGCTGCCATGGGCGCCCAAATAGCCCTACCAGAGGAAGACGTGATTTGCATTAGCGGCGATGCTAGCTTCCAAATGAATTTCCAGGAACTGGCGACGATCGCCCAGTACAACATCAAGGTCAAGACCGTTATCATCAATAACGCCTGGCTGGGAATGGTGCGCCAGTGGCAGGAAGCCTTCTACGGTGAGCGCTATTCCTCTTCCAATATGGAAACCGGGATGCCAGATTTTGTGAAACTGGCCGATGCCTTTGGTGTGAAGGGAATGGTGATCCGTTCTCGGAATGAACTGAAGGATGCAGTTGCAGCCATGCTGGCTCACGATGGACCATTCGTGCTGGACGCTCGGGTCAAGCGAGATGAAAACTGCTACCCGATGGTAGCGCCCGGCAAGAGCAATGCCCAGATGTTTGGCTTACCAGAGCGCAAGAACCTGGAGAAGATGACAGAAGTGATTGTTTGCAGTAATTGTGGGGCGAAGAATATGTCAACCCACAAATTCTGTCCAGAGTGTGGGGCAAAACTGTAAGTACAAACCAATCCTGAGTCCATGATCAAAAAAGGGGCGCAACTTGGTCGTCCCTTTTTTGATGGATCAAACTAGT
>CAZBTL010000225.1:0-6859 GCA_964494755.1 uncultured bacterium | reverse complement strand
GGTCACTATAAACTTTCGAGATGATCTTCCATCTTGCAGATATTAGGTTTGAGCTGTAGACTTGCACTCCTGTTTAACAAAGCCTTGAGAATCAAGCATTCAAGCTAACAGTGGTATGCTCAAACAACTTGATAGGAAAAGCGAAAACTGGCCCAGGCTGTGTGATCAAGGGCCAGCATGTCCGAAGGAATACCCATAACGGTCGAGGCTATCTGGCTGGCCTGGTTCAGATCTTGCAAAAGGGCCTGGGCTGTTTCCACCGGATTGGCCAATTTGCCCCAGAGGGGTGCCTTATCCGTGGGGCGTAAAGCCGCTGCCAGCAGGGTTTGGGTCTGGGTCAACGGTGACCGGCTGAGCACCACATAGGTATCAACCATTCCGGCTGACAGGCCCAGAAGCCACTGAAAAGACGTATCCGGCGGCGGTAAAACCGCACTGCCACCCGGTGCGATCGCCCCCACTTCCCCGGTTCCAGCGGTAGCAAAATAGGCCAGCAGATTTCCCTGGCTATCCACTTGCAGCAGCAGGGCGTAAAGCGACTGGCTACTGAGATTTTCCAATCGCAGTTGGATGTGACTGCCGGTTGGCAAACTGATTAAACCGTGGCTGTCCGCCGTGGCGCTATTTCCCCGTGCCGTGGCCACCGTGGGGGTGGCAGCCGGAGTTTCTCGCCGGATGAAGGGTCGGTCTTTCGTTTCCGGGGTTTCCAGGCTGACGCGCACCGCCACCTGAGAGGTGTCCTGGTTCACGGTTAAATTCAACAATTTAGCTGCCAGCAGGGTTTGCAGTTTCGGCACCAGCCGCTTGACCGCAACTTTAACCGCTTCACCCCGCTCACCCACCGTACTGGCAATGGTGTCCCGACCGGGGGAGAACAAACCATAGCTACTGGCAGTGGGAGAACTGCCGATCAGCAGGTTGGTTAAATGGGTGGATGGCAGGGCGGCAATTTGGGTGGGGGTGGTTTCCTGGACCTTACTAAACACGCAGTCAGCCGCCTGCTCACCCGCGATCGCCGAGGAAATCCAGGGTAGGGATGAAAGGGCGCTGATGGCGTCCACCCGTTCAATTTTGTCCAGGTTGCTATCCAGGGCCAGGGTGAGGCCAACATTGCGGGGCAGCACGCGCACCCGTTCTCGCACCAATTGGCCAACCTGCAAGGAAGCCAGATCAGCTGTGGAACTGCTGCCACAACACAGTTTGGCCTTTGCCGTCAGTCCCGTATGGGAGATCAGTTGCAGAGACAGGGGGGTAGCCACTGGGGAACTGCTGCCTGGTCCTGGCGCCAGCGTCAGCAAGGAGCCGGGACTGTAATGCTCCAGCAGGCTGGCGGACAGTCCACCCAGCCAGAGTTGGACTGTTTTGCCATCGTCTGCGATCGCCGTAATCACTCCATCTGCTTCCTGCCCTGGGGCGATCGCCTGGAAATAGGGCTGCAGGATTGCATCCTGACTTCGCTGGCCACTCAGTTGGGGTTGCTCCGGCTGCATCAGGTGGGCGATCCGTTCCGCAGTCTGCCCCAGACAGACGCGCAGGGTGGTGGCCGGAGTGGCATGCCAGAGTTGGTGGGTCAGGGCATAGGTAAAGAGTCCAGCGGTAAACCCGTCCCAGTGGGCTTCCGTGGCCAGCTGATCAATCGCTGCCGCCGCCAGCACCACCCCCGGCATCTGGGAAAAGCGCCAATTTCCCCCGGCCTGCTCTTGGGGGAAATGAACCTGCTTCAGCAAGGTTTCCTGGAAAGTCAGTTCTGACAGGCTAGGCGGATCGGGCGTCAGGTCAGGATAGGCCCGGATGCGCAAATTGCCATGTAGAGAGGTGCCCGGATAGGTGTAGCTGGTGTCCAGAATGGTGGAGACCCGATCGGTTTGCAGCGATCGCAACAGGAGCAACAGCGTATCCTGCAGCAGAACATTGGCCACTGGCCCCTGTCCTTCCACCAGCGGCGCATCCGCCGTGACCAGTCCAGTCTGAATAGCATTGGCAGCGGTGCGGCGGATGCTGCTGCCGTAACCGCTGAAATGGACAACCACTCCATCCCCTGGTTTGGCCTGCTGGATCAGGTGACTGACAAAGGCCGACTCAATGTTTTCTCGAGTAGCTTGCAGATCGGTCAGGGTCAGGATATCGGTGGGTTGGAAGCCAAACCGATGGATCAGCAGTTCCCGTTGCAGTTCCACATCCGTGACACAGCCGCTCAGCGGTGCTTCCCGATACTGGTTGATACCCACCAGCAGAGCTAATTTGCGGTTGTTGGTTTGGGCCAACGCTCGCTGATAGCGATCGCACAAAACAGAGAGGCCCAAGTCACTGGTTGCGATCGCCCCCAGTGCCAGCCCCGTCCGCTGTAAAAAGTCTCGCCGCTTCAGTCCCATGCTTTTATTTCAGCACTAAATTTGCCAGCCTGCCTGGGAGACGAGATAAATTTTCGGCCCCCATCCTGGAACTGTTGGAAGCAACCCACAACAGGTGAGAATGGTGAACGTCGCGACCATTGCCACCATGACTGCCAACCCAGTGAATCCACCCAGTCAGCAACTTCTGGAAGCTGGCACCCTATGGGACAAGGTTAAAGAGCGCACCCAACATGCCTTGCAGTGCGGCGCCTTGCTGCCCATCCTGACCCACTATGAGCTGTTGCCAGAGGCCGGGGTATCCTTCCTGGTCCGGATTGTGGCGAACATCGCCCGCAAGGAAGCTGATCACCATCGACAGGAGCAGCGCTCAGCAACCGGCAAACCCGTCAATCCGTTCTTGCCCTACGAGCCCGACCTGTTTGTCACCGATCTATCCGACACCCATCTGGTGTTGTTGAACAAGTTCAATGTTATGGACTACCACCTGCTGATCATCACCCGGGCCTTTGAGGAACAAGAAAGTCTGTTGACCCTGGCAGACCTGGAGGCTTTGTGGCAGTGCCTGGCCGAATTCGATGGGCTGGCATTCTACAACTCCGGCAAACTGGCCGGGGCCAGCCAGCGGCATAAGCATTTGCAACTGGTGCCGTTGCCAATGGAACCTGGACTGCCTCGCTTTCCGATGGAACCGCTGCTGTCTACCGCCACCTTTCAAAATGGCATCGGCACCGTTCCAGCGTTGCCCTTTGTGCATGGCCTGGTACAGTTCGATTCAGCAGCCCTACGATCGCCAGCAATGGCCGCTCAAACCAGCCGGGAAGCCTACTTACGGTTATTGCACCACGTTGGCTTGAAGCCCCAACCGGATGGCCGCCTCTCCGGTGCTTACAATTTGCTGGTAAGCCGCGAATGGATGATGTTAGTGCCGCGATCGCAGGAAAGTATCGCAACCATCTCCATCAATTCCCTTGGTTTCGCTGGAGCCATCTTGGTCCGGAGTCGGGAGCAACTCATTGCCTTACAAGAGTTAGGACCAATGACAGCGTTAAGTCAGGTAGGAGTGGCGCGATCGCAGGAGAAGAGGGCGTAGGGTGTCGGGTGTTAGATGTCGGGTGTTAGGTGCCAGGTGCTAGGTGCGGGGCCGGACTAATGCCCAAAATCCAAAATCCAAAATCCAAAATCCAAAACCTAACCCCTGACCGTTGACCGCTGCTAAAAGAGCAAACTTGCCCCACAGAGCAACAGGGTCTCTGTCCACTCTACGACGGCCCCGTAAGTGTCGCCGGTGTGTCCACCCAATTTGTGGTTGAACCAGGCGCCAGTTAGCAGGGCGATCGCCAGTCCCAGGCTAGCCAGAAGGATTGCAGCTATGTCGGTTTCTGGTTGGAGGACAATCAGCAGGCTACTCAAGGCTAGTAAGGGGGCTAATGGGAGAAGGGATTGTCGCCAGGAGTGGATGGCGGCTTTATGGAAAGCGCCTTTGCCTGCGGCGCGCAGGTAGGGATAGCAGGCGATCGCCACCAGTTGGCCCCAGCGACCCCAGCCAGCGGCAGCCAGCAACACAACCCAGCGGTCTGTGGCAATTTCCGACAACGCTGTTGTTTTCAATCCCACGATTACAATTGCTGCCATCACGCCAAACGCCCCACTGCGGCTATCAGCCATGACATCCAGGCGTCGCTGCGGGTCCAGAACCGCCAGTCCATCCGCCGTGTCCATGGCCCCATCCAGATGCAAGCCGCCGGTTACGCCAATCCAAAGGGCTACGACCAAGGCAGACCGCAGCAGGGGCCGGTCCATTCCCAGGGCTAGCAGGCTGGCATCCAGCAGGCTGAGCAGGCCGCCAATTCCCAGACCCACTAGGGGAGCCCAAACGGCAATGCCGGTAAAATTTAGGGGCCAGCGGGCCGGAATTGGCAGGCAGGTATAAAAGGCGATCGCTCCCAAAAGACTTGAAAGTGGTTGCTTTAGCCATTTGAGCCTTCTATGCCATAGGGATGGAGTTTGCTGTTGATCTGTCATCAAAATTAATGTGTTTCCCGTATTTTCCGGCAGAAAGGGCTTTCCGTTAAGCTTTCAGGGTTGGCACCATTTGTTTTGAGTATTGAGTTATACTTGTTGGGGATTGGTCAATTCCGTAAGGACTCGTAACGTTGACCGCTGGGGATTGGGATAGAATGATCTCATACGCAGCTTTGATTCTGTCATGAATATTTGCCCATTTCGGTGGTTGCCGGTGTCGTTCATTGCATTGGCGCTGTCGGGGCGTCTTAATTTTGCACCCCATGCCCTGCTAGTTTCTATTAGGGGTCAGTTTTTATTGATTCGAACTATAGGTGATAGTCTGCCAGATGACTCTGTCAGGTTTTCTTGCGCGGCAAATTAAAGGCTTGTCAATTTCAGAGGCTTTTCTCCCATGATGCACGACCCATCTCCTCAGAGTCAGCAGCTATTGGCCCCTTGCATCATTGAAACAGGGACAATTGTCAACAAACAGGATATGCGTCGGGTGCTGTCCGACTTGAGTCGGGTGCGTTACACCTACAGCCAGGATGGCTTCTCCACCTGTGAAGGAGAAGGCTGTGTGTTAGATGTCTTTGCCGATCCCCGACAATCCACCCTGATTGCTAACCAAGCAATTTATATCAATGTCTGTAGTTTTGACTACCTAGAACTGAGCCGAACGGAAGAACAGGCAACCTGTTTTGACTTAATCCAGGAAGATCGTCACCTATCCCTGATTCCCCTTTCCACGCCGGTGCAAGACCAATTGGCCCATCATCTTAACCTTGCCACGCTAGAGACTTTGGTTGCAGAAGTGCTGGCAGCTCGCTTAGATGCTCATTTTGACGATGAAGAGCATTTCCTGTTTTGAGGCCTGAACACATAGACTCCGGTAGGGGCGAAGCATGGGGCCATTTGTTTCTGAGTGAACCAAACAATCAGGATCCAAAGGCTACGCCGCCACTGCAGACAAACCTTTGCTGAAAGTTGTTCTCCTGAAACTCCCCTGAGCCTTTAACCCTCGGCACAGGCATTGAACTTCAATGCGAAGATAGACATGCTGTGTTTGTTTGATCCATTGCTTTGACTACTCCTTTTTCGTTCTACTGTCAGGCGACCTGCGCCCATACACAGGCACGAGTCGGCTTATTCCAGACGCCCCACGGGATGGTCGAAACACCGCGCTTTATGCCGGTAGGCACGCTGGCCAATGTGAAGACGTTGACGCCGGACCAGTTGAGGGCCACCGGAGCCCAGATGGTGCTGGCCAATACCTATCACCTGCATCTGCAGCCGGGTGAATCCATTGTGGAAGGGGCTGGTGGTTTGCATCGCTTTATGCGCTGGGATGGACCGATCTTGACGGACTCGGGTGGCTTTCAGGTGTTTAGCCTGAGTGATATGCGCTCCATTTCTGAGGAGGGCGTCACGTTTCGATCGCCCAAAGATGGACAGATGATTCATCTCTCCCCGGAACGGTCCATCGCCATCCAGAATGCGCTGGGAGCCGATGTGATCATGGCTTTTGATGAGTGTCCGCCCTACCACGCCAGCCGGGAAGCGGTAATTGAGGCCACCGATCGCACCTATCGCTGGTTGCAGCGCTGCCTGAAGGCCCATCAACGCTCTGATCAAGCCCTGTTTGGCATTGTCCAGGGCGGCATCTATGCCGATCTGCGCCAGAGGGCTGCTCGCCAACTGGCCGATCTGGATTTGCCGGGGTATGCGATCGGGGGGGTGAGTGTGGGTGAACCGGCGGAATTGATTGAACAGATTGTCCAGGTAACCGCCCCCTTGCTGCCTGCCAGCAAACCCCGTTACTTGATGGGGGTGGGAACCTATCGGGAAATTGTTCAGGCGATCGCGGCTGGGGTGGACTTGTTTGATTGTGTGATTCCTACCCGGCTGGCCCGCCATGCCAATGCCCTGGTTGCAGGCGAACGCTGGAATCTTCGCAATGCCCGCTTCCGAGAGGACTTCGCACCACTGGATGCGACCTGTGCCTGCTACACCTGCCAAAACTTCAGCCGCGCCTATGTCAGCCATCTGGTGCGGTCTCAGGAACTGCTTGGCTACACGCTCCTGTCCATTCACAACATCACCGAACTGGTGCAGTTTACCCAACGGATTCGGGCGGCCATCCTGAATCAGTCATTTTTGGCAGAATTTGGCCATTGGCTGACACCAAATCTGATAGCTGCAAGCCGCTAAAGCCGGAAGTTTTATGGCTAAATTAGGGGGCATCCCATGTTACGATCTATGGCAATTATGAAATCTGTGCTGGAGAGGTTATTCATACATGGAAGCTGCATTGCTCTTTGCCAAACTGCCTGAGGCGTATGCAATCTTTGATCCCCTGGTAGATGTTCTGCCGATCATTCCAGTGTTCTTTCTGCTGCTGGCCTTTGTTTGGCAAGCTGCCGTTGGCTTTAGATAAATAAGCAATAAAATTCCTTAAAAAGGCAGGGCTCTCACCCTGCTTTTTTTTTAGAGTGGCAAAG
>CAZBTL010000224.1:0-6911 GCA_964494755.1 uncultured bacterium | reverse complement strand
CTATTCAGATTCTACGCGCTTGTCTACCAGAAGGATTTGGGCTGACGAGCAGCAGGGACCTTGAGTTGCTGGCGATCGCTCCCGTCGAGTTGCTTGACGGGCAGAAATCAGACGAAGTTCATCCGTCCAACTGGGGTGGAATGAACTGGATCGTCTGGGTCGCTGGGTCGCGGACAATCCAGGCATAGTTGCCATCCATCTCGCCCGGTTGTTCCGATAGCTTGAAATAGAGTTTGTCACCCCTCCGCCCTTCTACGGCAAAATCGCCCCTTTCGGCATACACGACCTTGAAGCCGCGATCGCGCAGACAGTACATAGCCCAGCCTTTGAGGGTTTGTTGTTCTGGATTAAAAGCGATCGGGGGTTTGCTAAAGAGTTCGGCAATAATTGTCAGCGTTTGGCTCATCGGCTTCTGGATGGGTTCTTGGGTTAATGAATTTCAGGTTTGTAGTCCCGCAGCATGAGGGCAGAAACAGCAGCTTGGGGGGTGATCTGTCCCTTCAGTAGTTGGGCCACCTGTTGCGAAATGGGCACCGAAATGCCCTGCTGCTCAGCCAATTTGACCAACACCTGGGTGGTATTCACTCCCTCCGCGGTCCCTTCCAACTCAGCCAGTACGGCTGCCAGACTTTGGCCCTGGGCCAAGCCATAGCCAACCCGATAATTGCGGCTGAGGATGCTGTTGCAGGTAGCCAGCAGGTCTCCTAAACCAGACAGGCCGTAAAAGGTTTCCGGTTTGGCGCCCCAGTAGGTTCCCACCCGGATGATTTCCGCCAACCCCCGGGTGACCAGGGCAGCCTTGGCGTTGGTGCCCAGGTGCAGGCCATCGCAGGCGCCTACGGCGATCGCAATCACATTTTTCAGAGCGCCCCCCAGCTCCACCCCTAGCCCATCTTCATTGGTGTAAACCCGAAACAGTGGCGAAGACAGGGTCTGTTGAATCAGTTCCGCCGCCGCCAACTGCCGACAGGCCACTACCGTTGCTGCTGGTAGCCTCTGCTGGATTTCTTTTGACAAATTGGGGCCGGATAGCACCACTACCGGATGATTGGGAAAGGCTGCCTGCCATAGTTGGGAAGGCAACAGCGGCAACTGGTCTGCTGTGCCAGAATCGGGGTCTAGCCCTTTTGTCGCCGTCAGAAAGATAGTGCTGGGTGCAACCCCGATCGCCCGTACCTGCTCGACCACCGACCGCACGCCAGTCATGGAGACAGCCGATAGAACAATATCGGCTTTGTCCAGGGTTGCAGCCAGGGGTTGGCCACTATGGCGGGACCAGAGCCGCACCTGATGGCCATTGGCGGCGGCTAATCCGGCCAACGTACCGCCCCAAGCGCCAGATCCCACCACGGCAATCGTTCGAGCTGGCGCCTGGGCAGGAGAGATAGCACCCGTCAAGTCAAGATCCGTCATGGCTGGAAAGGGGAATCGATCTTAAACGGCAACCGGCTTCTGTCTGGGATAGCGTTCCATGAGCAGCCTAACCTGCTCAGCATGGTAGGAACTACGGGTCAACGGGGAAGCTACCACTTGCAGAAAGCCGATCGCTTCGCCGTAGGCTTGCCAGGCGTCAAATTGTTCCGGCCTCACAAATTCGACCACTCCCAGATGTTTCTGGCTGGGTTGCAGATATTGGCCAATGGTGAGAATGTCGCAATCAACCGCCCGCAACTCCTGCATTACCTGCCGCACTTCTGCGTCGGTTTCGCCCAGCCCCACCATAATGCCGGTCTTGGTATAAAGCTGGGGAGCCTGTTCTCGACAACGGCGCAACAATTCCAGCGATCGCCCATAGTCTCCCTGGGGCCGCACCCAGCGATAGAGGCGGGGCACCGTTTCCGTATTGTGGTTCAGCACCTCTGGCTCGGCCTGTAAAATGCCAGCCAGGGCTTGCCAATTGCCACACAGGTCGGGAATCAAAACCTCAATGGTGGTTCCCGGTGAGGCGGATCGAATCGCTTGAATGCAGCGCACAAACTGGGCCGCACCTCCATCCGGCAGGTCATCCCGATTCACTGCTGTCACCACCACATGGTTCAACTGCATGCGTCGCACCGCCTCGGCCAGGCGATCGGGTTCCGTCGGGTCTGGCGGTTTGGGTTTCTTTTCAAAGTCAATGTCGCAGTAGGGGCAGGCTCGCGTGCAGGCCGGACCCATGATCAAAAAGGTCGCGGTACCGTTGTTGAAGCATTCGCCAATATTGGGACAGGATGCCTCTTCACAAACGGTGTTTAAATCCAGATCCCGTAGAACTTCCTTGACCGATCCGACCCGTTCCCATTGGGGAGCTTTAACCCGTAACCACTCTGGTTTGACACCCACCTGAATTCTCACCCATTGAACGATCTACTGCTTCATCCTATCAGGCCGGTGGAAAGGTTACCCAGTGCCAATTGAACAGTTGGCGATTGGTCAGGTTTCTCCACCACAGCAAGTGTGGACTGGGGCAGAGAACTGGCCCACCAGAACAACTGACCCAGTTTCGGGGAAGGGCGTCCGCGAAAAATTCCCGCCTTGAGTCCAGGTTTGCTGGGCAGATGCAGGCGAAATGCGTAAAAATAATTAAGACGTTACAAACGGTTTGGCAACTTCAATGAGCAAGGTACTGACAATTTCGGATGCCGAATTTAACACGGTTGTTCTACAAGCAGCTGAGCCTGTCCTGGTCTATTTCTGGGCTGCTTGGTGCGGTCCCTGCCGGTTAATGGCCCCGGTTGTGGACAGTCTGGCGGCTGCGTATGGCGATCGCCTCAAAATCGTCAAGATGGAAGTAGATCCCAATCCTCTTTCAGTCGCGGCTTACAAAGTCGAGGGAGTTCCGGCATTCCGTGTGTTTATCAATGGCAAGTTGGAGCAGTCAGCCGAAGGTGCGATGTCCAAAGCCAAGTTGGAAGAATTGCTGAATTCGTATTTAGCCGTAGCCTAGGCCGTTTGGCCCCGTACTATCTTGCATGGCAAGCGGATGTGGACGGCTACCCATGCAAGGCGGAACCTTTGGTTGGGGCAGGAGTCAGAATCCAGAATGCAGTCACTTGCCCAAATCCTAACGACTGGCTCCTGAATTTCCGACAGGCCAGTCTGTTTCGGCTACCAACTCTTAATGGTGTGCCATACAGACAGCCAGATACAGCCCTGGATCTAATTGTCCTAAACTGAGCCAAGCCGATTAAAAGGGAAAAATCGGAACCAGGCGCGGCCAATAATGTTCTGTTTGGGTAGGAAGCCCCACACATGGGAGTCGTTGCTGTTGTTGCGGTTGTCGCCCATGACGAAGAACTGGTGATCGGGCACTGCATAGGGTCCCCAGTTGTAGGCAGGTGGTTCGGCCAGGTAGGGCTCCTTTAATGCCTGATTATCTAGATAAACCTGGCCATTTTTTACTTCCACGATCTGTCCGGGTTGACCAATAATGCGCTTAATAAATGCCTGATCCCTGGCATATCCCTGGACTTGTAGTTGGGGCGGTGGATCAAACACCACAATATCTCCGAAGGTTGGCGGGTGAAAGTGATAGGAGACTTTTTCCACCACCAGGCGATCGCCAATTTCCAAGGTAGGGTACATGGAATCGGAGGGAATAAATCGGGGCTCGGCTACAAAGGTGCGCACTAGCAGAGCCAGGATTAGCGCAATGATCAAAATCTGAAAATTTTCCCACCAGAACCGCCAGCGCGGGGCGGACTGCGTGGGAGCCGAAGAGAGGGTTTGGTCAGAATCGGGTTGAGTGGTCATAGATTCTATTGTTGCAAGGACAGATGTCCAAACGCAATCAATCAATTCAGAGGGCAGGTGGGAGAATCTGCCATAATCCACATAATCCAGACGTAAATTGGTTCCGTATAAATAGAACGGTAATCGGTTATTCCCGGTGGTAATTATGCAAGTCCCCCATAATGCTCAAACGCCTGCCCTAGTTCAGATGATGCAGTGGATTGGCAATCCCTTTGCGGTGATGGAGCGGTGTGCCAGTCAGTATGGCGATGTCTTTGCCCTGCCAGTGGGCGATCGCCTGTCCCCCATTGTGTTTGTACACCATCCCGAGGCTTTACAGGAAATTCTGTCTAACGACACCAAACAGTTCAGTGCCCCCGGTGAGTTGAACCAGACCTTTCTGCCCTTTTTGGGAACCAACTCGCTGATTCTGCTCAGTGGTGCGGCCCATCGACGACAGCGGCAATTGTTAATGCCGCCTTTTCATGGGGAACGCATGCGTTCCTATGGGCAAGCCATTCGCGACATTACCCAGCAGGTGATGCAAACCTGGCAACCGGGACAGCCATTTTCGGCCCGATTGGCCATGCAAACTATTTCCATGCGGGTGATCCTGAAAACCATCTTTGGGTTAACAGAGGGTCTCCGCTACCAACAGCTAGAAACCCTGGTGGGAGCCATCATGGATGGCATGAGTTCTCCTCTGGGGGCGGCGCTCTTGTATTTCCCAGCCTTACAGAGAGATGTCGGCCCCTTGAGTCCCTGGAGCCTGTTTTTACGCCGCCGCCAGCAAATCGATGATCTGATTTATGCCGAAATTCAGGACCGCCGAGATCATCCCGATGCCTCCCGAACCGACATTCTGGCGATGCTGATGGCGGCTCGGGATGAAGCGGGCCAGCCGATGACCGATGTGGAATTGCGGGATGAGTTGATGACCCTGCTGACGGCTGGTCATGAAACAACGGCCACGGCGATGACCTGGGCTTTGTACTGGATTCACAAACTGCCTGAGGTCAAAGCCCGGTTACTAAAGGAATTAGCCGATCTGGGCCCAGACCCAGACCCGACGGCTGTGATGCGCCTTCCCTACCTGTCGGCGGTCTGTTCGGAAACGCTGCGAATCTATCCGGTAGGTATGCTGACCTTTCCTCGGGTGCCCCAGAGGAACTGTAATCTGATGGGCTATGAGTTAGAGGCGGGAACCCTCCTACTGGGTTGTATTTATCTGTTGCACCAGCGGCCAGACCTCTATCCCGAGCCCCGACAATTCCGGCCGGAACGTTTTCTGGAACGGCAGTTTTCTCCCTATGAATTTATGCCGTTTGGGGGTGGCAGTCGGCGGTGCATTGGCATGGCCTTTGCCCTGTTTGAAATGCAGGTGGCCCTGGCGACGATGTTATCTCAGGCGGAACTGTCCCTGGCCAGCCAGCGATCGGTCAAACCCATTCGCCGGGGATTGGTCTCCGGTCCCTCCACGGTTGATCTGGTGCTGACGGGAAATCGGCTGTCGGCCTCTGCCGCCTTGCCAACCCTTGCTCCAGATAAGCTGGCCATGGACAAACAGACAGTCTGATTTCAACCAGGGGTCTATCCAGATTGTTTGGGGACCAAAGTCTCCTCAATCTGGTTCTTCTTGGTTTGGGCTAACCATCACACCTATGCTGACGGGCAACGATCGCTGTGGTCAGAACGCTGAGGACAGGGTGTTGATTATTCAACTACCAGGCCTGGCTAGGCGTTCTGAATCGCCTCCGCCCCAGCGTCCATGGCTACGGCTATCGTTTCTGCAGCAGTAGTGGCTGCCTGACTCTTGCAAGGAACAGATATGGCAGGAAAATAAAGAGGTAGGATCACCAGTAGCCGTTGATCAGGTGTGCTTCCCAATACTGATTTCGGCGGCAGATCCACGGGTAGGGTAAAAAGGACGTATGGTTGAACTTTTACAAGACAGCGAATTGGCGATCGCACCCGATCAGATCATCCCCTTACTGCAGCGCTACGGCCTGTTGCCCCAGTTGGTCCGAGAGTTTTTGATTGATCGGGCGATTGCACCGATTACCCTGACCGAGGAAGAGTCTCTTAAGGGCTACGAACAGTTTTATCAACGTCAGCAATTGAAAACAGAAGAGGACCTGCAGAACTGGATGGCGGCCCAGGGCCTGACTCGCGACCAGTTGGAGTATTTAATTACACGGGACTTCAAGCTGGAACAGCTCAAGCACCAGACCTGGGAAAAGCAGTTAGAATCCTACTTCCTGCAACGCAAGACGCTTTTAGATCGGGTAATTTATTCCCTGATTCGGGTCAAAAGCTTTGATCTGGCCCAGGAACTTTACTTTCGCATTCAGGAAGGGGAGCAGGCCTTCAGTGACCTGGCCCGTGAGTATTCCCAAGGGGCGGAAGCTCAAACCGGCGGTCTGATTGGGCCGGTGGAATTAAGTGTGCCCCATCCGGCCCTGGCCAAACTGCTGGCCAACAGTCAACCGGGACAATTACTACCTCCAACTCGCCTGATGGACTGGGTGGTGCTGGCCCGTCTGGAAAGCTTCCTGCCAGCTACCCTAGATGACGCCATGCGGCAGCGCTTATTGAATGAACTGTTTGAAACCTGGCTGCAACAGCAGATGCAACAGGAAGGGGGCCGGCTGATGCAACAGGTCGTGATGGGGACTCTTTGATACTGTTCAGGCCATAAAGATAGCCATCTGGCCCCCAAAAGTGGGTCCAGGCAGCCCCTGATGCCTGATCTCGCTCGATTGGTCCAGTAAATTGCACGCCGCTGGCTTCCAGAAGGGTGCGGGCCTGTTCGATATCTGGTACCTGAAATTCAACCGCTGGCCCTCTCAGATCGGTGTTGGACGGCAGACGGGACCCGAAGACCTCCAGGCGATCGCCCTGGGGCAACTCAAACTCGGCAAATTGGGGTTGCAGACTCTTCAGGGGTAGTTTTAGCACATCCCGGAAAAAGACGACGGACTCGTCAAAGTATGGGGTGCGGGTACCGACCCAGGACACCCCCTGAATTTGGGGGGATTCGGTACTTTGCACGGGGGTGACTGGGGGATGCCAGTGACGGCTGGTCGGTAGCAAGGGCAGTTGCCATGCTGGGAATAAGCCAGCCAGATAGCCTATTAGGACTGAACAAAGGGCGATCGCCACCATTTTGAGAGTTTGAGATGAAATTTCCATCGTCGATA
>CAZBTL010000223.1:0-6947 GCA_964494755.1 uncultured bacterium | reverse complement strand
TGATTGCTGATTGCTCTAACGACCCAAAACCTAACACCTAACACCTAACACCTGAAACCCAAACCCTGACCGCTAACCTCCAGATACTCATGGCAGAATTGTGATCTCTCATACGGTTTTTCCATGTCCAGACGATCATTGCTTTTCCCCCGTTCATTCTTGCCGGGATGGCAAAGGCTGGCGACCTATCAGCGATCGTGGTTGAAGGGGGATGTGCTGGCTGGGTTGACAGTGGCGGCCTACTTGATTCCCCAGTGTATGGCCTACGGGGTGTTGGCTGGGGTTGAGCCGGTGGTGGGGCTGTGGGCAATTCTGCCAGCCATGCTGATTTATGCGCTGGTCGGCTCTTCACCCCAGTTGTCAATTGGGCCGGAATCTACAACAGCAGTTATGACTGCGGCCGCGATCGCGCCGCTGGTAGCGCAACAGGGTGGCGACTACGCCAGTCTGGCTAGCCTATTGGCCATCATCGTTGGACTTTTTTGTGTGGTTGGCTATCTGGCCCGGTTGGGCTTCTTGGCAAACCTACTGTCGAAACCAATTTTGGTGGGTTACATGACAGGTGTTGCCCTGATCATGATTGTCGGCCAACTAAAAAAGGTCACTGGCATTGAGGTGACTGCGAATCGTTTCTTTGAACGGGTGTGGCAACTGCTGACCCACTTGAATCAGTTGCACTGGCCCACCTTTATCCTGGCGATGGGTGTGTTAGCCTTTTTGTTGGCGATTCAATGGCTGTATCCGATTGCTCCTGGCCCTTTGATCGCGGTTTTGTTATCCGCAGTTTTGGTAGCAGTTTTTCACCTGGAACAGCATGGAATTCCAGTGGTGGGGCCTATTCCGGCTGGCTTGCCTCACTTTGCCTTGCCGAAGGACTTTTCGATGAATCAGATGGGTTATCTGGCCAGTGCCGCCATCGGCATCGCGATCGTGGGTTATTCCGACAATGTGTTGACTAGCCGCGCCTTTGCAACCCGCAATCGTTACAGGGTGGATGCCAATCAGGAACTGCTGGCCCTGGGGATTGCCAATATTGGTAGTGGGTTGATGCAAGGGTTCCCCGTCAGTAGCAGTGGTAGCCGCACCGTCCTGGGTGATTCCCTGGGCAGTAAGACCCAGGTGTTTTCACTGGTCGCCTTTGGTGTGGTTGTCCTGGTGTTATTGTTTCTGCGTCCGTTGTTGGCCAATTTTCCCCAGGCTGCGCTGGGAGCCATTGTGATTTATGCCGCTTTGCGGCTGATTGAAGTGCCGGAATTTTTGCGCCTACGGCGGCTGCGCAACAGTGAGTTGGCCTTGGCCCTGATGACGACAGTGGGTGTTTTAATGGTTGACATCCTGGCTGGCATTGCCATTGCCGTTGCCCTTTCTGTTATTGATCTGTTTGCCCGGTTGTCTCGGCCCCATGATGCCGTATTGGGGAAAGTTCCTGGTCTGGCTGGTTTACATGATATCGACGACTGGCCAGACGCCGAAACCATACCAGGCTTAGTGATTTATCGTTACGATGCGCCTCTCTGTTTTGCTAATGCGGAGAACTTTAAGCAACGGGCCATGGCGGCTGTGGCGGCTGAGCAGGCGCCGGTTACCTGGTTTGTCTTAAACACAGAAGCAATCGTTGAAATCGATATCACTGCAGCAGATGTCCTGGAAGAACTGCGGCGAGAACTGGTGTCCCAGAACATTACCTTTGCCCTGGCGCGGGTGAAACAGGACCTCTATGTCCAACTAAAGCGGGTTGGCCTGGTCGCACGGATTGGCCAGATCCACATCTATCCCACCTTGCCCACAGCCATTGAAGGCTTCTATGCTGACCGGGACAGTAGGCAAGCAGAACAATGGGACTGACAGCTATCAGCCATCAGCTATCAGCCATCAGCTATCGGCTATCAGTTATCAGATACAGGGTGTTGGGTTGCGGGTTGCGGCTGTTTAGGGTTAGTCATATCTGACACCTGACACCCAGCACCTCTACTTCCCCATTCCTTACTTCCTCCTTTCTCTCCTCAACATCCGACACCTATCCATTCCCCACTCCCCAAAGACCGCTTTCACGCTTAAATAGGTGAAGCCCTTTCCTGCATCGGTAACGTGACAGATTCGCAGAAACCTACCCGTTCTCTGACCAATATCGCCGGCATTGTGGCGATCGCCACCCTGATCAGTAAAGTATTTGGTCTGGTGCGGCAACAGGCGATCGCGGCCGCCTTTGGGGTTGGTCCGGCCTACGGAGCCTATAACTTTGCCTATGTCATTCCTGGCTTTTTGTTGATCCTGCTGGGGGGAATTAATGGTCCCTTCCACAGTGCGATTGTCAGCGTCCTGTCGAAGAAAAAGCAGGAAGAAGTGGCTCCCCTGATGGAAACCATTACCACCCTGGTGGTCTGCCTGCTGCTGCTGGTCATGGTGGGGCTGATTCTGTTTGCTGAACCGATGATGCACCTGGTGGCTCCTGGTTTGTTTCTTTCGGAGACGCAGGCTAAATTGCAGGGCATGTCTCCGGAGACGTTCCATAACCTGCAACTCACCCGAGACATTGCCATCCAGCAGTTTCGCATCATGGCGCCGATGGCTGTTCTGGCAGGACTGATTGGCATCGGTTTTGGGGCCTTAAACGCAGCCGATCAATACTGGCTGCCCTCGATCAGTCCACTGTTTTCCAGTATTACGGTTCTGATTGGCCTGGGCGGACTGGCCTTTTACCTGGGGGACAAAATGCTGCTGCCCCAATACGCCATGCTGGGGGGAGCGGTTCTGGCCTGGACGACCCTGGCTGGGGCGTTGCTGCAATGGTTGGTGCAGATTCCAGCCCAGTGGAAATCGGGGTTGGGTCGCCTGCGACCCCGTTTCAACTTCCGCCAACCAGCGGTGCAGGAAGTAATCAAAATCATGGGTCCGGCCACCTTTTCCTCCGGCATGATGCAGATCAATGTTTGGACCGATCTGTTCTTTGCTTCGTTTATTCCTGATGCAGCGGCGGCGGTTTCTGCCATGGGCTATGCTGGACTGCTGGTGCAAACACCCTTGGGGATTTTGTCCAACATGATCCTGGTGCCCTTGATGCCAGTCTTTTCCCGCTTGGCGGCCCCCCAGGACTGGCCTGAGTTGAAACATCGCATTCGCCAAGGGTTGATGACCACAGCGGTAGCGATGCTGCCCCTTAGCGCTCTGATGATGACCCTGGCGTTGCCGATTTCGCGGGTGGTCTATGAGCGCTATGCTTTCAGCCTGAAGGATTCTTACCTGACTGCTTCAGTGCTGGTTGCCTATGCCGTGGGCATGTTTTTCTACCTGGGGCGGGATGTGCTGGTGCGGGTTTTCTATGCCCTGGAGGATGCGGATACCCCTTTTCGCATTAGCGTCATCAATATTTTCCTAAATGCCTTTTTGGATTTTCTGTTGGTCAAACCCTTTGGCGCTCCGGGAATTATTCTGGCCACGGTTATTGTGAATATCATTTCCATGGCGGCTATGTTGTGGATTCTAAATAACCGTCTGCATGGACTCGGAATTGGGCAGTGGGGAGTTTCCATCCTGGGGTTGGCGGCCGCCAGCGCGATCGCTGGTTTGGCGGCCTGGGGTACGCTGCGCGCCAACGAGGCGCTGTGGGGCACCCAAGGACTGTTGATTTTGCTGGCCCAGGTCTGTGTTGCCGGTGCAGTTGGACTGCTGGTCTTTAGTTTGATTGCATTGCAACTGCGGATTCCGGAGGTGAAGTTGTTCAGCGATCGCCTACGGCAAAAACTGCTCAAACGCTAGGAGCTTGTTCACCGTCAGGGTGAAACTTGGGGTACAACATCGCTGCAACGGGTTGCCCTCCCAGGAGATGGCGCTCAATAATGGCTGGCACTTCCTCCGCTTGCACCTGCCAGTACCAGATATCCTCTGGCAGAACTCGAACCATGGGTCCGTTGCCACACCATTCAGTCAGTTCACGGAATTGACCGGCGGAAGGAGAATCTTAAGGATCTATGTTGGCAAATGCTGATGGAGTAAGGCGAGAAATATACTCAAAGCGGGCATGATAACGGTGGCCCATGTCTGACTTTTGTGTACAGGCAATGAATTCTGACAGCAAAAGCATTATCTTAGCGGAGTCGTCCAGACTGATTGGTCAAATTGGTAATACCATCGTCCTGGATCTGTATGCCCGCATGCGAGAAATCGAATCCCTGACTCGAACCATTGGTGCTGCCGTTGAGCGGATTCCCCGCTCAGAGATGCTGGCTCGACGATTATTGCCTCGCCTGATTGATTTTCAAGGTGACAACGGGGTTGCTGGAGGAGGGATCTGGCCGGAACCGTTTACTTTTGATCCACAACGGGAGCGCTGTAGCTTTTTCTGGGGGCGAGATGCCAATGGTGTCTTGACTTATTTTGATGATTACAACCAACCGGGACCAGGCTATCACAACGAGGCCTGGTATGTGGTGGGTCGTTATGCGGCTCCTGGACAGTGTGTCTGGAGTGCGTCCTATATGGACCCCTATTCCTATCAACCAATGGTAACCTGTACGACGCCGACGTTTATCGAGGGGCAGTTCTCCGGCGTCGTTACCATTGATCTGAAGCTGGAAGGGCTACACGCCTTTGTGGAAAGCTGGTGCAGAAAGACGGGCGGCTACATTTTCATCGTCGATCTGCACAATCGGTTCATTACCTTTCCAGACCCCTCTCTGGTGAAGCTGGTTGAGGAAGACAGCAAAGGCAATCGTGTTGAGTCTTTTCTACTAGCATCTGATTTGGCGGAGCAAAAGCCCCAATTCTCGCCACTGGCATTTGCGCTGGATGCCATGAATCAAGCTATTTTGGACCAGGCTCAGACTCTGCTAGCGCCAGGGTTGGATATTGCCCAGCAATTGAGCCAGAACAGCTACCAAATTACGGCGGCGGACTCGGAATTAATTGCGGCAACTCTGGCCGATCCCCTAGGTAAGATGCATTCCCTGAAGGATGATTCGTCCACCAGTTATCTCTTCCAAAAGTTTGAAATTGACAATGATCTTTTGCTGCAAGAAGCATCGACGGTTTTTCTGTTCCATGTACCCCGGTCTTATTGGAAAGTGGTCGTAGTCAAACCCTTTTCTGAAGCGGCTATGGCAACTTATACGATTATCCAATCGGAGAAAATGTCCAGTTTGGGACATCTGGTTGCCGGGGTGGCCCATGAAATTAATAATCCGGTCAATTTTATTGCGGGCAATTTGAACCATGCCCATAACTATGCTCAGGATTTGTTGGGTCTGATTCAGCTTTATCAGGACTATTACCCCGATCCACCTGATATCATTCAGCAGGAAATCGACGCGATTGATTTAGAGTTTCTGGCCAATGACTTTTCTAAGGTTCTGAGTTCCATGAAAGTTGGGACGGAACGAATTCGGCAAATTGTTTTATCCCTACGGAATTTTTCGCGGATGGATGAGGCAGAGATTAAGGTGGTAGATATTCACGAGGGGTTAGATAGCACCTTGCTTCTACTGGATAGCCGCCTGCGAGCCCATGCGAATCAACCAGAGATTCAGGTGATTAAAGAATATGGCAAACTACCGCTGGTTGAATGTTATCCCAGTGCCCTCAACCAGGTATTTATGAATCTTTTGATCAATGCCATTGATGCTTTGAGCGATCGCTTGCGTGCCACGCTGCTCGTTCCCTCTGAACATAACGATGCGGAAAATCCGGTGATTCGGATCCGCACCCATCAACTGGGAAATGATCGTGTGGCCATTCATGTGGCAGACAATGGTCCCGGCATTGCGGCCGATGTGCAACAGCGATTGTTCGATCCGTTCTTTACCACCAAAGCGGTGGGTAAGGGGACGGGACTGGGACTCTCCATTTGCTATCAAATTGTGACTGAAAAGCATGGGGGGCAGTTACGCTGTTGCTCTGCGCCGGGGCAGGGGGCGGAATTCATCATTGAGATTCCGACTCGACAACCAGCCAGTGTTTCTAGCATCAATTAAGGTTTAGCCTTTGGGTTGCTGCTTCTGTTTCCAGTCTTTGGCAACCCGATCAATGCCATAAAATCGCTGCCAGAATTTATCCACTGCCCAGGTGGGAAGTGCTTTTCGCATCAGAAATAGCAGTAAATTACCGCTGGTGGCGGCCACATAGCGGGGTCGAGGTCGGGATGCTGTCATTGCCTTGATGACAATTTCGGCAACCTGTTCCACGGTCCAGGCTCGGCTGCTGGTTAAGGCTTCCAGGTTTTCCAGGTTCTCAAACGCAGCCCGATAGGGAGTCTCCAGGGGGTGGGCGATCGCCCGTTTGGCTTCAGTGGCGGCTACGTCAAAGAACTCTGTGCTGACGGGTCCCGGTTCGACCACCGAAACCTGGATGTTAAAGGGCTCCAACTCCATTCGCAACACATCGCTCAGGGTTTCCAGAGCAAACTTAGAGGAACTGTAGAGGCCGCCAAAGGGGAAGGGAATGCGGCCGCCGATGGAACTGATGTTGATGATCCGGCCCTGTCCCTGATTGCGCATGACCGGAATCACCTGTTGCGTCAGCGCCAGCATGCCAAATACATTGACATCGTACTGGCGTTTACAGGCGGCGATCGGGATCAACTCCACCGGCCCCATCTGACCATAACCAGCATTGTTGACCAGGATGTCTATCTGGCCAAACTGCTCTAGCGTTTGTTGGGCCAGGGTCTGCACCTGATCAATCTGGGCTAGGTCGGCCACAATCACCCGGACTTCGGCTCCAACTTTTTGACATTGCTCGGCAATTTCGGCCAGTTTGTCAGCCCGACGAGCGGTCAGTACCAGCCGAATACCGGGAAACCGCTGGGCCAGGGCCAGGGCCAATCCAGCGCCAATACCGGCGGAAGCTCCTGTAATCAGAACTACTTTGCTGATCATCCGCTGCCAACTACCTCAAATGCCTATCTGATCACTATACGGTGAGCGGGTTCTGAGGAATAGGGCTATATCTGACTC
>CAZBTL010000222.1:0-6976 GCA_964494755.1 uncultured bacterium | reverse complement strand
TAGATTGGCCATAAAGCTCCGTTAAAAAGGGCTTTGTGAAAAGGATTTCCTGCGGAAACCTTTCACAATCCTGATCGGATCGCCATACCAGAAGCAGAATTGTTCAGCAAAGGCCACCCAATATCAGGCCTTAAGGCTGCCACTCGTCCGTTGCCTCTTCCTTCGTATTGGTCCGGCGAATGGGGGTTTCACGATTGAACTTCAGATGAATGGCGCGGGTCTGCACCCCATCAACCGCAACTGCCAGAATCGGGAAATCCAATTGGCCATCCTGGAAGGACATCTGGAACCGGAAAGTGCCATCCGGATTCAATTGCACTGGTCGGCCGCCAATGGTAACCGTTGCATCCGGCTCGGTGGCCCCGTAGATAATTAGTTCCGCATCCGCCACTAGCCAGAACTTGCGGGAGCGAATCGGCGGTGCTGAGGCCGAAAATCCAACGCCAGACATGCCTGCGCCGGAGGCCCACAGTCCTGCCCCAGAAGCCCACATGCCCACCCCAGAGGGAAAGACATAGGAACTGATGGCCTGGGATGGCACCATCTGGGCTGAACCAAACAGGGAACCGGCCACATGTTGCATAGAACCAAACAGGGAACCGGCTAACCGCTGAGCTTCCGCAGACTGAGCCATTGCAAAGATCTGATCCGACACCGGGCTGCTGCCTGCTTGCCGTCGATCCGGTGGCGTCAGGGTGGCAAAGGTTTTACCGCGCAGATCCTCATCCCAGGAGATGTTGAGGAACTGGTCCTCAAACCAATCGGATGGGTAAGTAGGAGGAATTCGGATTTGGTTGGAACGGGCCAGCATCAACCAACGGCCATCGTCGGTTAGATAACCCAATTCCACTAGATAATCGCGATCGCTGACCGGCACGGGCAAATACCAATCTCGCGCTAGTTCATCACATTCATATTGCTGAACGCTGTGCGGCCTCTGGGTGTTCAGGTCAACATCAGTCACATCATAGAAGCGCAGGGCCAATCGGCTGCCACCCTGTCGTCTCACGGCTTCCCGCTGCTCGTTGGGCGCATCCCAGTAGGCATAGGCCCACTGCGGATCCCGAGGTAACAGGGTAATGCGGCTCTCGCCATAACCATCTGGCAAATCGGCCAAACCTGCATCCACGCTGGCCAGGTCTCCCCCAGTGCGGTCATCCTGACCGACGTCATACTTGGCTGCTTCCACGTCCGTTTGAGCCCTATCATCGCTGGTCACAGCAGACCAGACAGCAACCCCTGCTGCTGCGACAGCCGCTGCACCAGCCAGTTTTGTCATGTCCACTGGCGCCGTTGCCTCTGCCGGTGTCGCGACCGATGGAACAATAGGTGTTGGCGCAGGCGGCGCTGGTTCGGCCACTGGGGGCGGCACTGGTTCGGGAACAACAGCCGTGGGTTCGGGTGCAGGGGACACAGGTGTCGGGGACACAGGTGTCGGGGGCACAGGTGTCGGTGTCGTTGCTGTTGTTGGAGGAATGGGGGCGGCAGCAGGAACTGCACCTTCAGTCACGGCCCCCTGACGATTTTTCCACCACCAAAGCAGTGGGGCCAACAGCGCCAGCAGCAGTAGTGGTAACCAGCCTGGAATCCGATCTTTTTGAGCGTCTGCCGCTGGGGTTGCATCTGGAGCCACTGCCGCCGCAGTCGGTTCCATTGGCGTAGCACTGCCAGCCGTTACAGATGCGGCTTCTGTCTGTTTGGCTGCCTGCACAGCCGCCTGCCCTTGGGCGGTTGAGGCAAACCCTAAATACTCCTGGGCTGCCGGTTTCAGACTGCCCTTGAAAACATACACTCTGGGCTGGGAAAAGGGATAGCGGGGATCGTCAGGCAAGGTATTGTGCATGCGGACAATCCGGATACCCGGTTGATTGATCACCTGACTGGCGATCGCATAGCCAATTCCGTCGGGTCCCAACTGTTTCACCAGATCCGCCGTGCTGTCCTGACTTAACCGGACGACCTTTGGGCCGGACCGGAAGGGTGCCGCCTGAAAAACTGGATAGTTCCGCAATGCTTGACGGGTATCGCTGCTTTCCGGGCGATCGATAAAGCGGATGGTTCCACGAGAGCCGCCAACTTCCTGCCAGTCGGTAATTTCACCCCGAAACATGGCTGCGAATTGCTCATCTTTAAAGCTCCCCGTAAAAGGGTTTTGGGCACTGACGACGATCGCAATCTTTTCCCGACTAATCGGAGATTGTTGTAACCCCTGCGCCTTTTCCTCAGCAGATAACCCACGACCAATGGCCGCCAGGTCAATCTTCCCGGCTAACAACGCCTTCAAAGCCGCCGGAGTACCATTGGCATTCAGGTCTACCCGCTTACCGGGATACTGCTGCTCGTACCGCTGCTTGAGGGACTGATTAATCACCTGCATGCTGTCAGACCCATCAATCACCACAATGGCGTCTTCAGAGACGTTCGGTGGCACAACTGGCGTAGGAGACGGCGATTGGGCCAGAGCTGAATCCGGCTTCAGGGATGCCAGGGTTGGATGGGTGACCAGCGCTAGTAGGAGGGCCAGAGAAATAACTGGAGAATCTTTCTTTTGCACCATGGGGAGTCAGCAATACTCGATGGCAGATCGGAAATCAATGTCAATAATCAATGTCAATTAACTTTTTGTTAAGTTAACACGCCCAATATCCCAGCATTTGTTCCTGGAGTCAACGCATTATGCTCGACAGATCAACCCAACCTTGTAGGGAAAGACGCTTCCACCCGCCCGATCAATCCGCCACAAAGTTTCCAGTCCAAGCCAATTATGCTTGGATTGGGGCAGGCGAAAGACTCCTGCTAGGATAGGGAGCGTCAGCCCAAGGGCTAGCTTGTCAGCTTGCAGCTTCCGCATCCAAGGCCAGGTAATCCATGGTGAAATCTGCTATCCCAGTCAGCATCATTCTGGGAACTCGTCCCGAAGCAATTAAATTAGCGCCAGTTATTCAGAAATTTCAGGCCTCTCCACTATTTGAAACCCAGGTGATTCTGACTGGCCAGCACCGGGAGATGGTCGATCAGGTGATGCAACTGTTCAACCTGACGGCCGATCGCGACCTGGCCATCATGCAACCGCAACAAACACTGACCGATATCACCTGCTGGAGTTTACAGGGGTTGGAACAACTGTTTCGTGACCTTAAGCCACGGCTGGTGCTGGTACAGGGAGATACGACCACCGCCTTTGCCGCGGCCCTGGCGGCCTTCTACCAGAAAATCCCGGTGGGGCATGTGGAAGCTGGACTGCGGACCGATGATCTCTACAATCCCTATCCAGAAGAAGCTAATCGACGGCTGATCTCCCAACTAACCCAACTGCACTTTGCACCCACGGCCCAGTCGGTAGAACATTTGCAGCGATCGGGAGTGCTGGGTCAAATCCACCAAACCGGCAATACTGTTATTGATGCTCTCCTCTCGGTGGCGAAACAGCAGCCCGTTTGCCAGGTGCCTAACCTCGACTGGCAACAGTATCGGGTGATTCTGGCCACGGTCCACCGCCGGGAAAACTGGGGCGCTCCCTTGCAGGATATTGCCCAGGGATTCCTCAAGGTTTTGAATCAGTTTCCCGACACGGCGTTGCTGCTTCCCCTACACCGCAACCCAACCGTGCGAGACCCCCTCAAAGCGGTTCTGGGCGACCACCCTCGGGTCTTTTTAACCGAACCGCTGGACTATGCCGAACTGGTGGGGGCAATTCAGCGCTGCCATCTCTTGCTAACCGATTCAGGTGGTCTTCAGGAAGAAGCCCCCAGTCTGGGCAAACCAGTGCTGGTGTTACGAGAAACCACCGAACGCCCAGAAGCGATCGCCGCTGGCACAGCCCGCCTGGTTGGCACCAATCCAGACGACATCCTGGCGGCCGCAGCAAATTTGCTGACCAATCCAACTGCCTATGAAGCCATGGCGATGGCGGTGAATCCCTTTGGCGATGGATACGCCGCTGACCGAATTTTGAAGATTGTGGAAGACTTCTTTCAAAATTGAAGCGTGCAACAAGGTTGCCTGGGGTGTTCCCCCCTAGCCAGATTCTCAGCAAAATTGCCAGATTTGAGACATCATTGAAATACTTGTTGCGGCAGCCAGCCAGTTATCGCTGGCAAGATTGGTGTCTCTTAAATCATCACTCTTTTTGCCCTGGTTACATTTTGCGCTGGTTCCATGTTGATGCCTACGACCTCAGAATTTATTGCCCTCTGCAGGGCCCAGGTGACCTTACTCACACAAGGGTTAGGGGCATCACTCAGTATTGTGTATCTGACCCGTGGTCTGGCAGATGGTTCAGAGACTCAGCTCGTACCCGTCATTGCCTATCCTGAAACGGCCGTAACCTTGGAAGTAGAGCGGGCCAATCTGTTTTCTTCGCCGTTAGCAATTCGGGCCAGCACCCCTGATCAGTCAATCGCCCCAGTTGAAACATCCCCCCGCCGACTCAATCAATCCCAGGATGGCTCATCCGTATCAACCGGCAACCATCTGACCACCCAGCGATCGCTCCTATCTTCTCGTCCAATCCATGAACGTCAAGCATCAGGTTCTCAGTCTGCCCTGATCGCTCAGCGCCAGCTTGTTTTGCCCTTACTCCACGACGGCGTTGTCCTGGGTCTGCTGGTTGTCGGACGAGAGGATCGGGCCTGGACGACCTGGGAACAGACCCAAATTCAAGAGATCGCCAATACGCTGGCGCTGGCCTGTGTGTTAGATCAGCGATATCAATGGCTGGAACAACAAAAGCATGAACAGCGACAGTTCCAGGAGCAACAACGGGACTTACTGGATAATCTATTACACCAGTTTCGTAATTCCCTGACAGCCCTTCAGACATTCAGTAAGCTCATCCTGAAGCGACTCTTGCCGGGCGATCCGAATCGGGATGTGGTCAATAGCATTGCCCGCGAAGCAACTCGTTTGAAGGAACTGTCGCAGCAGTTAGAAGCTACGCTTCAGAAACAGGAACAGTCTTCTTCTACAATTCCTCTCCTGCCCCCCGCCCTTGAAACACCGTCCCATGCCTTACCGGCCCAGAGGGAATCCTCTACACCTCTGGCCGTCTCAGGCGCACCACCGGCCCTGATCGGGTTATCTGACACACCGTTACCGCTGGTTGCCTGTAATCTCTCCGAAATTTTATGGCCACTGCTAATCTCGGCCCAAACCATGGCGCAGGATAGAGATCTGACGCTTCTCACAGACCTGCCAACCCCCACCCTATCTATCCAGGCTAACCCAGCAGCCTTAAGGGAAGCCATTCAGAACGTAGTCGAAAATGCGTTGAAGTACACGCCTGCTGGTGGCCATATCCGCATTTCAACCACTTTGGTGTCTCCATGTGCCGCAGCCTGGTTACCAGAGACTGGACAACCCTGGATAGAACTGGCGATCAGCGACACCGGGCCGGGAATTCCCGCTGCAGATCTGCCCCATTTGTTTGAACGACGATATCGAGGTGTCCAAGCCCAATCGGAGATTCCTGGTACAGGATTGGGGCTAGCGATCGCCCGCTCCCTGATTCAGCAAATGCACGGGCAAATCCGGGTACAGAGTCCAACCCAGGATCCGGAGTTGCTGAAGCTACAAACAAGTCTTCCAACCACTCCAAACCCTGGGACAACGGTCTTCATTTACCTGCCAGCGGCAACACCAGATCCGCGTCCAGCGTCAGGGACAACCCGAAGTTGGTCGGCAGAACCACCAGCGTAGTCCCCTGATTCTTGCCGGAAAAGGCTCCTAACAAGCCTCCTACGGCTGCACCCGTGAGCGGTTCCCAAGCTTGGATGGTGCGATCGCCGGTCACACCAGCAATCCCAGCCCCAGTTCCAGCACCCACAACCGTACCAATCCCAACATTCACCCAGTTCACCCCACCACCCCCAACGGTAGTAGGCTTGATCACTTCCGTACTGGCGCTGATTTCAATCGGTTGACCGGAACGAGGTTGTTGTAAGGAGCCAATCACCAACTGTTGACCGACAAAACGGGCGCCCCCATCAGCGGGTTGCAATTGGCCGATTATGCTAGAACCGGCTGGAATCAACACTCGCCCCTGGGCATCCACAATGTTTTGCGCCACTTTTACGGTTGCAGGAACAGGTTGGGTGGCATTCGGTGGCAGTTGGATGACTGGACCTTCGTAGACCACCGGCAGGGCTGTTCCAGCCGGAATCTTAATTTGGGCGATCGGGGGAGCAACGATGTAAGAAGAGGCAATTTCAGGCACCCGTCCCTGGCTATACATGGCCTGATAAAGGAAAGCAGCCACATCAGCCCGAGTTGCCACCTGATTAGGGTTCAAAAACTTGATATCAGGATAGTTAACCACCATCCGCCTTTCCGTCGCTGCAGCCACACTGGGACGAGCATAGTTTGGGATGCGATCGCTATCGCTAAAAACAGCCAGAACGGTATCCACGGGTGCAGTACTGCTATAACCCAGCCCATTGGCCAGAGAAACCAGCACCTGAGCCCGGGGAATATTTTCATCCGGCCGGAAGGTGCCATCCGGATAACCGGCCATAAAGCCCATGGCATAGGCTCGCTGAATAGCCGCGCGGCCCCAATAATTGGCTGGAACATCGTTGAAATTAACTGGCTCTCGAATCGGAGCGATAGTAAAAGCCCGATTCAACATGGCGGCAAATTGGGCGCGGGTGACCGGATCTTCCGGCCGAAAGGTTCCATCCGGAAAGCCTGCAATAACTCCACGGGCAACCAATGCCTGAATGAAATCCGCGGCCCAATAACTGGATGCCACATCTGGAAAGGTAGTTTGAGCCCATCCGGGAGCCTGCACAACTAGCGGCGCAACCGTGCCGGTTGCCAACCCGAAAACTGCTAAAGTTGCTGCTCCCGATTTCCAGGCAGAAGAATACAACATGAGAGAGTTCTCCAAAAACATACATCGACTGTTTGTTAAGATTGCTGACCTCCGGAGCACAGAAATTGTTCCAGAACTATTTCTGTCAATGGACATTGCGCTTAA
>CAZBTL010000221.1:0-7019 GCA_964494755.1 uncultured bacterium | reverse complement strand
TTCATCCCCCCTCAAGGCTCGCCAGGCCACATAGCTAGCCAGCAAAGCGACTGCGCCTGCGACTGCGACTGCGCCTGCGCCTGCGCCTGCGCCTGCGACTGCGACTGCGCCTGCGCCTGCGCCTGCGCCTGCGCCTGCGCCTGCGCCTGCGACTGCGACTGCGCCTGCGCCTGCGACTGCGCCTGCGACTGCGCCTGCGATCGCCATCACCGCCCTGGCCGTCAGGCCGTAGCGGAGAATGGCTGTGATCATGGCGACTTGGATCAGAAGCAGCAGTACGCCAGGCAGAAGGGTATAGTCTTTGATAAACTCAGGTGTGAAAAAGTACGCGGTAAATACTGCGTTGAAAACATTGGCAAAAAAACTAAACAACCCAGCCAGCAGCAGCGAGCAGAGCAGCAGCGCCAGGAACCACCGTCTTTGCAATCCGGCTTTGGCGCCGCTGAAGGTGGTCCCGCGCAGGTTGGCGCGACTAAAGTTGGCGCCCCGAATATCCGCGCCGCTGAAGTCCGCCCCAGACAGATCCTGGCCTTTAAAGTTGCAGCCGCGCAGGTTGGCGTTGCGGAAGTCGCGGTTGCCGTTGGCGTAGCGTCTTAAAACCTCTTGTGCCTTCATTGGCAGGGGTAAAAGAAAAAAGATGGGGGTTGGATGGGACACTCCTTAGGAGATTTCTGCTAAAGAAAATACCTGAATTCTCGCGTTTCGACTTCGCTCAACGCTCGGAATTTGAGGGCTGAGCGAAGTCGAAGCCCAGATCAACGGGTAGATTCATTCCTAAAAATCTCCTTAACTGATTCGCCTGCAAACCGGGGGGCTCAGGAAAATTGCTATAGATGTAGCATAAATAACCAGGGTTTTGCCACTGAGGTTCAGCCGTTATTACCTATACAGGGAGAAAAAATGGGATCGTCACAGGACTCAGGTTTTGGCAGTCAGCTACGCTCCTTTGAGTCGCCGGTGACGGGTAGTGGGTTAACTTTCAGTTGAGAGGCTGGAGGGTTGATAGGGGTGATTGTTTGAGGGTTTTTAGCCCTGAAAAAAAATCTGGATAGATCTCTGATCGGTGGAATCCAGAATCGCATCGTCCCAGATGGATCCCTCCATTCTGGCGGACTCCAGCTTGGCCTGGATTAAATTGGCACCCCGGAAATTGGTTGCCAGCAACTTTGCCCCACTTAAATCACTGGCGAATAAATTGGCTCCCCGCAGGTTAGCGCCTTGCAAATCGGCTCCAGTAAAGCTGGTTCGACTCAAATCGGCCCAGGAAAAATTGGCCTGGGTCAGGTTGGCTTCGCTGAAATCGGCCCTGGAGAAACAAACCCCCGTTCCACAAACAGCCAGAAGGCTGGCTTTTTGTAAGTTGGCTCGATACAAAGTAGCCTGGCTCAGTTCTGCCCGGTATAGATTGGCGCGGCTGAGATTAGCCAGACACAGATTGGCCGCCATCAAAACGGCTTGGCTCAGGTTGGCTCGATGCAGGTCGGCTTCGTCCAGGCTGGCCTGCCGCAAATTGGCTCCATACAAGTCCGCCGCAATCAGGTTGGCCTGATGGAAATCCACCCGTTGCAGGTTGGCCTGTTTCAGTTCCGCCCCAATTAGGTTAGCCCCTACGGCGATCGCCTGACCCAGATCCGCCCGCACCAGGATGGCATTGACTCCCTCCACCTGACTGAGAACCGCCCGGTGCAAATTGGCCTCAGTCAGGTCGGCGGTATTGAGGACTGCCCCAGCCAGATTGGCTCCAGTCAGACGGGCCCGCACCAACCGGGCTGCCCGCAGATTGACCGCGCGCAGATCATAGCCGCTCAGATCCACCCAGCTCAGATCGGCATCACTCAGATCGGGACTCTCATCCGGGTGTTCCAACCGCCACTGACGCCACTGGCTCCAGCCACGCCTTAGCCATCGCAGATGTTCCGGGTTTGCCATCGTGTCTCATTCCCGCCGGACATTACCAGCCTGTTCCCGGCCTGCCACATTTTCCATGGCTTCCAGGACGGCTCCGGAGGCCGCAATAATGTCCCGTTCTTCCCCCCCCAAATACAGTCGGCCAAAACTACCGACGGCAGAAATCTGCAAGATATTAATCAGCGCCGCCTTTTCCGCTTCATTGGCTGCCAGGGCTGCGTAGGCCGCCGGTTCTACTTCAAACACATAGAGAGTCTGTCCGGCCAAAATCATCTGCCCCCGACGATTGCGGTTAATCAACTGGGCATGGTGGGCGTCGATGTTGCGAATAATCTGACTGGAAAGCACCTTCGGCTTCAGACAGTCCTGCCGCCGCACATCCAACAAACTCAGAATGGCTCTGCCTGCGGCTTGAATTTCGCCCTGGTTAGTGGAGTGCAATTCCAGTAAGCCATACAATCGTTCCACCACTAGCACCCCTGGACGCACCACGGCAGACTTGAGGGCCACGTCGGTAATCCGGTTAATTTCAATGCCAGGTGAAACTTCTATCCACAGGGAAGCATCTCCCGGCAAGGGCAGGAAGCCGAGCGAAACTGTTCCCAGATAAGCGGCATGCTGCTGTTGCAGGCGGTCAATATAAACGTAGCTGCGAAGATCGATTCCCAAGGTTCCCGTCTGTGCGGCAAAACTTACCTAGTATAGCGGTTCCGGAGTACTTCTTGGCAGGTTCCTCTGCCCGGATTGAGTGGATCTGATGAAAACCCTGCCGATTGCTGGCTGCTGGCTAGTGTTCTGTCAAACCCTAATTTTAAGGTGAACCCATTGGCTCGTAGTCGGCGCTTTAGCGCTGAAGCGCTGACTACAAACCCTAATTTCTAGAGTTGACGCTGCACTAGGCTCTGAAAAGACAGATGTTTCCGAGATGACTCTGTCTGATACCATTTGCAGTAAAGCAGTTTGGCTGATAACCGGTTGCTCTGGTCAGCCCGTTCGAGCCTGAGCGCTGATAGATAATCTGGTAACTTTTCCTGATCAGAGAAATAAACTGCTTTTCCGGTCCATTCGGTGGTTCGCTGGGTTGGTGCAAGTGTTTGGGCAATCAGGCGGCCAGTTGGACCAGGTCTGATCGGTTGAGTCCCCTGGACTGTATTCCTTTCCCTTGTCGTGGAGTGGCTGCCATGTCTCTATTCCAATCCGGTCCCTATCAAAGCAGAATTCTTAGTCAGGTGACGCGCCGGACCCGACAATGGCTGGATCAGGGGGCGATCGCCCTCCGTCACCTCAAGGTCACCGCCGCCTGGACAGTTCAAGCAGTGCTGTATCCGGTGTATGTCGTATTCCAGTCATCCCGTTTGCTGGGAGCCCAGATCCGGCAGGCCATTGAACTGAACCTGCCACGGCTGCGGGCGGCCATTGGCGAGAATCCCATCAACCAACCGGGGGTTGCTTCCCCCACCCGGATACCGGAACTGGCCCCTCGCCCACTGACCGCCGAAGCGCCCTTGCACAATGTCCTGCAATTAGTCCAACACCTGACCCATCCCACGCCTGTTGCGGAACTGGCCGCCAGGGAAGCAGCGGAATTGGCCGGTCCGGTTGCCAATACCCTATCCCTGCCAGCATCCCAACCTTTACCAGAACTGTGGGGTAGTCTGACTGCCAGGATGCGTGCCTGGATTAGTCGCTGGTTTCCCCAGCCTGACGCCATTGCCACACCGGGTCAACTGGCGCTCCAGCAAACCGGTCCACTGCTGCTGGTCGGTCAGGAACTATGGGCGTTGACTGTCCGTTCGGCTCGGGTGGTCAGCATCCTGGCCAGGGAAGTCCTTCGGCCCCAACCGAGTTTACCGGCCATGGCTGGACTGCCAGCCATGGAGGCGACCCAGCCCATTCGGGGAGTGGTCACCCTGCTGCAGACCCGATCGCTGGCCTTGGTGACCCATCACAATGAGATTCTGGATATCCTGACGCCAGCACAGCAGGAGATGGTGCGGCGACGCATCATCTGGGAGGTGGCCAACTATGGCCGGGTGCAACGAGTCCAACTGGCCACTCGGCAGGCCTTTGCCCGTCTCCGTCCCTCGCTGGAAAATCCCCATGTGCTGTTGCCCGTGCGGTTATTTTATCGGCTGATGGCCTGGATGCAGGGCAGCCCCCTGGCGATCGCGGCCAATCTGTTCCGAGAAGCGGAATTGCTTCCCTTACCGGCTGCGACTGCGGCGGGCATCCGCCCCACTGCCGATCAGCCCCTGCCCCCCTCCCTCCCCCCCACAGGGGCAGCCATTGCCGCCGATTGGTTGCAGCAATTGCCGGATCTGGTGCACCGACTGGGAGATACCCTGTCAACGACGATTTTGGGTTTTCTGGCGGCTACCCAGGTGCAGGATGCCGGTGAAGCAGAACTGGAATCTGACCTTACCGCTACGGCTGGACCGATCGCAGCCACTCCCTTTGTGACGCTCGATTCGACTGTGACAGCCAGTTCGATGTCAGATCCAGCCATCGTCAGTGGAACGCTGACCTTGCCGCTACTGGCACCCGTTGCCCCCCTCCCGGTTGCCCCGGCAGCCCCCCAGATGGTCTTGTCTAGCATCCCCGCTGCGGCGATCGCCCCCATTGCTGCTGACCTACCTGCCGCAACCTTGCCCCCACCTCCAGTAGGGAAACCACCAGAACTTCCGTTCCCTGGAGCCGAGTTGGCCGCTGCCTGGCTGGAGCAACTGAAGCAACAGGTGCGATCGGCCACTGCCACCCTTCGTCCCGAAACCTCCATTACCCAACAGGCGGCAGCAGCCTTGCGAGAATCGGAAGCTGGCCTGGCCCAAACCCAACGCACTGCCTCGGTGGAAAGTCAACCAGACTACATTGAAGCGGATGCCACCCTGTTGGGCTATGTCCAACCGCCCCTAGAAAAATTGCTGCGTTGGCTGGATCTGACGCTGCTGTGGTTAGAAGAACGGCTGATCTGGCTTTGGCAACGAGTCCAGCAATGGATCCAGAGCCGTTTCTGTTGAGCTTTGATCCATCTGTGCTATTGCGAAAGGTGTCGGCAACTCGAGTTTCTTTATGGAGTTTGAGTGGAATCCAGACAAAGCTGTTATTAATCTGAAAAAGCACAATGTCTCTTTTCAGGAGGCTGCAACCGTATTTAACGACGCTTTATCTGTAACGTTTCCTGACCCTGATCATTCTGTTGGGGAAAACCGCTACATTATCATTGGAATATCAAGGTTCGGGCAAGTACTGGTTGTTTCCCACACTGACCGTGAAAACCGCACTCGAATTATTAGTGCTCGAAGAGCCACGCGCCAGGAAAGGAGGTTTTATGAAGAAGGAAGCTGATGAATTGGAAGATGAACTACGCCCTGAGTACGACTTCTCCAAAATGGCAGGCGGCGTAAGAGGTAAATATGTTGAGCAATACCGTTCTGGAACTAACTTAGTTCTCCTAGAGCCTGACATTGCCCAAGCCTTTCCGACAGATACTTCTGTGAATGAAGCCTTGCGGTTACTGATTCAAATTGCTCGGCGTCACCAAACTAACCACTAACTTTGAGGAGACTGATAAGAGACTTGGATAGGGCTGCAAAGATGATTGAAAGCCGTCAACCGGACTGGGGTGCAACGTAATAGACTTGCGACGCACGCCTCTCCCCCACAGATCAGCCACCTCCCGTCAAGTTCCATTAGCGGCAAAACTTCTCAATGCAGCGAACAAAGATTTCGACTCCCATGGCCAGGGCTGTTTCATCGAAATCGAAGCGGGGATGATGGTGGGGAAAGGCCAGCCCTTTTTCTGTGTTAGCAGATCCTAAAAAAAAGTAGCAACCGGGCACTTCTTGCAAAAAGAAAGCCATATCCTCGCCGCCCATGGTCTGACACTGGGGCACCACTCCCAGCGGCGACTCCACTACAGTTTCCGCAACGGAGCGGACCAGGGCCGCGATCGCCCCATCGTTGATCACAGATGGATACAGCCGCCAATAGTCCAGTTCATAGTGGGCTCCGTGACTCTGGCAAATTCCCGCAATCACCTGCTCAATTCGGGGACCAAAGTAGGTTTCGTAGGCCGGATTAAAATACCGTACCGTACCACTCATGTAAGCCGAGTCGGCAATTACGTTAGTAGCCGTTCCAGCATGGAGTTCGCCCACCGTAACCACAGCAGAGTCAATCGGGTTCACATTTCGGGCCACAATCGTTTGTAAGGCAGTCACCACCTGGGCACTCACCACCACCGAGTCAATGGTCTGTTGGGGAATCGCGCCATGCCCACCCTTGCCGTGAATGGTGCAGCGAAAACACTCCACCGCCGCCATCAAGGCTCCACTGCGCACCCCCACCGTTCCCAACGGCAGGTTATTCCACAAATGCAGTCCGATGATGGCATCCACATCCGGATTCCGTAACACCCCCGCTTCAATCATGGGCTTTGCCCCTCCCGGTCCCTCTTCTGCGGGTTGGAAGATAAATTTGAGGGTGCCAGCAAAATCGGGTGGGTGTTGCGTCAGATAGCGAATTGTTCCCAGCGCAATGGTGACATGGCCATCATGACCGCAGGCATGCATGATGCCATCATGTTGCGATCGATAGGACACTTCATTTTCTTCTTGAATCGGCAGGGCATCCATATCAGCCCGAATGGCTAAGACGGGGCCTGGCCGGTTCCCCGGAATTAAAGCCACAATTCCAGTTTGAGCAATTTCGACTTGATGCTCAACGCCCCATTCCTGCAACTTCTGGGCGACAAAATTAGCAGTCAGTTGTTCCTGAAACCCCAATTCCGGTTTCTGATGCAACTGCCGACGCCAGTGCACCAGTTCGGGCTGGAGGGCCTGGATTTCGGCTCGGATGCGAGACAGGTCAACCGGGAGGGGAGCAAGAGAAGTAGAAACCATTGGCTGCAACAGTGAAGGTGAAAAAATGCCGGGTCTTGCTCGATTGTGACATTTGCTCCAGTTATTTTTCAATCAACCAATAGACAACGAAATAGGAGACTCTGAGAGGATGTTTTAAAAGTATAAAAAGACCCTTCGCCTCGATTGCATTCCGCCCGGGATTGCCAATCCCGGTCTATCGGAACAAAGTCCACTGAATGGACTGAAATC
>CAZBTL010000220.1:0-7054 GCA_964494755.1 uncultured bacterium | reverse complement strand
CCAACACGGGTCACCACCTTGGGCATAGTCGGATCGCCCACAATCAGAGATGATTCTGTAAAGTTGTTAGGTAAGTTTCGGATCCTGGGGCAACAGCCAATCAGGGAATGCTGCAGTCGGCTAGTTCTACTAGGATGAAAACAAGTGCGGCGTAATGGGTCAACCATGTCTTACAGCGATTTCAAAACAATTGGGGCAGTGCTCAAGGAATTTCAGGTACGGTACGACGAAGTTGACTTCGTGACCCCCCTGGCATTTCCGGTTTCTGACTACTTTCGGGATGACCTCACCCTGATGATGCGGGAAGGCGTGGTGGATAATTCTGAATTCGCCATCTGCGAAAACCTAATTTATCCAGTTCTTAAAGAAGTCTGGAAACACTACCGTCAACAGTTCATTCTTTGGAGCCACCAGGCCCTTACCTTTGATAATCGCCTCACCGGCTTCCCTGAATACATCCTTGCCAGCCGATCGCCGCTGGGCAAAATTGTGTTTGATAAGCCATACTTGCTGCTCGTGGAAGCCAAACAGGATAATTTTGAAACGGCCTGGGCCCAATGCCTATCTGAGATGATCGCGGCCCAACGCCTGAACCAGGAGCCACCGGTCACTGTTTTTGGCATCACCTCGAACGGCACCACCTGGCAATTTGGCAAGTTGGAAGCGACCGTTTTCACCCGTAATCTCACCTTTTATAGCCTGCAAGAACTGGAGTCATTATTTGGCGCGGTGAACTATACCTTTCGGCAATGCCAGGAGCAGTTGAGGCAATACGCGATCGCGAGTCGGTAATTGCCAACAGCCATTAGCCTGGCACCACTTCAATCATGGTTGACATCACGGCAAAGCGGTTGACATCGACAGCCTGAACGGCTTTGCTGACCAGGACTTCAGCGCGCGTATTACGATCGATTTAGTCTATCCCATTCTGCTGAACCGTGCGTATCTTATTTAACCCAGTACTTACGCAGATCAGCGGATGTTTACCCGAAGTGGCAGCCTTCGATAGGATAGGAACACAGAAGCCTGCACGTCAGCCAAGGTGAATGCCATGACGATCACCACCCCCCCCATGACCCTTGAGGAATATCTGAGCTATGACGATGGCAGCGATACCCGCTACGAGTTGGTGAATGGGGAACTGATTGCCATGCCACCAGAGAGCCGACTAAACGTCAAAATTGCCATCTTTCTGCTAGCCCAGTTTGTTCGCCTGGGCATTCCTGAAAACCAGATCGCAATGAAAACACAAATTGCTGTGAGCGGATTGCGGGCTACAGCCAGGGAGCCTGATTTGATAGTGTTATCAGAAGCGGCTGCGATCGCCCTGGAGGGAGCAAGGCAATCTCTCATTACCTACGATATGCCGCCGCCGTTGCTCGTGGTGCAAGTCGTTAGCCCTGGGCAGGAGAACCGGGATTATCGCTACAAGCGCACGGAGTACGCTGGACGTCACATTCCAGAGTACTGGATTGTGGATCCGCTCGCCCAGAAAGTGACCATCCTGGAATGGGTCGATGGCCTGTATGAAGAGCAGGTTTACCAGGGGGAGGCGGTGCTGGTTTCTCCGCTGTTTCCGGCTTTGAGTTTGACGGCGGCAACCGTTCTCAATGCCGGCTGCTAATGGGGAGAACCGGAAACGGGGCATTCTGCTACCCCTTGCCAGCGTCGGAGGCTATGCACTGTTGCGAGGGATCTCTAAGCTCCGAAATAAGGATGATGAACCATGCAAATTACCCGATGTCTCCATGCGGCGATTTTAGTGTCTGATCTGGAGCGGGCAGAACAGTTTTATGGCACGGTCTTAGGCCTGGCCAAGATCGATCGCCCATTGAAGTTTCCCGGTATCTGGTACGAGATAGAGGGATTTCAGATCCATTTAATCACGGCCAGTCAGATACCGGACCACCTGGTAGACCCAGAAAAATGGGGTCGTAACCGGCATCTGGCCTTTTCGGTGGCAGATTTGGAAACCGCTAAAGCCCAACTTCTGGCTCACCAGTGTCCGATTCAGATGAGTGCTTCTGGACGGGCGGCGCTGTTTACCCAAGATCCGGATGGCAACTTGATTGAACTGAGTCAGGGTTGAGGAAGGGGTCTCAGGTGCCAGGTCTCAGGTGTTGGATGTCAGGAAGGGCGCAGGACTAAACTGCCAAAATCCAAAATCCCGCACCCAAAACCTGACTGTTGCTCAACGTCCCAACAGCTTATCCCGCAGGTGCTTAATGCGATCGCGATACTTGGCGGCTTCTTCAAACTCCAGTTTCTTGGCCGCTTCCTTCATCTGGGCTTCCAGTTGGGTAATCAGATCGGGAATATTTTCCAGCGGCAGGTCATCCACTTCTTCGCAGACCTTTTCCAATTCCTGCGCATTGAGCCTGCGGGAGACTTCCAGAAAGGCCAGGATGGAATTGCTGGACCTTCTCACAATGGGTTGGGGGGTGATGCCGTGGGCTTCGTTGTAAGCCTGTTGAATGGCGCGACGACGTTGGGTTTCGCTAATGGCCCGGGCCATGCTATCGGTCATGGTGTCGGCATAGAGGATAGCCTGACCACTGACATGGCGGGCGGCCCGACCAATAGTCTGGATCAGCGATCGCTCGGCCCGCAGAAACCCTTCCTTGTCCGCATCCAGAATAGCCACCAAGGAGACTTCCGGCAGATCCAGTCCTTCCCGCAGCAGGTTGACCCCAATCAGCACATCGAAGTTGCCCTGTCTCAAGTCTTGCAAGATCTCGATCCGTTCAATGGAATTGATTTCGGAGTGCAGATAGCGCACCCGGATGCCCCGTTCCTCAAAGTATTCGGTCAGGTCTTCGGCCATCCGTTTGGTTAAGGTGGTCACCAGTACCCGTTCCTGCCGCTGCACCCGTTCCTGAATTTCGCCATACAGATCGTCCACCTGACCCTGGGTGGGACGGACAAAAATCTCTGGGTCCAGCACGCCCGTAGGTCGAATCACCTGTTCCACCACCCGTCCGGTGCCAGCCTGATAAGACTTGGTCTGTTTGCTGCCCTCCTGCCGTACCTCTATTTCCCCGCCGGACATTTCCAGTTCCCAATAACCGGGTGTAGCGGAAACAAAAACACACTGGTTAACCTTGTTCCAGAATTCTTCTGCCTTCAGGGGCCGGTTGTCAGCAGCACTGGGCAGGCGGAACCCATGTTCAATCAGGGTCATCTTACGGGAGCGATCGCCGTTGTACATCCCCTGCAACTGGGGAATGGTGACATGGGACTCATCAATCACCAGCAACCAGTCTTTGGGAAAATAGTCAATCAGACATTCTGGCGGTTCCCCGGCTGCCCGTCCAGCCAGATGGCGGGAATAGTTTTCCACCCCATTACAAAAACCAACTTCCCGCAACACCTCCAGGTCATAACGGGTCCGCTGTTCCAGCCGCTGGGCTTCCAACAATTTGCCTTGACTTTCCAGTTCGGCCAGCCGCTGCTTCAGTTCTTCCTGAATTTCATCGCAGGCTGTTTGCAGCCGCTCCTCCGGGGTGACAAAGTGGCGGGCCGGATAGATGTTAACCGCTTCCAGACTTTGTAGAGTGGCCCCCGTCACCGGATCGACATAGCGGATCGCTTCGATTTCGTCGCCAAAAAACTCCACCCGAATAATCCGATCTTCATAGGCCGGCCCAATTTCCAACACGTCGCCCTTCACCCGGAAGCGCCCCCGGCCCAGATCCAGGTCATTGCGGCTATATTGCACAGAGGCCAGGTCTCGCAGAATCTGGCGCTGGTCCACTTCGGTTCCGACTTTCAGTGGAATGGAAGCCTTCAAATATTCGGAGGGAATCCCCAGGCCATAAATGCAACTGATGGAGGCCACCACAATCACATCTTTACGCTCAAACAGCGATCGCGTGGCGGAGTGGCGCAGCATGTCAATTTCTTCATTGATGGAAGCTGTCTTTTCGATGTAGGTGTCGGTGACAGGAATGTAGGCTTCCGGCTGATAGTAGTCGTAATAGCTGATGAAATATTCAACCGCGTTGTGGGGAAAAAACTCCCGCAACTCGTTGCACAGTTGGGCAGCCAGGGTCTTGTTATGGGCCAATACCAGGGTGGGGCGACCCAATTGTTCAATCACCCGCGCCATAGTATGAGTTTTGCCTGTACCGGTAGCTCCCCACAGGGTTTGGAAGCGGTGGCTCTGGTGAATGGATTGCACCAGTTGGGCGATCGCTTTGGGTTGGTCGCCGGTTGGTTCAAACGGGGCCTGAATCTGAAACTGGGGCATCGTTATCCTTCAAAGACCGTTTCAGCCAATGTTTCTTCAGTCTAGCGATTTTCTGTCCGGCAACGGGCATTCCCTTGCCTACACCACAAAACTGCTGTCCTGCCCCTGGACCGCCTGCCAACTGCGGGCATCATAGTAGAGGTCTTCCAGGGAAATGCTGTAGAGCGCTTCTTTCAGTTTTTGGTGCAATCGGTTCCACAGGGTAAAGGTAACCCAATCCTCAACTTGAGCATCATCGGGCTGGTGCCGTGGTAGGGGATCCACACTTTCGCCCACAGCCTCCAAAATCTGGCCCAGGGAAATCTGGCTGGGGGGCCGGGCCAGTTGATAGCCGCCCTGGGATCCCCGCAGGGAGATCACCAGTCCAGCCCGCCGCAGTTCAATCAGCAGTTTTTCCAGGTAGGGGGCTGGCAAGTCCTGCCGCTGGGCGATCGCATTCACCGAAGCCGGACCATAGCCTGGCTGAAAACTCAGATCCAGTAAGGCTTTGACGCTGTAGTGACCCCGAGTTGTTAGTTTCATAACCCGCCTAATCGACCGGAAGGTAAATCAACCAGCCATTCCTCACACCTAAAACCTAAGACCTAAAACCTAAAACCGCTAGAAGCGTCGCCAAATTTTTACCACAGACTCCTTCCTATTGCGCTTCCAGGCGTCGCCGCAGTTGACTGCTCAGCCCATCAATCAACGTCACCACCACCAGCAACACCAGCATCATGGTAGTGGCTTTGTTGTACTCAAAGCCCTTAATGTAATTCACCAACTCAAAGCCAATGCCACCGGCTCCCACCACCCCCAGCACCGAAGCCGACCGGATATTGTACTCAAACATATACAGGGTGTAACCCAGCGCCAACGGCATCACCTGGGGCAAGATGCCATATTGAGCCAACTGCAGCCAGGAGGCGCCCGCTACTTTCAGGGCCTCGACGGAACGGGAATCCACTGCCTCGATCGCTTCCTGATAAAACTTGCCCAGATAGCCGATGGTGTAGATACTGAGGGCCAAAGTACCGGCTGGAGCGCCCAACCCCGTAGCCGCTACAAAAAACAAGCCCAGGATAATGGACGGCACCGAGCGGATGGCATTTTGCAACAGATTGGCCAGCAGTTGCAGCCAGCGAGGAGACAGATTGTGGGCGGAAAAGAGGGCGATCGGAATGGACAGAATAGCGCCGATGGTGGTGCCCCAAAGTGACATCTGTACCGTTTCCACCAGAGCCTTAATGGCCACGTCCAGAACGCTCCAATCGGGCGGAAGTAGACGGGAAACGAAGTCTAGCATGTAGGGCGCACTGTCTCGCAGGGACTGCACATCCACCGCCAGCCCCCGCCAAGCCCAACCATAAACCAGAACCACCCCGACCAGAATCGCCAACGGCCAAATCCAGGCAGCCTGTTTCCAGAAAGCATTCAGATGTTTCATCCGTCTCCTTTATTTCCAGCCCTGCATCATCGGATGACCTGACTTCACTATCCAGTATCCCTGGTTGCGCCCGCCTCAGGCTCCCACTTTATAGGTTGCTTCCGCCTGCAGCAACTGGGTCGGCAGGGAATGGCAAGCACCATCGTGGATAACCTGCCCCTGTTCCAGGACAATCGCCCGCTGGGCATAGGTGGTAGCAATCGCCAAATCATGCAGGACAGCGACCACAGTAATCCCTTGCTGACGGTTCAGGTCGGCCAGGGTATCCATGACCTGTCGGGTAGCCAGCACATCCAGCCCGGTAATCGGTTCATCCACCAGCAGAATGTCTGGTGATTGGATCAGCGCCCGAGCGATCGCCACCCGCTGCTGTTGCCCACCACTCAAATTGGCTGTTCGCTGATAAGCTAGCTCCCGCAAACCCAGTTGACTGAGCAAATCCAGGGCCCGTCGTCGCTCGGCCTTATTGAAGCCCCATAGAGTCTGCCAACTGGAATAATGGCCCAGACAGCCACACAGAACATTTTCGATCGCCGTTAATTGAGGCACCAGACCGCCCCCCTGAAACAGCAAACCGGCCCGCCGCCGGACTTGAGGCAGGGTGCGGGGCGTGACGGGAATGCCATCCACGAACAGACTACCCTGTTGGATGGCAGTCAGGCCCACCATCGCCCGCAGCAAACTGGACTTGCCAGCCCCATTAAGGCCGAGCAGCGCCACAAATTCCCCCGGTTGAATCGCGAACGAAATGCCATTCAGAATAGGCCGCCGTAAAGTGGGCTGGTAAGCCGTTGCCACCGCTCGGCAATCAATGGCGACAGCCGTCTTAAGGTCGGAATCCAGCACGTTGCAATGCCTCCTTCATCGGCGCCAAGTGACGGTCATGATTCACAATGACCAATTCCGTGGAGTTATACCAGTTTTGCAGCAATTTGTTATTAGCAGGCTGGTTCAATTTCATCAAAGCCGCAACTAGCCATTGCCGAACCGCCGCGGGCACAGTGTTGTCGATCGTCCGAAGTGCTGGGGAGTTTTGATTGAAAGTAAAACCCATTAAAGAAAGAAGGGAAATCCCCGTTCCCCAACCTAGAAACTTAACTAAAACCATTACCAATCCTACGTTTAACAATGCCAACAGGTAAGCCTGTCTAAAAAAGCTCTCAAAACGCTAAGTATCATCCTAGATTTATTTGAGAAATAAAGTCAATAAGTTAAATGAGATTTAGTTTCAATAGGCGTCATAGCTGGGAGGGGATGCTGTGGCCTGTGGCTGGGGGACGGATACAGCCTTTTTCACAGAAACAGCCACCGGGACTCCAGCAGAAAGCTTAACAATGAAGCACTTTCGCCATTGGATTGTGTCAAAAATTGCGAACTAA
>CAZBTL010000219.1:0-7095 GCA_964494755.1 uncultured bacterium | reverse complement strand
ACTACGAGCCAATGGGTTCACCTTAAAATTAGGGTTTGACAGAACACTAGCCTATTTTTGTTGTTACGGTTGATTTTGACAAATTGTTCAACGGGCTAGATTAATCCACCCAACCATGTGAGATGGGATTCTTCCTTGCCCTTCAAATTTTCGGTTAGCCCTTTCCGCAAATCCTATTGGTTTCCCTAGATTTATGAGAATTCTTGTAACAGGCGGTGCTGGTTTCATTGGTTCCCATCTGATTGATCGCCTCATGCTAGAAGGTCATGAGGTGATCTGTCTCGATAATTTTTATACCGGACATAAACGAAATATTGTGAAATGGCTGGGACATCCCTACTTCGAGATGATTCGTCACGACATTACGGAACCGATTCGTCTAGAGGTTGACCAGATTTATCATCTGGCCTGTCCGGCATCGCCGGTTCACTACCAGTACAACCCGGTTAAAACCATCAAAACCAACGTCATGGGAACCCTAAACATGTTGGGGTTAGCCAAGCGGGTCAAAGCCCGGTTTCTGTTGGCCTCAACGTCAGAGGTCTATGGCGATCCAGAAGTTCATCCGCAAACCGAAGACTATCGGGGTAACGTTAATACCATTGGTATTCGGAGTTGTTACGACGAAGGGAAACGAGTTGCTGAGACACTGGCCTTTGATTATCACCGTCAGAATGATGTGTCTATTCGGGTAGCCCGTATCTTTAATACCTATGGACCTCGCATGCTGGAGAATGATGGTCGAGTTGTGAGTAACTTTGTGGTTCAGGCTTTGCAGGGCAAACCGCTAACTGTTTATGGAGAAGGCAACCAGACCCGCAGTTTTTGCTATGTATCCGATCTGGTAGACGGACTAATTCGCTTAATGAATGGCACCCAAATGGGGCCTGTCAATTTGGGTAACCCAGATGAATACACGATTCTTCAGTTAGCTCAGATGGTTCAGCAGATGGTGGATCCCACCTTAAGTATCCGATTCGAGCCACTGCCGCAGGACGACCCGCGCCGTCGCAAGCCAGATATTACGCGCGCCAAGGAGTGGCTCGGCTGGCAGCCAACCGTACCTGTCACTGAGGGATTGCAGCGAACCATTGATGACTTTCGGGCCCGTCTGACGAATGCCAATTCTACTCCGTCCACGACTGTTCAGACGTCTTCTCAGGGGAGCTAAGGGTTTTCTGTTGGAGTCGTGGGGTGGCAGGTGGAGCCTGTAATTCGATCTAATTCCTGCCCGATCTCGCTTCATTGAAGACCTATTCAGATTACTTCCAAGAGTTGATTCGTACTAAAGTTTTTTGAGGAAGATGCTATGCGTGTTTGTGTTATCGGAACGGGTTATGTTGGCTTAGTGACTGGAGCCTGTTTAGCTCGTACAGGCCACCAGGTTATCTGTGTGGACAATAACGAAGAGAAAGTCAAACTGATGCAATCGGGTCAGTCCCCCATTTTTGAGCCGGGCCTGACGGATATCCTCAAGTCTTGCATTGAGTCAGGCAACATTGAGTTCACGACGGACCTGGGGGCTGGGGTTCGGCATGGTCAAATTTTGTTTATTGCGGTTGGAACTCCTGCTCTGCCTTCTGGGGAGAGTGACACCCGCTATGTGGAAGCGGTGGCCCGTGGAATTGGGGCTCACCTGAATTGCGAATACAAGGTGATTGTTAACAAGTCTACGGTACCTATTGGCTCGGGAGACTGGGTCAGAATGCTGGTGCTGGATGGCTATGCGGAGCAATATGCCAAGGCTGAAAGTCCTGTATTAGCTGGAATGGGTGCATCTGAGTCGGTCCAGCGTGGTTCAGGGGTATCGAAGGAACCTGAATTTGATGTGGTCAGTAATCCAGAATTCCTGCGAGAAGGTTCGGCGGTTTACGACACCTTTAATCCGGATCGGATTGTTTTAGGTAGTGGCAGTGAACGGGCGATCGCCCTGATGCAGGAATTGTACGAGCCTATTGTTAACCGTCGATATGCTGTGGACCCTACACTGCCACCTGTGCCGGTGGTGGTGACTGACCTGAGTTCGGCGGAAATGATTAAGTATGCCGCCAATGCCTTCCTGGCTACCAAGATTAGTTTCATTAATGAAGTGGCCAACATCTGCGATCGCGTTGGTGCGGATGTCGTTCAGGTAGCCAGAGGAATTGGCTTAGATTCTCGGGTGGGCAGTAAGTTTCTTCAGGCTGGTATTGGTTGGGGTGGTTCCTGCTTCCCGAAGGATGTGGCAGCCTTAATTCATACGGCCGATGATTATGGTTACGAGGCTCAGTTGCTCAAAGCGGCCGTTAGCGTGAATCAGCGTCAACGCCTGGTCGTGGTTGAAAAACTGCAACAGGTTTTGAAGATCCTCAAAGGCAAGACGGTTGGCTTACTGGGGTTGACTTTCAAACCAGATACGGATGATTTGCGGGATGCCCCAGCGCTCAACATTATTGAGCAACTGTCTCGTTTGGGAACCAAGCTAAAAGCCTTTGACCCGGTGGTCTCGCAGTCTGGCCTGCGCCATGGCCTGTCCGATGTGATTGTCGAAACCGATCCAGAACGTCTGGCGGATGGTTGTGATGCCCTGGTGTTGGTAACCGACTGGCAACAGTTCTTGAACCTGGACTATGCCAAAATGGCTAGCCTGATGCACACACCTGTGATCATTGATGGTCGTAATTTCCTCGATCAGAAGACTTTAGAAGCTGCTGGGTTCCGCTATCTCAGTGTTGGTAGAGGTTAAATGGATTCCTCTATCTAAACTCTAAGCAGAGTAGACGACCTAAAATTGGGCCACTCCACATCAGAAGACTAGCGGTGAAGGGACTCCTATTACGGGCAGAATTTCTCCTTTCACCGCTTTAACTGCTGAGGGACTGGATGCGATCGCCCATTTCCGATGATTGAATTCAGGCAAAGAGATGAGCGGATACCCTATCTGATCGGTGACCCGAAGCTGTTTGGTTATTGGTTGGGTCGTTTGGCAGAAATCGCCAGTCTAGCACCGGGGATCTGGCGAACCTGATCCATCACCGCAATGACCTGCCCATGACTGATCCTTTCGTCAGCATTAATCACCACGATCGCCGTTGGGGCGGAATTCATCAAAGTCCGTATTTGAGCTTGCAACTCCTCCAACCGAACTGGCCGACGATTCAAACTTAATTGACCCTGGGCATCCAGCGTAATGGCAATTTGATCGGCGGACTGGGTTTCTGCTGTGGTTGCCGATGGTAGATTAACCGGCAGACCAGCCAGGCGGGTCAAATACAGGGAGGACATGATGAAAAAAGTGAGCAAGGCAAAGATCACATCGATCATGGGGATGATGTTAATCTGCGGAGGAATATCCGGCTCTTCAGGTAGGCGCATAGGGCTTCCGGCCTCGTTCGTAGCGATGTCGGTAAAGCAGTTCCAACTGTCCGCCGTATTCCTGAATCAGAGCAATCTGACGTAAATACAGTCCTCGAAAGGTGTTGGCAAACAAAAGGGTAAAAATGGCAACGGTGAGTCCTGAGGCTGTCGATACAAGGGCTTCGCTAATGCCGGCACTGACACCAATCGTGTTGCCCCCGCCCACATCACCGATTTTCAAAGAGGCGAAGGAAGAAATTAATCCCAGGATGGTTCCCAGCAAGCCCAGCAACGGAGCCAGACTGATGATGGTTTCAAAAACGGTGCTGAACCGCTTAAGCAAGGGAATCTCAGCTTGGGCCGCACTTTCCAGGGCCAGACGAAACTCATCAGGCGTTGGTTGGTCTAGTTGTAGGGCTGCCAGGAAAATGCGGGCGATGGGCAAATCTCGATTCTGTTCCAACTGTTGCAGGGCTGCCTGGGGACTGCGCTGATATAACCCTAAAACAATTCGCACAAATGGATCCTGTCGCTTGGCAACCTGCCACCAAAAGCGTATCCGTTCTAGGATCAGCGCCACTGCCAGGATGGAAAATCCCAACAGTGGAAACATGACCACACCGCCAGATGCGAAGACTTTTGCCAAGTCCATGCCAGATCAATTGAGGGTTGATGGTAGAAAACTCTTTTTACAGCTTATCAGCTCACCCAATTTAAAGACTTGTTTGGATTTTCATATCCTCTAGCCAAAGTTTGCGGACTGGGATTTTATCCCTGTGAACATATGGGTAGAAAGACATCTAGATTTTCCTGCCCGCCTGCTGATTGTTTCCGTAATCCCTGCCATTCCCCAGGAAGAGCTAGGGTAGACCCGATAAGCCCCCGGAGATTGCTTCGTATGTTCAGCCTCATTCCTTCAGCCGCAAGGTTTCTGATGAGACAACCAAAATATCAGCGTGCCGTACTCAGTTTTATGCTGGTTCTCAGCCTGATTTTACTGTTGCAGACCGGCTCCACCGCCCAGGGGGCTGCCATCAAAAACGCGAAAGTGACACAGGTTCTGGATAGTTCACAGGTCTTCATTCAAAATAAACCGGCGAAGGTGAATGACCAGGCCAATAAGGGCCAACGAGTTCGAACCGGTGATGCGCGGGCCGAACTAGTCTTTAATACAGGGGCGGTGGGCCGGTTAGCGCACCAGTCAGTTCTGACCATTGGCCAATGTGCCCGACTGCGGCAGGGAACGATATTGATCAATGGAGCGGTCAACGGTTGCACCGCTTCGATTGTGGCCGGTGTGCGGGGAACGACCTATTTAATGGAGGTGAATCCGGCTGGTGAGGCCAATATTAAGGTTCTGGAAGGGGAAGTCAGTGTGGCGCCCGTTTCTCCATCAGATGCGATCCCTACAGATGAGGATGCCTCTGACGAGACCGAGTCCAAGACGAAGCAATTTAGCCTGCCAATTCCATTTGTGCCCGCTCCGGCCCCCAGTCCGTCGCCGGAACCAACTCCGACTCCCGCTCCTGAAGCCAGTCCCGTTCCGACTGATACGCAAGCGGCTCCAGGTGACCAACAATCTGTTGTGGTCAAGGCTGGGGAGCAGGTGACGGTCAGTCCAACCGGGCAACCGGGGTTAGTGATCAAACTGACTCAGGAAGAATTCACCCAGTTGTTGAAAGGGAATTTGTTTAATGGCTTTGCTCTGGAGTTGCCAGGTCTTTCCAAGGTGCGCGATTCTTTCCAGCGGTTGTTCCCCGGTGTGCCCTTCCCAATTCCAGTCAGGGTTCCTCTACCGATTCCCACAATTCCGATTCGTCTTCCCTTCTAATGCTGTAGGACCGTAACAGTGCCATAGAACCGTAACAGTGCCATAGAACCGTAACAGATCAATGCGACGTATCACGCCGACTGCAATTAGCTCTCTGTTGGTTGGCGCCTGGGCAACCCTGGCGGGTGTGATTGTGGGGGGAAATCTTCCCTTTATCCGATCGCTAGAGTTGCAGACCCAAAGTCTGTTTTTCAATCTGCGGGGGACGGTTGCGCCACCACCCAATCTGGTGGTTGTGGCCATTGATGATGACTCCTTGACTCGGGGGCGGGACTCCAGAGATATCAAAGAACTGGCCCCGATCGCCTCCTGGCCCTGGCGGAGATCGGCCTATGCGGTGGTGATTGATCGCCTGATGCAGGCGGGCGCGCGGGCAGTGGCAGTGGATGTGGTATTTGACCTGCCCAGCGATTATCCGAAGGATGACCAAAAGTTACAGGCTGTCCTGCAGAAATATGCCGGACGGGTTACCCTGGCCGCCTTCTATGCCTCTTCTGAAACAACAGCGGGGGGACTGGATCAACTGGTCTACCCGGATCCGATGTTTCAGACCCAGCCCCAGTCCATTGGTCTGGTTAATTTTTTGACCGAAGCGGATGGCCAGTTTCGCCGCTTTACCAGTGCTTACTTAGATCAAATTGATCCGGATCTGCGGCGATCGCAACCGCAACTGGTCCCGTTTGATCAGGCCAGTTTACAGGCTGCCCGTTTGCCCTTTGCGCCGCCCAAAGGGAATTACCTATTTTTCTATGGTGGACAAAATACTTTTCCGACGCTGTCCTTCTGGCATGTGTTGTATCCCCGCAACTGGGCTGTGATGCAAAAGCAGGAGATCTTCAAAGACAAGTTGGTGCTCATTGGGCCTACGGCCGGCGTGTTGCAGGACATTCGGTCTACTCCCTTTGGCGAAATGCCGGGGGTGGAAATCCATGCCAATGCGATCGCTACCTTGTTGCAAGGACGGGCCATTGGTGAATTGATGCCTGATGCCCGGTGGCGGGGGATCCTGGTTTTTCTGGGGGTGGCGGCGATCGGATGGGGGCTGAGGTGGGTTTCCCGGCGATCGGCCCTGCAATCTCTGGCGGCACTGGGAATCGCCATTGTCTGGTTGGGAATTGGCTACTTTAGCTTTACCTACGGCGGCCTGATTCTGCCGGTGGTTGTGCCAGCTGTGGCGATCGCCCTGGTGGGACTGTCCTATCTGGCTGTTGGGGCTGTCAGTGACCAGTTGGAAAAACTGAAATTGCGGCGAACCTTTGAGCGGTATGTATCCCCTCCGATTGTACAGGAGATTTTGAATCAGCCGGAGGATTTTCAAACCCTCCTGCAGGGGCGTAATCTCCAGATTGCCGTTCTGTTCTGCGATATTCGCGGCTTTACCACCCTTTCCTACAAACTCTCTCCGCAACAACTGGTTACCCAACTCAACACTTACCTCAATGCCATGGTGGAAGCCATCACCGCCAACCGGGGCACCATTGACAAGTTTATTGGCGATGCGGTGATGGCCGAGTTTGGTTCACCCGTTTCCCAGGGGCCAAAGAATGATGCCATGAGTGCCATTCGGGCGGCTCTGGCCATGCGTCAGGCTTTGGCTGACTTGCGGCAACAGTGGCAGCAGGAAGGCAAAATGTTGCTGTATAACGGCATTGGCATTAGCTTTGGTGAGGTGATTGCGGGCAATATCGGTTCCCTGAAGCGATTGGAATATACCGTCATTGGCGACGCTGTTAACGTGGCCAGTCGAGTCGAGGGACTGACCAAAAGTTTTCAGGTTGACATTCTGATTACTGGCCCGCTTTATGACCTGGTGCAAGACGAAATTGAAGTGGTTCCTTTGGGTGAACATCCCCTGCGGGGTCGGGAAGAAAGTCTAACCCGTCTCTACAGTGTGGTGGGGTTGAAAGGGCAGGACCAAACCCTTTACC
>CAZBTL010000218.1:0-7098 GCA_964494755.1 uncultured bacterium | reverse complement strand
GGCTCGTCGCAGAACTTCGCGGGTCACCACCGCTGTGTCCCCTTCACCAAACAGGAGGAAGCGCAGCAAATACTGGACAGGATTTCCCTCCACCCAGCCGAAATAGGCATGGGGAATCTTGCCGGTTCGGTTACGAATTTCCAGCAGAATCGCTGCGATCGCGTTGGGAACCGCTGCACTACGAGCGTGCAGGATACGATAGGGCCCCACCTGCACCCCCTTTACCTGAATGGTTTCAGCAAATTCTGAGGCGTCAGAAACTTCTATTTCCAGGAATAAAACGGGATCGGAGGGTGGGATATGATTGTCCTCCCTCACTTCTTTTTCTTTCCAGTAGTACTCATTTTCATCACCTTCATTGCGACGGTTGGCAATCAACCGGATGGTGTGATGGCTTTCCTCATCGATAAAACTGAGGGCCATGTCGTCCAGTTCTACCCGTTCCGCCCGAATCTCCGTCGAACGCCAGACCCTGGAAACCAGGGAGGTCAGAATGATCGTGCTAATAAAGAAGGCCGCAATCTTAACCCCATCCGGTCGCTCAATGATATTGACAATCGTGGTGTAGAGAAACACCAGTGTAATCAGGGCAAAGATCAGAGTCTCATGGCGCGATCGCCGATGATGGGCCGCTAGAGTGACGGCGAAGGCGGCTGAACTCATTAGCACCAGCACGCCAGTGGCATAGGCGCCGCCCTGAGCTTCCACACTGGCCCGAAACAGAATGGTCACCGTAAAGGCGATCGCGGTGTAGACCAGTACCAATGGGCGTACCTTGCGGGCCCAGTCGGGGGCCATGCCATAGCGGGGCAGATAGCGGGGCACAATGTTGAGTAGTCCAGCCATGGCGGAAGCACCGGCAAACCACAGGATGGTGATTGTACTGAGGTCATAGAGGGTGCCGAAGCCATTGCCCAAATATTCATGGGCTAGATAGGCCAGAGCCCGTCCATTGGCCGAGCCGCCCGGTTGAAATTCTGCCGGTGGAATCAAGAGGGTTGTCACCAGACTACTGCTGATCAGGAAAAAACTCATGATCAGCGCCGCTGTCGTCAGCAACCGGTAGGTATTGCGAACCCGTCCCTTGGGATGTTCTTCAGTGTCATGGCGATAACCCTGTACCAGGGGCATCACAGCCACGCCAGTCTCAAAACCGGAGAGACCCAGGGCTAATTTGGGAAACAGCAAAGCTGCCATTCCCACCATCAGCAACGGGTTGCCATGCCGGCTAAACAGGGCGACCCGCCAGTCGGTAATGGCGGTGGGATGGTGCAGCACTGCCTGAATCCCAACGGCGATCGTAATCAGGTTCAGCAGCAGGTAAACCGCCACCAGAAAGACCGCCAGCCCAATCGCTTCCCGAAAACCTTTCAAAAAAACTGCCCCCAGCAAGCCAATCAGGAGCAAGGTGATGGCTACTTCCTGATGGTGGAGAAACGCTGGAATCAAGGGATTTTCAACAATGTGGGCCGTTGCATCGGCAGCCGACAGAGTAATGGTGATGATGAAATCCGTGGCCACAAATCCTAACAAACACAGGACAAACAGTTTTCCTTGCCACCAGGACAGCAGGCGCTCCAGCATGGCGATCGATCCCTCGCCGTAGGGACTAATCTTCGCCACCTGCCGATAAATGGGCAGGGCGCCAAACAGGGTCAGCAGCACCAGAATTAGGGTGGCAACAGGAGACAGGATGCCTGCAGCCAGGGCCGCAATGCCCGGTTGATAGCCTAAGGTGGAAAAGTAATCTACCCCGGTCAGACACATCACCTGCCACCAGGGGTGCTTACGGTGGTGACCATCTTTTTCTGGACGCTCTTCGTGTAACAGCCAGAGCTTCAACCGCTTCCGGTTCCGTTTGAGTCCATTTCTGGATTTAGGCATCAATCTCTCCTGGGGCCTGAATGGGAGAACCTGCAACACACCGGCTGGTTCTGCAGGACTGGCATTGCTTTTCAGTTTTAGATCTAAGCAGCAAGTGAACCGCAACGGAAAAATCAATCACAAATCTGCAACATTGTTGCCAGGAATCAGCCCCTTCACGTTGAGAAACATCGCCTGGGGATGACATGGTCAAACGCCAGGTGTTTGATGGAAACAGACAGGGATCAATGGCGTCTTGGCTCGTTCACTGGCCATCCTGATTAGCCGCAAGAGACAGTGCCACGAGTATCCGGATATCTGCTTTTCGCACGACCGCAGGAGGTCATCTTCATATGAAATTGGCTTTACTATTCATGACTGGGGTGACTCTTTTGGGTGGATTGAGTGGGTCCATCCCGACCCAGGCCCAGAACCGCCATCGGGTGTGGTCCAGAAACGGCCTATCTGCGATGGGGAAAACCTGCCAGTTGAATGGCCGCTGAACAGAGGGGTATTGCCAGCAATTCCCCTACTTATCTCGGTGCAAAATGCTGTAAGATGAGACTTCCGAGGAGAGGTGTCGGAGTGGTCTATCGAGCTCGACTTGAAATCGAGTGTACCGAAAGGTACCGTGGGTTCGAATCCCACCCTCTCCGTTTTCTACAGAAAAAAACGCCATACTGGCTGCAACTCTTTATGGCAGAGGCACTCCCAACAACCTTAAGATGCCGAAAACGCCATTAAATGGAGCCGCAATGTAGCCAATTGTATCGAAAATTCGAGTAGGGGTTGATTGCTTGACAATAATAGTGTCGTTATTTCGTAAGGCTGGATTATTTTGGTCATTAACTCCTTTGGCGAAGTCGATAGAAATATCGCGCTTGCTTACCGTTCCATTGGGGTTCAACCGAATCAAAGTAACCGATGATTTCTTCGCTCGTAGCGGTCTAAACCCACCCGCTGATAAAATTGCTTGATTCAAGGGGGTGTTGGGTGGAACCGTGACGACTCCCGGTTTTTCAACTTCACCCACTACATTGACCGTAATCCGATCAGGCGAAAAGCTGGCAGTTGCCAGTTCCGTTACTTCTGTGTCGTTAATTGTTTTTGCTGTTGGAACTTCAACCGTATCTCCATCTTGCAACGGTAAATCCTGCAAAATGTCACCTGAATTCAAGAGTTTCCAGAGATCCAGTTTGATCAATTGGGGTGGGCCAGTTCGAGTCAGCCGTCGAACCTGGATATTACGCACATCAGCTAGTTGGGTAATACCACCAGCCGCTTGAACCGCTCGGGTGACACTAGGAACTTGCAACGTGTTGGGGTTGATGAGCTGATCGCCACTGGCAATATTACCTTCCAACAGAGTGTAGGGACCGGGTCGGGTAACTTCACCCACTACGGTAATTTTGAGTGGACGGTTGTTGCGAGCGGCAATATTCGTATTGGTCAGTAGCCGCGCCTCTTCCAGGTTGGCCCTTGTACTAGATGGAATCAGAACGCTGTCTCCATCCTGCAATCGCACATCTTGTCGCAAATCGCCTGATTGTAGCAAGGACCACAAGTCAACGGTGAAAATGTCAATCGCTCCATTGCCACCGGGACGCAGGCGACGCACTTCAACCCGCCGCAGGTCGGCGGCCTGAGTCACACCGTCAGCCAGTTGAATCGTTCGACTCAACATGGGAATGTTGACTTCTCCTGGCGCAATGCCAGAGGGTAATGTGTAAGAGCCAGGGCGGCCAACTTCACCCGCGATCGCAATAGTGACGGGTCGAGCTGTCAGCAAATTGAGGGTAATAATGGGTCGTCGCAAAATTGGGGTGAAGCGATCACTAATAATCTGGTTGGCCTGCTTCAGAGTCCTTCCGCCTACCAGTACGGCTCCAACCTGGGGCAGGTTAACCGTGCCATTGGGAAGAACCTGATAGTCTGACGTGAATTCAGGCACATTGAAAAATTCAATGCGCAGGCGATCGCCTGGTCCCAATAAGTATCCATCGTCCACCGGCAGCATCGGAATCACAGGAGAAGCTGATAGGGGTTTGATGGGTTGGGTCGCCATCGCAGGAGCCAAGTCAGTAGCACACAGTAGCAGCCCAGGTAGCAAAATCAATTGCCACAAATGGACTGGAACAGACCGGCGAAAGCAGGACAGCCCTCTGCTATTTTGGCAGCGGGCTGAAATGGCAGGTAAAGCATCGGTTCCGTAGTTCATGCCTGTTGGAAAAAGGAGCAAACACAATAAGAAGAAGTAGAGGGAACAACCACAGAGATCACAACAGGGAGTTTGATGCAGGACAGGAGAACACTTGCTAGAAACAGACCTGTTTTGAGGAACGTTTCCAATGACGACTGAACGGGAATCTCACACTCGAAAACTGGAGTAACCCTTTAGTTGTTCTACTGGCAAGAGAATTAATCCGGAGAGCTGTCATTTTTCTGCCGATTTCCCAGGTTCTGACGTAACGTCACTCCTCTTCTCTCAGGAGTCGATGTAGCATCCTGAATCCATCAGATAGCTTTGCTGAGTTTTCAAAGGGAGTTCCGTTGCATGAAATTTCTGTGAGGAATGCCAGATTCCCCCAAATTGTCCTGATTGCTAGAGAAGAGCTGGAAAGTCTGAGTAGGGATTTAGTAACATTCTTCCCTGATGACAGGTAGGCTGAGGCCTCAGGAGTTTGAACTGCATGATTCAAAGTATTGAGTCTAACGAACTTTCCCCCCCGCTTCCTCAAGCGTCAACGCTAACGGACACAGTTGATCCAGATGGCTTTGATTGGGAAAAGGATCTTTTGGCAGTGGAAACTGGTGCAGTGCTGATGACTTTCGATGTGCATGCGGAAGTGGTGAGGGATGCCTTACCGGCTGCGGCACCTGAGACTCCCCCCCCTTACGAAGTCTTCCAGCAAGGGCCGCTGACCTACTTTGACTATTATTTTGAAGACGCAGTTCCAGAATCTTTCCCAGAAATTGATTCGTCTCTGCAAAACCGCCCTTCACCAATATCCATGGGCTTACTTGGTGCAGGCGTGCTGGCAGCCACTGCAGTTGCTGGCGTAGTGATTTCCGATGCTATCCATCAGCAACCGGATGCCACGCCGAAGAAGACTAGCACAGTTTCCCCGAGTCAAGACCACCAGATCACCCAGTCTGCTCGCCCGCAACCAACTGCACCGGAATCCGATCTATCTTTACTTTTGAAGCGCCTTCCCCAGAAGACAGTTAGTCCTGAAAGATTGACTGCAACAGCGCCGCTGCCAGCAATCTCATCTGAGCCGCTACAACAACCGCCATCTGCGGGCCGTTTGCCGGTTTTGTCTGTGCCGGAAAGCTTGCCGCCGATTCCTTCCGGCTTACCGGCTGAGTCGGAGGGCATCGGTTGGCAAGCAAGTAATCGCCAAGCCAGTCTGGTTGCCTCCAGTCCCAGTAACCCTTTAGTTCCTGACAACCCTGTTAATACACCTGAGGCTAGTTCTTTCGCCAATCCCGATTCAACTGCTGCCACCGCAGTCCCAAGCACCGCAGTCCCAAGCGCCCCTATCACCAGTGAAAGCCCTTCGGGACGGCCCACACTCTCCCCGGACAGGGAAGCAGCCGTTCCTTCCCTGGAAAATCAGTCCGCATCTATTTCAGGGTCAGAAGTTTCTGTCCCTGCTTCCACACCCGCTGGTCCGGAGTCAAATTCTGCCACCAATGGATGGACTCAACCCGCTTCGCCGATGGTTCCAGTTCAGCCAGCCAGGGATTCTGCCGTGACCAATCCAGCGCTGGAAGAGTTGCCGAGTCAATTGCCGCAAGCCTCCCGATCTTCGTCCGTGCCATCCCCAGTTCCTTTCACTGAGTCAGTTGCCCACCCGGCCAGTTCGGTTGTGCTTCCCTCTGCTGCTCCTGTTGTTTCCGATCAGCCAGCCAAAACGTCAATGGCCCCTGGCGATCGCCTACGGGAAGTTTCTGCTCCAATCCCAATCAATCCGGCCGTTCAGACCATGGCGAGTATCGCAGCAACGCCCCTGCCAGATGAGCAGTCTGCAGCCAGCCAAGACGTTGCCAAGGGAAAAGAAATGGCGGCCTCCTCCCAGGCTTTGCAACAATTGCTGAGTCTGCCCGTTCAGCAGGATCCGCGCGGCAATCCGATGCCGCTTTCTCTGACCCCCCAGGCCGCAACCGAAGCCTATCGGATTAACCAGGTTGGTTCATTTACCGTCATTCGGTTAAATCCACGGGACTACCAACAGGCATGGATGACCACCCAACAGCCCTCACAGAATAGACTGCCGTTGTATGGGTTTGTCGATTATCGTCGTCAATTGGTGGTCTTATTGCAGAATCAACGGGATTTCTACTCCGCGCCATCTGCCATTTCCGGCCAGATCTAGGGGATTGGCGACGCCCTCAAGTTCCCGATCGCCAAGTGGCGCTAAAATGCTACGGAACTGGCGATGAGGTTGGGCATGGCTGATGCTTCCCTTTTACGATTACTGCAACTGGTGAGCCCCAGTTTGCCTGTGGGAGCCTATAGCTATTCAGAAGGGCTGGAAACGCTAGTAGACAGGGGCAAGGTCAACAGTCCCGCTAGCCTGGAACACTGGCTGAGCCAGGAGTTGTGCTACGGAGCCGTGCGGCTGGAAACGGCGGTGATGATCCGGGCGTTTCGAGCGATGGCAACAGTGGATTTGGCCGGGTTGTACTGGTGGAACAACTGGCTGTCAGCCGCTCGGGAAACGGAAGAACTACGGCTACAAAGTCGGCAGATGGGGCGATCGCTGCTCAGACTATTGCAGGAACTCCAGCCAACCAACGAATCCAGTGTGGTGACAGAACTTTTGTCCTGGTCTGAGTGCAATTTTGCGATCGCCTTTGGAGTCGCTGCTGCAATCTGGCATATCGCCTTACCCAAGGCGGCCCAGGGCTACCTCCACAGTTGGGCCAGCAACCTGGTCAGCGCCGGAGTCAAACTGGTTCCCTTTGGCCAGACGGCTGGACAACAACTGCTGTTGAACCTGCACCCGACCATAGAACAAATCGCCGCCGAGGTTCTGACCCTGGATGATGAAGCGCTGGCTAGTTGCGGTTGGGGTCTGGCCCTGGCCAGCATGGCCCACGAAACGCAATATAGCCGACTATTTCGCAGCTAGGGGATTGCTCGGAGACGTCGCTTAACCTGCCCAACCACTGCTCTAGGGAGGAGTCGAAATTTGTCTGTAAATCCAGAATTCCGCCCTAGATCTTGCT
>CAZBTL010000217.1:0-7133 GCA_964494755.1 uncultured bacterium | reverse complement strand
GGGGGGTAATGGGTCGCTTAGCTATCGGATCAACTCCTTAACCTTGGTCATAATGCCGACCGGGTCGAGTCCCTGATGGGGGAACTGTTCCCACAGTCCACCGCCACCTTCCTGATGGGTGCCCAGGTAGGCATACCGGGGGGCCAACCCTCGTTCCAGTAGCCAGGAGCCAAACCGGCTGCCCAGGCCTGTCCGGCGGTTAAAGGCTTCGACCACCAGGACAAACGGAGACCTGCCTATTTTTTGCATCATAGCGTCATCAACTTTGTTGAGTGTGGGCTTATTAATCAACCCCACATCGATGCCTTCCTGTTTCAGCCGTTCCACCGCATCTAGAGCCCGGTAGAGCGCCGCACCAAAGCTGACAATGTAGCCTGCACTGCCCTCCCGGATCATCTCATCCTGACCTGGGACGAAGGTATAGCTGCCGCCAAAGAAGTCATGCCCATCGTCATCGAGAATCATCGGCACCTTAGAGCGAGTCGAAAAGATAAACCGCAGTCCCGGCTGGAAAAACACCGCTTCGACGCAAGCCCTCATCTGATGGGCATCCGCCGGATAATACAGGCCGGTCTCACAGCCGTCGTCCAGGCCATTGTCGGCAAACAGATTGTTTAAGCCAAAGTGGCAGGTGTTATCGGCCATGTCGTCAATACCGGCATGGGAGAAGTGACACAGGACATTGGAATTGTTCAGCCGGGCCATGGTGATTTCCGAGATGCACATTTCCAGAAAGGCGCTGAAGGTGCCAAAAATGCCCTGTTTGCCTGCTTCCATGCCAAAGCCAGCCGCCGCCGAAAAGTTGCCCCGCTCCATAATGCCCGAGGGAATAAAGATTTCCGGGTAAGCATCGTGGATCTGTTTTAAGCCGCAGGAGCCTTCCAGATCAGTGTCAATCACCCGGATGGTTTGTTTTCGTTCCGCCTCACCCATGCGACTGAGGAGGGAAACCACGGCTTCACCAAAGACATTGCGATTCGAGCCCCACTGCTCGCTGACACCCAGGAAGGTGTAGGTTTGCTTAGGAGCCTGAATTCCCTGCAGGTACTCAACCGCTGCCATCTGTCCCCGGGCTTCCAGGTATTGCAGCGCCAGTTTTACCGAAATCACATCATGGCCATGGTTCGAGCCCTCCAGCCCCTCAATGCCCGGACACATGGGGCGTTGATTAATCACAGCGATCGGTCCCGCCGTTGTCATTGCTTCACAGAGTCGGGTATACAAACCCACCAGATCTTCTCCATGGCCCACCAGCACCTTCAGACCATGGCCTTCCAGCGTGCGGGCCACATCAAAGCCAGGTAAGTATTTGGAGGGATGTCCGGCAATGGTCACGTCGTTATCATCAATGATTAGTTTGACGTTCAGATGTTGGGCCACTGCCAGACGAGCCGCTTCAGCGTCATTGCCCTCCTGCTGGGAGCCATCCGAACCCAGACAGGTGACGATCTTGCCAGGGTTTGCCATGGCCACCCCATTGATATAGGGCCAGATGTGCCCCAGCCGACCGGAACTAAATTTCACGCCAGGTGTTAAGCCCAATTCCGGGTGACCGGGGAGCTTAGACCCCGCAGCCCGATATTGCAGCAACTGAGCTGCGGGCAGGTCACCCTGCAGAACGGCCATCAGATATTGAGTAGCCACCCGATGTCCCGCTTCATCAAAGAAGATGGGAACAAATCGATCTGTTGCTCCTCGAAAGAAGGCATCCAGGATCATCACTTCTGGCACGGTGTCATAGGGACCGCCGGTATGACCACCCACCCCCCGGGCTGCGCCAGTTGCAGTGAAGAAGACAATCGCATCGCGGCAGAGCTGAATATTGGCTCTCAGCGCAGTTTCTTGTTCAGGGGTCAGGACTGGATTGGCAGGATCCAAGCAGATCGGCTGATAGGCACTCAGGTCAATGGGGAAGTTGGCCGCATTTATCGTCATAATGAAACTCCTGAACACAATCGAATGGATAGAGGGGGCTGGGGCAGCAGTCAGGTGCCGGGCAGATTGCGCAAATCATCCGGCATGAAGGAACGATCTCCCAGCCGTTGTAACAGAGGACCATGCACATCAAATTTCACCACGCTGACGGAAGCGGCAGGCATTTCAATGCGATCGCGATAGCGGCCTAGATCGAGCCCCAGCAGACTGCAGAGAATAATCCGCAAAGTAGCTTTATGGGAAACCACTAGCACTTGGCCAGCCGGATATTTCTCCTCGATTTCCGCAATCACCAGCGAGGCTCGACTGGCTACTTGAACAGCCGTTTCTCCCCCAGTGGGCGGATTCCAGGCGGGTTCGGTTAACCAATGCAGATAGTCGGTTTCGTAATGAGCTTTCACATAGTCAGCGGTTTGGTCTTCCCACTGACCATAGCGCAGCTCCTTTAATCCATCCCGCAATTGCATCTCCAGGCCAATCGCATCACAGAGCGGTTGGGCCGTGGCGATCGTGCGCTTCATGGGGCTGACATAGACTGCATCCCAGGGCAAATGGCGATAAGCTGCGGCAAAGGTTTTGGCCATCTGCTGTCCTTCCGGGGTCAATTCCGGGTCTAGTTCCCCACAATAACTGCCCAGCCGACTGTAAACCGTTTCCCCATGGCGCAATAAATAGAGGATTAAACTCATGCCTGGCTTCCTGACGACTGTTTCAATGCAACTTTCTGTTGAGCAGCCTGCCGTTCTGCCTGTTGTTCGGCTTCATCTTCCAAGTGAATCTGGAACAGTTCCGAGTTAGTACCCAGGGCGGTGGCGACGGCCCTGGAATGGACTACCCGATCAGCCACGGAAAGGGTATCCTGCAGTACTCCAAACAGGGTGAGCAACTCATCAACCTGCAGCAACTCTTGCTGCAATGCTTCCTTCCTATCTGTTGACTGTTCCAGACGACTAATCAGTTCTCCCCGTTTCACCAGATAGGAGGAATGAGTATTGACAAAATAGTCATGTAACTGGCTAATCAGGGAGACCACTGATTGACCATCATCCAGAAAATTTAGATTGGTAGTCATGATTGATATACCCCTCAATGAAACGAACAAAATTCACTGTCTTTGGTGATTACCGGTTTGGACGAAGAAAGGAGGGAGCAAGGACTCCCTCCCCGATGCCGGTAGGAACGCAAACTAATTGCCTACAAACCGACCACCATTGGCATGGATATAGTCTCTCAGCTCAACATGGACCGGATGGGTGTGCCAGATGGATTGGCAGTAATCCCGAATCGAACGATCGGAGGAGAATTTGCCCATGCGAGCCACATTTAAAATCGACATTCTGGCCCAGCGATCGACATTGCGGAAGGTTCCACTAACCTCATCCTGACATTTGATGTAGAAGGGATAGTCTGCTAGAAGCAGATACTCATCTCGATACATCAAGGAGTCAATCAATGGCTTAAACAGATTGACATCACCATTAGAAAATTGACCAAACGCCAGTGCATCAATTGCGGCTTTAAGTTCGGTATTAGTGTGATAATAGTGCCAGGGATTGTAGCCACTCGCTTTGAGGGCGTAGACCTCTTCCGCCGTCAGACCAAACAGGAAGAAATTCTCTGCTCCTACTGCTTCCCGAATTTCAATGTTGGCTCCATCCAAAGTGCCGATGGTCAACGCCCCATTCATAGCAAATTTCATATTGCCAGTACCCGATGCCTCTTTCCCTGCCAGGGAGATTTGTTCCGACAGGTCGGCTGCTGGATAAACCCGCTGGGCAAACTTGACGTTGTAGTCCTTCAAGAACACCACCTTGATGCGATCGCGCACATCCGGGTCGTTATTCACCACATCGGCCACTGAGTTAATCAACTTGATGATCAGTTTAGCCATGTAATAACCGGGAGCCGCCTTGCCGCCGAAGATGAAAGTACGGGGGGTGATATCCAGATTGGGATTAGCCTTAATCCGGTTGTAGAGGGTAATGATGTAAAGCACATCCAGGTGTTGCCGCTTATATTCATGAATCCGCTTAGCCTGAATGTCGAATAAGGAATGGGGATCGACGCTTATCCCATTCATCTGCTGGATATAGGACGCCAGTTGGCTCTTAAGATTGAGTTTGATCTGACGCCATTCCTGCCGGAAACCGGCATCATCCACAAATGCTTCCAACTGACGCAAATCCTCCAGATGCTTGATCCAGTTATCGCCGATGCGACTGGTAATCAGTTGGGTTAAGCCTGGATTGCTCAGCACCATAAATCGTCGAGGTGTAACACCATTGGTCACATTGAGAAATTTCTCAGGATACATTTCATAAAAGTCACGCAGCACCCCTTGCTTCAGCAGTTCTGAGTGCAGTTCGGCTACCCCGTTAATCGAATGGCTACCGACACAGGCTAGATAGGCCATGCGGACAAACCGGCCACCGGTTTCGTCAATCAGCGACATGCGGCTGATCCGATCGCCATCTTCGCCAAACTTATTCTTCACCTCTTCCAAAAACCGGGCATTGATTTCGTAGATGATTTCCAGGTGGCGCGGCAGTAAACTACCAAATAAATCTACCGACCAGCGTTCCAGGGCTTCCGGCAGCAGGGTGTGATTGGTATAGGCCAGGGTGTTTTGGGTAATGGCCCAAGCTCGATCCCAATCCATGTGATACTCATCCACCAGCAACCGCATTAGTTCCGCTACTGCAATTGCCGGATGGGTGTCATTCAGTTGAATGGCAAACTTTTCGTGGAAATTGTCTAAAGGTTCCCCTCGCCGCAGATGGATGCGCAACATATCCTGTAAAGAACAGGATACGAAAAAGAACTGTTGCTGCAAACGGAGTTGTTTGCCCTGGGGCGGATCGTCGTTGGGATAGAGAACCTTGGACAGGTTTTCTGAAACTACCTTGCTTTCAACCGAACCAAAGTAGTCACCGGAGTTAAAGGCGGAAAAGTCAAAGGATTCCACCGCCGCCGAAGCCCACAAGCGCAGGGTGTTGGCCGTGTTGGTCTGATAGCCTAAAATTGGCGTATCGTAGGGGATGCCTTTTACTACATAACCAGGAACCCAGCGAACTCGATAGTTACCCTGGTCGTCGATGTAGGTTTCGGTATGACCACCAAACTTGACTTCAACAGCGGCTTCAGGCCGGGCAACTTCCCAGGGATTGCCGAAGCGCAGCCACTTGTCAGTGATTTCAAACTGCCAGCCATCCCGAATGTCCTGATCAAAAATGCCAAACTCATAGCGAATGCCATAGCCAATGGCGGGAATTTCCAGCGTGGCCAAGGAATCTAGATAGCAGGCAGCCAACCGACCCAGACCCCCATTGCCTAAACCTGGTTCTTCTTCCTGCTCCAGAATGGCATTAAAGTCCAGACCCAGTTCTTGAACCGCTTGGCGCACCTGATCATATAACTTCAGGTTGATCAAGTTGTTGCCCAAGTGGGGCCCCATCAAAAACTCGGCCGATAGATAGGAAACAATTTTCGGCCCCTGAGCAACATAGGTATCCGTGGTGGCTAGCCACCGTTGCAGCAAGCGGTCTCGAACGGTGTAAGCAACTGCCATGTAGTAATCATTGGCGGTTGCAATGTTGGGGTACTTGCCCTGGATGTAAAACAAATTGTCAGCGATCGCCCGCTTTAAAGTTTCTACACTTAAACCAGTGCGGTCATCTTCCACTTCCACGCGGACTGGCATGTCTTGAGTTTGCATAAAACACCTGACTCTTTAAACGACCAAGAACGAACGGTTGAACAAGGCCAATAAACTGATGTGAGGAATGATGTAAGGAAACACCTTCCGCTTGACTATCAAACAAAAAATGTAAGGTGGTCAAAAACTCCTTTCAGCAAGGAACTTTAAGGAGCATAGCAATCAAAAGCAGAGCACTATTATCATCGCGATCAACTGAACCCTGACTCCAGGAAAGACACCCTGTAGCGAAATGTGCTGTTCAATTGAGCTCGGCAAATCTAAAATTAATCAAGTCAAGGAGCAACACCTATAAAGCTTACCGCTAATAGGATAAGGGAAGATTAATCCTCAGATTATCAAAAGGTTAATATAAAGACCGAGAAATATAAAGATCTGTTAACTTTTGAGACGCTTAAGAATGGTAAAGTTGAGTTCAATTGGCGGAATGTGATGAACTGCCAAAGATTCTGAAATAAAAAAACCCCTGAACCCATCCTCAGGGGATTTTTTTTGCAAGACTCCGCGAGTGTATACCTAACTGCTTGAAAGATTATTTGCCTTGGCTCATATAGCAATCCTAAATGACTTGTGAACGACTGGATGGCGAAAGGGCTTTGTGAGCAGGATTTCCTGCGGAAACCTTTCACCATCCTGATCGGATCGCTATGGGGGCAAAAAATGGTTGTAGCAATGCTTAAATCAGTCCTAACCCAGCCGATAACCAAACCCCCTTAAAGTCTTAATATACTGGGGTTTTTGAGGATTAGATTCTAGCTTTTCGCGCAGCCAGCGAATGTGAACATCTACCGTCTTGGGGTCGCCCCAATAATCAGATCCCCAGGCCCAATCCAATAATTGATCCCGAGACAAGACCTTGCGTGGGTGTCGCATCAAGGCCTCCAGAAGCTTGAACTCCTTGGGCGACAGCATCACCTCCTGCCCATCCTTCGTAACCCGATGCTCCTGGGGAAATAAAACAAGCCCACCATATTGTAAAAATAGATTTTCTCCAGTTGGCAATGATGCCTGATAGGAGCGGAGCAATGCTCGACAGCGGGCAATCAGTTCCCGAATTCCGAACGGTTTGGCGAGATACTGATCGGCGCCAACCTCAAGACCAAGCACAACATCGGCTTCCGCAGTAGAAGAGCTAAGCATCAAAATGGGAAGCCAGTTGCTGTTATGGCGAATTATCCGACAGAGATCTAACCAGTTGCTATAGGGGGGTGCTTGGTCGAGAATAACCAGACCAATGGTCGGTTGAGACAATCGCTGATCAGATTCCAGAACCTCCAATGCCCGATGTCTACCCTGGGCCAGGACAACCTGGTATCCTTCCTCTCGAAGCGCCAGAACAATGATATCCAGCCCTGATGGGTCGTCTCCAATCAATAGAATTGTTGAGCGAGCAGATCTGGGGGTGTGTAGGGGAGAAACCTTGGGTTCAAGATTGACAGACATATCAGGTTTTATCTGCTCCACGACTGTATCCATGAAGGTA
>CAZBTL010000216.1:0-7151 GCA_964494755.1 uncultured bacterium | reverse complement strand
CGGCCTGTCAAAAATATTATTTCCTCTGTTGAGGAACCTGCGGAATGTAGGTTCTGCGGTCGAATGGGGCAGAATTCGCGAATCATTCGCGTCATTCATCAAAACGATTACGGCTGTTGGGTTGCCCCTTGCGCCCCATCAACCGATCGCCAGGTAGATTTCCGCCTACACTGCGCCGATGCCTTTGTTTTTCCGTCGGTCAAGGAAGGGTGGGGGCTGGTGGTGCTGGAAGCGATCGCCAGCAGATTACCCACCATTGTCTCCCAGCAAGCGCCGTTTACCGAATTTCTTACCCCTGAGCAAACCCTGTTTGTTAATCCGTTTGACTCAGAGGCAATGGCTCAGAAGATGGTGCAAAGCATTCAGCCCAGCATTACGCACGCATTAATTCAGAATAGTCAATCGGTGATTGCCCAATATTCCTGGAAAGCATCCGCTACAATGCACATAAGTCACTATCAGAGATTCATCCATGCCAGAAATCCGCTTTAAGATTCAGTGGCCTGATGGCGCTCAGGAAATTTGCTATTCCCCCTCCTTGGTGGTTAAAGACTACTTCACACCGGCTGAATCCTACCCCCTGGATGACTTTGTGGCCCGATCTCGCACCGCTTTAACTATTGCCAGCGATCGCGTCAAGGCAAAATACGGCATGCCTTGTAGCTTAGCCTTGAGCCAACTGGAAAAAATCGAGCGCCAGGCATCCCAATATCAGCAGGAGGCGTCCGCGCCTTTAGAAGTGCAACTGATTCAATTCATTGAATGACATGCGTCGCTTCGTGGTGGGTGTCATGGGACCCGGTGAAGACGCCGATCCAGCCACGATGGCCAACGCTCTGGAACTGGGGCGACTGATTGCCCAGGCCGGTTGGGTAGTGCTCAGCGGCGGCCGAGATGTGGGCGTCATGCGGGCCGTGAACCAGGGCGCCAAGCAGGTGGCTGGCAGTCTGACTATCGGCATTCTGCCATCGGCGCAAACCCCTGCCAGCCCGGATGTGGATGTCGCCATCATCACGGACATGCACAATGCCCGCAACAACATTAATGTGCTGTCGAGTGATATTGTGGTTGCCTGCGGCCGCGGCGGCGCAGGAACCGTCTCAGAAATTGCCTTAGCCCTGAAAGCCAGGAAACCCGTCATTCTCCTGGGAGCAGAAGCGGAGTCGATTGCCTTCTTTCAGCAATTGGGGCAGGCCCTGATTCAGGTGGCGAAGACACCGCACCAGGTCATCGACCTGATTCAGTCCCTACGGTGTGGATGACAAGCTTTGGCGTAAGTTCAGGGCATGAAAGATGCTGAGAATGTCACATTGCCACTGGGGTAACAGCAGGGTCATGGCAATTTCTTCCAGGCTATTGATCAGGCAAAGGGCGATCGCCAACCAGATCGGCGTGGCATAGCCAAACCCAAATAAGCTGACCGTCGCCAGCAGCAGGGTCAAGCCCCAGATTTTGGCGGTATAGGTGTGGAAGCTGGGAAACCGTTGGAACTTGATCAGACTAATGGCAAAGAGGCTGAGTTGGGCGGCCAGCGCTAGCAAGAAAGGCATCTGAAACTGGTGAATCACGTCTGGATAAACCAGCCAGGTGCTCATGGCGATCGCGAGATACAAACCAATATCGGCCCAGCTATCTGCCTGACGCAGTTGGGCCGTACTGACGCCTAGGCGGCGAGCCAGGATGCCATCAAAAATGTCTGAAAGAACCGCCAGGACGTAACCGATCAGAAACAACCAACTGGTGTCATGATCAAGGGCATCCAGGAGAAGTAGGGGGGCAAGCACAAAGCGAAACCCGACCAGAATGCTGGGAAGATGGGCCAGTTGGAGCATACTGTGTGATTCACTCAATAAACGAACGTCCGGCAGCAACCAGGCTGCTTTCCAAAAACTACCTACAATGAATCCCGCTGGCTTTCCTGACGCCTGACCAATCACAGAACCAGCCAGTAGGCCAGATTCCATAACCAGACCCGATTGATCAATTCTCTCCTGTCCCCACCGCTGCTGACGCCATGATTCCCTCCCGCCAATTATATTTACTACTCCTGCTGGGCACTGTGCCTGGGTTGCTGTTGGCCAGCGTGGGTCCAGATTTTAGCCAACCGCAGTGGCTGGGCCTGGCCATCCTGCTGGTGCTGATCTGGGATGGCATTATGCTGCTACTGGCAGTCCTGGATGCTCTCCAGGTTACGGGCGATCGGGTCCAGGTCAGCCGCAATCCCTTACAGCGGCTGTCCATTGGGCGCGAAAATCCAGTTGAACTGGTGATCACTGCTGATCAGCGATCGGCGGTTTTGCAAATCCGAGACGACTATCCACCCGACTTTGCCTCACCGACGTCGGTTTACTCCATTACCGTATCCCCTCACCAGACTGAGACCCTGACCTATGCGGTGGTGCCGAGCAAACGGGGAGAATACCGCTGGGGCCACCTCTACGTGCGGCAGTTGGGCCCCTGGGGTTTGGCCTGGCAGCAGTGGAAAGTGGCCCAGTCCCAGACAGTTGAGGTTTATCCCGATCTGGTGGGGTTGCAGGCGCTTTCGATTCGGCTGACCTTGCAAGCCACGGGCAACATCCGACAGGCTCGCCGCATGGGCATGGGCACCGAGTTTGCTGAGTTGCGGGAGTATGCCACGGGTGATGATCCACGCCTGATTGACTGGAAAGCCACCGCCCGGCGCGATCGCCTGCTGGTCCGAGTGCTGGAGCCGGAACAGGAACAGACCCTGGTGGTGCTGCTGGATCGGGGCCGCCTGATGACAGCCCAAGTGCAAGGGTTAGCCCGCTATGATTGGGGGCTGAATGCCACTCTATCCCTGGCTTTGGCTGCATTACACCGGGGCGATCGCGTCGGTGTGGGGGTGTTTGACCGCCAGATGCAAGTCTGGGTGCCACCGGAACGGGGTCAGCGCCATCTCTTTCGGCTGATTGACCAGTTGACGCCAACCCAACCAGAGTTGCTGGAACCGGATTACCTGGCCGCCGTCACGGTTGCCGCGAAACGGCAAACCCGGCGAGCCCTAGTCGTCCTGATCACGGAGGTTATTGATGCTACAGCCTCAAGCGAACTGCTGGCCGCCATGGGCCATCTGACTGCCCGCCACCTGCCTTTTTGCGTTGCCCTGCGCGACCCCCAAATCGATCGCCAGGCCCAAACGCCAACCACGGCGATCTCGGATACCTATGCCCGCGCCGTAGCCCTCGATCTGCTGACGCAACGGCGGCTGACTCTGGCCATACTGCAGCAGAAAGGAGTCCTAGTCCTGGATGCAGCCGTTGATCAGATCAGTGATCAACTGGTCGATCGCTATCTGCAACTGAAAGCCCGCAACCGTCTGTGAGAAACGATTCACCAACTGGCTCGGACGAGCTGGAACTGGGCTGCCAGGACCAGACCTTAACTGTGAACAACTGGCTCAACCGCTGACCGGATTTGCTCCACCCGCTCCTGCAGGCCATCCAGATTCAGCCGATAGCTGAGGGGATGGGCAATCAGACGGGCCGTACTTTCAAACAAGACATCGGTTTCAATCAGCCCGTTTTCCCGTAAGGTGGTGCCCGTTGCCACCAGGTCTACGATCGCCTCCGACATACCGGTAATCGGCCCCAGTTCAACCGAACCATACAGCGGCACGATTTCCACCTGCATATCCAGACCATCAAAATATTCCCGAGCACAGTGGACAAACTTTGTCGCCACTCGCCCATATAGCGGCAATTCCAACGCCGAGCGATAGGGACTGGCCTGCTTCACCGCCACCGACATGCGGCACTGGCCAAACCCCAAATCGGCCAGATGGGCCACCTGGGGCGTTTTCTCCCGCAGCACATCGTAGCCGACGATGCCTAACTGGGCCTGACCGTATTCCACATAGACCGGCACATCATGGTTGCGGACTAATAGGGCTTTGGCCGTGTGGGTGGGATCGGTAATTTGTAACAGCCGGTTCCCAGGTTCCAGGAAGGCGCTGAAATCCAGGCCGATCGCATGGAGTAGTCGGATGCAGTCTTTCAGCAAGGCGCCTTTAGGCAGGGCAACAGTCAGCATAGGCTTCGGGAATCAGAAATCGAAGTATAAGGATTTGGACGGAGCCAACCAAATGGGTTCTGTTCAGAGAGCCGGATGGCCAGCAGCCGAAGCCGCCACTCCAGCCCCCATTGATCATCAGGGTCCGGTGTTGAGTTTTGATAGAAAAACCAACAATCGGACTTGCTGATGCCGAACCCGTGCTATCAGGTAACTCATCCCCCATCAAATTGCTCACTCATCACTTTTACCATGCGGATTCTCCTGGTTGACGACGAGGTGGAAATGGTGGAGCCCTTGAGCCGAATTCTCACCCGCGAAGGCTACACCGTTGACGTTGCCTACGAGGGCGATCGCGGCTGCCAATTGGCCTTGCAGAATCGCTATGACCTGCTGATCCTGGACTGGATGCTGCCAGGAAAGTCGGGTCTGGAGGTGTGTCAGCAGGTGCGATCGCAGGGCAAGCCAACGCCAGTCCTATTCCTGACCGCCAAAGATACCGTGGATGACCGGGTGCAGGGACTAGATGCGGGCGCCGATGACTACCTGGTCAAACCCTTTGAGTTGCGGGAACTGCTAGCCAGGGTGCGGGCTTTGTTGCGCCGTCCCGCCAGTCTGGAAACCCCGCTTGTGTCCCAACGATTGGTGGTCAATGACCTGGAACTGGATCCCGACAATCAGTTGGCCTACCGGCAGGGTCGCACCATCGAACTGTCCGACAAGGAGAGCCAGTTGCTAGCCTATCTGATGCGCCATCCCAACCAGATCCTGAGCCACGAGCAGATTTCTCAACACCTCTGGAGACCGGGCGAACAACCCACCAGCAACGCCCTGGCAGCTCAAATTCGCCTACTCCGGCGCAAAATTGATTGGCAGGGAGTACCAGCCCTGATCCACACCATTTATGGCAAAGGTTATCGCTGTGGCTTACCAGTTAGCCCGCCGGAGACCTGAGTGGAGTGAGGAAGCAGCCTGAAGCTGGTCGAGACATATCGCTGAGGTCTATAAGGAAGGCTGGTGCAGCGTCAACTCTAGAAATTAGGGTTTGTAGTCAGCGCTTCAGCGCTAAAGCGCCGACTACGAGCCAATGGGTTCACCTTAAAATTAGGGTTTGACAGAACACTAGACGGATTATTGTGCATGACTTTGCCCACTGGCGCTGTAGCAGTCCTGGTGCTTTTGGTTGTCCTGGTGGTGCGGCTGTTCTTCGGCCGTCCAGGGTAAAGCCACCGCGTTCAAACCGCAGGGATCTCTGCTAACCTGAACGGAGTGTGTTGACCGATTTTGACCAATCCGGGTTTTCCCTCCGAGTCCTCCGTTTTCCCGCCGATCGCATGTCGTCTTCTTCCCTGCGCGAACAACTCCATCCTGCTATCCGGCAATTAGCTGACTGCATTGAAGCATCCTGGCAGCGCTATCTTGATCTGTCGCCCTATCCCATCCCGGCCGAGCTGGGATATGTGGAGGGCAAGTTGGAAGGAGAAAAGCTGACGATCGAGAACCGTTGTTACCGTACCCCCCAGTTCCGCAAGCTGCACCTGGAACTGGCCAAGGTGGGCAATATGCTGGATATCCTGCACTGTGTCATGTTTCCCGATCCAGACTACGCCTTGCCCATGTTTGGCACTGACCTGGTCGGCGGACGGGGACAAATCAGCGCCGCAATCGCCGACCTGTCCCCCACCAGTGGCGATCGCACCCTGCCAGCGGGATACCAGTCTGCGTTGCAGTCCCTACCTAGTCCCACCTTCTCCCAACCACGCGACCTGCCGGAATGGGGCGATATTTTCTCGCAGTTCTGCCTGTTCATTCGCCCAGGCAGCCCGGAAGAAGAAGCTGCCTTTGTGGAGCGAGTCCAACAATTTTTAGACATCCATTGCCTGCAGGCGATCGCCACTGCCCCCACACCCGATCAACGGCAAACCATTCTGGCCGGGCAACACTACTACTGCACCAAACAACAGCAAAATGACAAGACCCGCCGGGTACTGGAAAAAGCCTTCGGCACCGATTGGGCCGACCACTACATGACCACAATTCTGTTTGACATTGTGGCAGAGTAGAATTGACGGTCTATCAACTGCTTGATCCTGAACTGCTCCCTGACCACGCCTGCCCCTGATGCTGATCAGAGCGTTTTCCTGGTGGCAGTTGAATCCGCTGAAATGTGTAAATAGGATGTAGAAACGGTTCAATCCTGACCAGACTGGCTAGAACTACTGGATCAATTCTGTCCCAAGCCGTTTGAGTTCTGTCTCACATCCAAGAGAGAATTGGCATGTTTAGTGCAACCGAGCTGCTCATCGAAGACTTTGTCAAAAAGCTCAAAGAGGGCTATCGTCGCACCTACGGCGGCCTGAAGTCGGATTACGAAGAAATCATCGGCTGGGTAGGGGCAATGGCGATGGAAAACATCGCCAACAGCGATGCTCTATATCACAATGTGGAACATTCCATTCTGGTGACCCTAGTAGGTCAGGAAATCCTGCGGGGTAAGCATATACGGGAAGGGGGCGTTTCCTGCGAAGACTGGTTGCACTTCATCATTTCCCTGGTCTGTCACGACATTGGTTATGTCAAAGGGGTTTGCCGTCAGGATCAGGAAGGGTTGTATGCCACGGGCAAAGAAGACAAGCTAGTGGCCTTGCCGCCTGGTTCAACCGATGCCAGTCTGACGCCCTATCACGTCGATCGGGCCAAGTTGTTTATTGAAGAACGGTTTGGCGGCCACAAACTGATTGATGCCGAGGTGATTAAGCACAATATTGAACTAACCCGCTTTCCAGTACCAGCGGCGGAAGATCACCAGGAAACAGCCAACTATCCCGGTTTGATTCGGGCTTCTGATCTGATTGGTCAACTAAGTGATCCTCGCTACTTGAAGAAAATCAGCGCCCTGTTCTATGAATTTGAGGAAACAGGAGTCAACAAAGTACTGGGATACCGTCATCCCGGTGATTTACGCAAAAACTATCCCAAGTTCTACTGGCATGGAGTGTTTCCCTACATCAAAGACGCGCTGTACTATCTGTCACTGACCCAGCAGGGCAAGCAAATTGTGGCCAACCTCTACTCCAATGTGTTTGTGGTGGAGCATGAACGGCCTCAGGACTGACATCCTC
>CAZBTL010000215.1:0-7216 GCA_964494755.1 uncultured bacterium | reverse complement strand
TTCAGAAAATTGGTTTAGGTATTTATGCTCATCGCAAAAGTGGGATGCACTCCTCGATCGCATCTTCGACAACCTCAATCCGGGCTAACCTTTACCAGCAGCCCATAGATAATTTGATATGTTGTGTGTCCGAGGTGACTTAACAGAGCACGATTGGGAATGCTACTGTGCAATTGCAAAGATGAACTCAATAGGAACAATAGGGATTCGTAAATCTACACAAATATCCCTCTTTATCTTCTTTTAACCCTACTAACATAGGTGCGGTTGAGAGTGAGCAAATTGACTCACTCTATTTGTCCTGTTTGGTTGTTCGTAGCAGTCTGGCATGTTTTGATTCACCCAACGTCCCCAATTGTCAAAATTAAACTATGCCAAGTTATACTTCTTATTCTCAAGTTCGATTTTCCACTTTTAATGCATCCCTGAATCGAGCAAAAGAGGGTGCATTAATCACGGATTTATCAACTCCAGATAATGAGCAGGCTAAAAGTGTCGCCGAAATTATTCAGCGCAACAAGCCGGATGTGCTTTTAATCAATGAGTTTGACTATGATGCCGCAGGGGAAGCCGCCAAGCTTTTCCAGCAAAACTACTTGTCGGTTTCTCAAAATGGTGTTAGCCCAATTGAGTATCCCTATGTCTATGTAGCACCATCCAACACAGGAATTCCTTCTGGTTTCGACCTCGACAACAATGGTCAAATTGTCAACGTAGCAGGCCAACCGGGTTATGGAAACGATGCCTATGGCTTTGGAGATTTTCCTGGACAATATGCCTTTGTGGTTTACTCCAAATACCCCATTGTCCAGGACCAAATTCGCACGTTCCAGGAATTCCTGTGGAAGGATATGCCCGGTGCATTACTGCCTGCAGATCCTGAAGATTCAGATAACAACGGAGATACCGAAAACTGGTACTCTCCTGAAGAACTTGAAGTTGTGCGTCTTTCTTCTAAGAACCATGTAGACCTGCCTACTGAAGTCAACGGTGAGATTATCCATGTGCTGGTGAGCCACCCGACACCGCCGACCTTCGATGGTCCAGAAGACCGGAATGGCACCCGTAACCATGATGAAATTCGCTTCTGGGCAGACTACATTAACGGTGCAGACTACATCTACGACGACAAAGGCAATTTTGGTGGGCTCGAAGCAGGTGCCAAGTTCGTAATTATGGGTGACCAAAATGCTGACCCCTTTGATGGAGACAGCGTTGACGGCGCCATTAACCAGCTTTTGCAGAACCCACTGGTTAATACCTCCGTCACTCCTTCCAGTGAGGGTGGTATCGATGCGGCTGTCCGACAAGGGGGCGTAAACGATACCCACCAAGGCAATCCCGCCAATGACACCGCTGATTTTGGATTTAATTCCAGCGATCCTTCTAGTGATGGAGAGCCGGGTAACCTGCGGGTTGATTACGTTCTACCTTCTAACAATCTCTCCATTACTGATGCCCAAGTCTTTTGGCTTGCCAGTAATAACCCCTTGTTTCCTCTCGGTGAATTTCCCACCTCTGACCACCGCCAAGTCTTTGTCGATGTTTCATTCACAGAGGTTGCGGGCATTAATTTTATCGGGCAGACCACCTTCCCCTCTGGGTTTGAGTATCAGTCCACCGTTATTGGAGGGTTGTCTTCCATCACCTACAATGCGGCAAAGAGTGAATACTATGCCATCAGCGATGACCAGAGCACGCTAGATGATGCCCGTTTCTACACGCTGGATATTGACTTAACGGATGGCACCTTGGATGCGGGGGATGTCAGTTTCACTGGGGTGACAACGCTGTTAGATAGAACCGGCGAACCCTACGCACCGCAAAGTTTTGATCCGGAAGGATTGGTTTACGATCCCAAGGACAATACTCTGCTGTTCTCTTCGGAAGGATTTGCTCAACCGACTAACATCGTCAATCCGTTCATCAAAGAGATTTCTTTGGCGGGTGAAGAACTACAAATCGCTGACGTTGATCCTAAGTTCGACCCCGTTTTTGACGCCGGTGTACAGTTGAGCGGTGTGGCGAACAATGCAGCGTTTGAAAGCTTGACGATCACGCCTGATCAAACGGCGTTCTTTACGGTTAACGAGGACACGTTGGTGCAGGATGGCGATCGCGCTTCCCTAGACAATGGCGGTCTTGTCCGCATCGTTAAATACGACCTGGGCACGCTGCAGCCTCGTCAGGAGTTCGTATTGGAAGTTGATCCCATTGTTGAGCCGTCCAATCCTGCGGATGCCTTCAAGCTTCAGGGTGTGGTTGAACTTCTCGCCCTGGACAACAATACGCTGCTGGTGCTGGAGCGTTCCTTCTCGGTGGGTGGCCAAAACGGTCAGGGCACTGGCTTCACTGGCCTACTTTATGAAGTAGAACTAGACGGGGCGACGGATGTCAGCACCCTAGACAGCTTGGAGGGGGCAGACTTTACGCCAGTCAAGAAAACCCTGCTGTTGAACACCGAAGACTTGGGAATTGCGATCGACAACGTCGAAGGCATGACCCTTGGTCCCGTCTTGCCAAATGGCAAGCAGTCGCTCGTGATAGTCGGTGATAACGATTTCAACGCTACCCGACCGACTCAGTTTCTCGCCTTTGAACTTGATCTCGCCAAATCCAATGAGGTAACTCCTGTGGCTACACCTGCTGATAATACTGCAACATCGATGGTGAGACCCTTTGTGCAGGGTGTCTCCATCCAAACTCTGCTCACGATTGGGGAAGCTGCCACCCAGAGCACTACCGATGCGGCTAACGGCACTGCTTACATCCCCTTGGGAATCCCCGATGGTCAGGGCGTCATTGACCTGGGTAATAACATTGTGCGCCTGTTCACCAATAGTGAAGTGGGTCGCGATCGCGGCTATGCTTACACCCTGAAAAATGGTCTGGAACTGACAGGTGCCCGCATCAACTTCGTTGACATCGACACTACCACCAATACCGTTATTAACGGTGGTCTGGCTTACGGCACCATCATCGACCGCAAAGGCGAAGAAGTCACTGACGCTCAGCAAATCAACTGGCAACCTGACAGTTATGAATTTGCTGAAACCGCTGGGTTTGACCGTTTTTGCTCCGCCAACCTGATCGAAGCCAATACCTTTGGTGAAGGCTTGGGCTTTGTGGATAACATCTTCCTGCTGGGTGAAGAGACTTCTCCTGACTTCCCTCCTACAGTGCGGGATGGCACCGTCCAGGCTCTCGATATCGCGAATGAAACGCTCTACGCCGTTCCCGATCTGGGCTATGGTTCCTGGGAGTCGGCTACCCTGCTGGATACGGGCAGCGCAGATAAGGTAGCGTTGGTTCTGGGTGATGACTACACCGATGCGCCAATCTGGCTCTACGTAGGCGAGAAAGATACCTCCGAAGGGGCTGGGTTCCTGGAGCGCAACGGTCTTGTCGGTGGTCAACTGTATGCCTGGGTGGCCGATGACGGTTCCTTGACTCCCGCTGACCTGTTCGGCACTGGAACCCAAATGGGCGGCACATGGACACCCATCGAAGTTCAGGATGCTGCAATGGCCGGTCAGGATGGCTATGACGATGAAGGTTACCTGTTAGGCGAAACTCTACGCGCTGCGGCGCGGTCTGCCGGAGCCTTCTTCTTCTCCCGTCCTGAAGATGTGGATGTAAACCCCCTCGACGGCACGCAGTTTGTTGTCAACAATACTGGCGATGGGGATGGCAAAGTAAATCCCACTGACCTCTTTGGGGATGTATCCGTCTTTGATGTGGACTTTGATACCGATGGCAATCCCATCTCCGGCAAAATGACCATCATCTATGATGGCGATACTCCTGAACTGAATGGCCTAGAGAGTTCGTTCCAGGGCATTCGCAACCCCGACAACCTGGCTTGGGCTGCTGATGGGAATGTTTATGTGCAGGAAGACTTCGCCTATGATTTCGCTCCTGAGGATGCGGAAGGTCTAGAAGAAGCTTCAATTTGGAAACTTACTCTTGATGGTAAAGCAACTCGTCTGGCGGAAATTAACCGTGACATAGTTTTGCCGAAAGGCAGCACCGATTCCAAAGCAACCACCTTCGGTGCGTCGGAAACCTCCGGGATTATTGATGTCTCTGAGTACTATGGCAATGATCCTGGTACCGATTTCTACTTCACGATTCAGGCTCACGGTATTCGGGATGGTGAGATCGCAGACTTGAACCTTGTAGAAGGTGGTCAGATCCTGCACATGACCATTAAGGATGAGCCTTTCCCATCCATGATCAAGCCCCTCGATCAAACAGCCTATTCTTCCACGCCCCTCTTCACTGTTGGCGAAACCATCAACGGCTATACGCCCGTCGGCATTCTGGATGGCCTCGGGGCATATGCTCTGGATGAAAATACCGTGCGCATCCTGGCTAGCCATGAACTGGGTAATACTGCTGGCTACGCCTACAAGGTTAGCGATGGGGCCTTCACCCTAACCGGGGCTCGGGTTTCTTACTTTGACGTGAACAAAGAAACCCTGGCAATCGAAGATGCCGGCCTGGCTTACAACCGCATTTACGATGCTAACGGTGACCTGGCCACCGACAACAGTTTCCTGGCCAACATTGATACCAATGGTGATGGCGTCAATGAACTCGGCAACGGGTTCGGTCGCTTCTGCTCCAGCCATCTGATCGAAGCCGAGCAGTTCGGTACAGGTCGCGGCCTGGTAAACACCATCTACTTCACGGGGGAAGAAGATGGCGGGACCTTCAACCCCGTTGGCGGTGCTGAGTGGGCTTTGGATGTAGAAACCGGCAACTTCTGGCAGGTCCCCGCCATGGGTCGCGGGGCCTGGGAAAACGTTACCGAAGTGGATACCGGCACCACTAGTCATGTGGCCTTCATTCTTGCCGATGATTCCTCTCCTTTCGACGTCGATAAAGACAAGGCCGATGAAGCGGCTCCCATATACCTCTATGTGGGCGAGAAGAATCCCTGCGGCAATTTCCTGGAACGCAATGGTCTCAGCGGCGGCAAGCTCTACGTCTGGGTATCCAAGACCGGCGAAACCACACCCCTGGAGTTCAATAGCAGTGGTTCCCTCAATGGTTCCTGGGTAGAAATCGACAATTCTCGCCGGCCAAAATTAGCCTCCGAAGATGGCTCCACTGGCTACGACGAATATGGCTACCCCACCCAGCGCAATCTCTGGCAGCAGGCAGAAGCCAAAGGGGCGTTCGGCTTCTCCCGTCCTGAAGACGTGGCCACCAACCCCACAAATGGTAGCGAAATTGTCCTGGCCTCCACCGGGGTTGACACCTACGCCGTTGACCCGGCCACCGGAAACGGAGTGGATACCTTCGGCACGGTTTACACCATCAAAACCGCCTTCGATGCCAACGGTACCCCCACCAGCACTGACCTGACCATCCTCTACGATGGTGATGCTGACCCCACTAGAGCCCTCCGTAGCCCCGACAACCTGGATTGGGCCGACGATGGCTATATCTATGTGCAGGAAGACGAAGCCGAGACCGATACCCTCAGCGGCGATGAAGTCCTGTTCGGGAAAGAGGCTGCTAACCCTAACGAGGCGGGTATCGTCAAAATCAACCCTGCCACTGGAGAAGTGACCCGCATTGCCAATATCGATCGCACTGTGGTGCTTGATCCCTCCATTGCGAATCCTGCGGCTGCGGTGGATACTGATGCTGACCCCCATGGCTTTGCCAACGGCGAGTGGGAAAGCTCCGGTATTCTGGATGTTTCCAGCCTCTTCGGGAAAGCTCCCGCCACCCTGTTTATCAGCAGTGTGCAGGCCCACGGCATCACTGACCAGGCCGCATTCAACCTTGCATCTCGCATCACCGACAATGACCTGGTGGAAGGGGGGCAACTGGTCTTTCTTAAGCAGGTAGCCTCTGCTGAAGAGTCTGACATGGTAACCGTTGGCGATTTTGCCATTTCTTTTGACCCCAGTCGACTTGATGCAGACAGTAGCGGCCTGTTAGTTACCGATACAGTTGACCTGGACATTCCACTTTTTGAAATCAGCCATCCGGGCCAGTTGGAGATAAATGCCAACGGAGTTCTGGTAGACGAGGCAGATTTACTGCTAGCTCCAGAATTTGCGGAGGCTCTGGGCATAGGCGATGCAGCCGGAGCTGATGTTGGCAATATTCGTCTGCATTCTGCTTTCAGTTGGGAAGGTCTTAACCTAAAGATTGAAGCAGGAGCAACCAGTGTTACTAGTGTCTCCCTAGATACTGACCTGTTGGAAGAGGTTGCCGGACTGAAACTGATGGGAGTTGAAAATACCGTCACTCCAGCCCCAGGATTTGACGTCGGCTTTGCTATTACTGATACCACCGATTTCTCTGTAGGTCTTGGAGGTGCTACTGGTACGATTAGACACACAGGACAGGTTACCTTTGAAGTTGCTTAAACTGTTAGCCTAATTTCCTGGCATTCTAAAGCTTTGAAAGAGCTGTAAATGCTGGGAAACTTCCCCCTCATTGGCCCCTGACTGGTATCAACACCATGGTGATGGTTAACCTCTGCGGCAGTGCTGCGATAATTGAAGTCACTTTTGGTTGAGGGGCATCTAAACAGAGAGGTCAGGTTTATACCAGAACCTGACCTGACTGGAACTGCCTGATTTTTCAAGGGCAGTTTTTTACTTTTGGTAAGATGGACTTGGTGTTATGGCAGTTCTCACTAGCGTGAGGTGCATAGACAAACCTGTAATGCTTGCCCGACAAGGCTTCTGCTGTACTTCATTCGATCAGGAGCTGCTATAGACTATGAAGACGTATATTTGATGCTGGGCAATGGCCATCCTTCACTTGAACTCAGATGTCTCAAGCAAGACAAGAATCTTCAAAAGACTCAATTAATCGAGGTTCCTATATCGCAATTCCACTTGAAATATGAACAAAGTTGACCTGAAAAGCTTATCCAGCAGTAAGTGCGGTTCAGAATTCACTTGGGATTGCTATGTAGCGATCTTATTTGATTGTGAGAGATTTTCCACAGGAAAAAGCTTTCACAACTACTTCTCACTCTCACGATTGATTTAGGACTGTTATAGGTGGTTGGCTTACGGTTCTGGCTGTCGGATGATAATCGGCTGTTCCAGAGGTTTAGGGCGAAAAACTGACTGTAATGATCGTTCCAGGGTTTCGGTCATGGCAATCTGGTTTTCAAAGGCAACGATGACACGGGCCAGGGTGGGCAGGCTATTTTGTTCCGCTTCCAGGTAAAGCGGTT
>CAZBTL010000214.1:0-7245 GCA_964494755.1 uncultured bacterium | reverse complement strand
GTAAAACTTGAACTCTAGCAGGTTATAAAAGGGATCCTGTAGGAAAAAGGTAAGGTGCTCTAGCGGTAAGCCAGAGAAGCGACGCTTGGGAGACTGGTAAAACGCCAAACCATGCCCCTCGGCGCGCTCCAAGAGGGACTGCCAATCGGCTTCCTGGCTGAAAATGAGGCCAAAGTGACGGGGATAAATGCCTTTCTGGGGCAAAAGGGGTTCGTCGGTCAAATGGGCCACTAACTGGTGACCATACAGGTTCAGGATGACAGAACTGGCATTTTCCCGTCCGATCAGGCAGCCCAACCCATCGCCATAGAATTCTTTGGTCTGGGGGATATTGCTGACCGGAAAGGCCAGGTGAAATCGGGTGTCAGTCATTCGGCTCTCCGGTGCAAACAGAGGATGTCAGAATTAAGTGTATGGCCCCTTTTCCCTTGAGGTCGATGTTCTTGTTACAACTGTCCGCACTGGATTCCTGGTTGCCGGAGTTATCTGGCTGGTCCTGGTTGGTGGCGATCGCCCTCAACTCGGTGCTGGCCGCGATCGCCTGGGTCGTTCCTAAAAAGTTACTGACTCCTGCTGGTCTGCTACATGGCTGGTTGTTGGGGGTGTTGATCTGGGGCACGCTGGGCTGGCCGGGATATACAGTGGTGATGTTCTACTTTTTAGTTGGCTCAGCAGTGACCCGAGTAGGCATGGCCGAAAAGGAAGCAGCAGGTATTGCTGAGAAGCGTTCCGGCGCCAGAGGGCCGGAGAATGTTTGGGGTTCAGCCCTGACGGGTAGCCTCTGTGCTCTGGGGGTGTTGGTCTGTCGGCTATGGTTTGCTGACTTCCCCACAGTCAAGATGCTGGTCTCCCTTCTGCTGTTGGGTTACGTGGCCAGCTTCAGCACCAAACTGGCGGATACCTGCGCCAGTGAAATTGGCAAAGCCTACGGCCAGCGCACTTTTTTAATTACAACCCTGAAACCAGTTCCCCGTGGCACAGAGGGTGCCGTTAGTCTGGAAGGAACGGTGGCTGGCATTGTGGCATCGGCCGCGATCGCCCTGGTTGGTTGGCTGGTGGGCCTGATCCCAGCAGTGGCCATTGGGGTTTGTGTTCTGGCGGCGTTTGTTGCTACCAATTTAGAAAGTGTGATTGGGGCAACGCTGCAGACCCGGTTCAGTTGGCTGACCAATGAAGTGGTGAACATTCTGAATACCCTGATCGGAGCAGGGGCGGCGATCGCGATCGCCTGGGCGCTAGAAAAACTTGGGGTTTTCTATTGACGACGGTGAAGCTGCTTCGTAATAATAGAAAACTGGCTGTCTAATCCTGCTCGGATCAGGTCGGACGCAAATGCGAATGGCAGAGATAAACAACACTTGCCAAGAGCTACCTGTACGGCGCTAATTGAGGCATTTCTATGACATCTTACGCAATTATTGAAGCAGGCGGAAAGCAACTTCGGGTCGAACCGGGTCGCTTTTATGACCTAAACCGCCTTTCCGCAGAACCGGACAGCGCGATCACCATTGACAAAGTTTTGTTCGTCCGCAATGACGATGCTGTCAGCATTGGCCAACCATTTGTTTCCGGTGCCACCATCCAGGCAACGGTGATGCGTCACCTGCGGGGACCGAAGATCATTGTTTACAAAATGCGGCCTAAGAAGAAAACTCGTAAGAAGCAGGGTCACCGCCAGGAACTAACCCGCGTCATGATTGACAGCATTAGTTTGAATGGCCAGACAATTTCGGCTGAAGCGGCAGCTACTCCAGTGCAGGCAGAAGTTGTGGACTCTGAGGCGGAATAGGACCAAACGCTGAATAGCATCAGTAGCCTTTCTTGGTTATTCCTCATTGATCAGGCATTACGCTGTATTGTAGGCATCTCACGTAGGCATCTCACAAGGATTAGGGATTATGGCTCATAAGAAGGGAACAGGTAGTACACGGAACGGCCGCGACTCAAATGCTCAACGTTTGGGTGTCAAGCGCTATGGTGGTCAGGTTGTTACTGCTGGTAACATTTTGGTGCGGCAGCGGGGCACCAAGTTTCATCCTGGCAATAATGTGGGACGCGGGAGCGACGATACCCTCTTTGCGCTGGTCGATGGTGTGGTCACCTTTGAGCGGTTTGGCAAGAGCCGCAAAAAAGTCAGCGTTTATCCGGTTGCAGCCGGATAATTGAAATCAGCAAATTTTGTTATCAAAGCCAGGATGTCCGATTTGGCTGTCCTGGCTTTTCAGTTAAATGCAGGCAGGGTCTACTCTGGCATTGTTGTCAATCCTGCCTAGATGGGAATCCACCGCTGACTGGCTTGGCAGGCAATCATGGGTTGCCTTGCCCGTTCCTCAGAAACAGCAGGGTACTGTATAGGTGAAAGGCGGGGTCCCAAAAGCTGGGGGTCCGGCGAAACAGGTCAATATGGGACTTGAGCCGACTCAGGGGCAGGACAAAATCGGCAGCCGTTTCTCCAAACACCGTGAAGTCAGACCAGACCGGCACGGGCGGCAGTTGCTCCTGCAGCCAACTCTGCAAACTGTTCCAGTTGGTGCGAATCGTATTGCGATCCAGCCAGTTGGCCTCTGGCTGCTGGTAGGGTAACAGGTCCACCCCGCAGTTGAACTGATAGACACCATCCTGTAAGCGCAGGAGACACTGTCGGCCAGGTAAATGCAGATCACAGAACAGGCTGTAGTCCTGTGTTTGCTGTTTGCGGGTCAACTGGTTGCGGATACCCACATCCACCACCTGTTCAAAAATTGGCAACCGGCCTTCCACCCGCTGACTGATCTCCGACCAAGTGAACGGCAGGGATCCCAGTTGGCCATGTTCGTTGTGGCAAACGGCGATCGCCTGGCTGGAGTCGGCCTGAAAATACTGCACTTGGAAAACCTTAATCTGTTGCAAGTCCGGCAAGGAGGCCCAGAACGCCGGAACGCCTGCTTGCTGCAACTCCTGCCCGTAGACCCGCAATTCCCCAATCGGACCGCTACGATACAAGCGCCACCCCCGACTGGGCACTAACAGGCGGGCGGCATAGGTATCCAGCCCCATGACGGTCGCAAACCGTTCCACAACGGCTGGACGAGCCTCACCGCCTACGGTTTCCAGCACCAGAAAACCCGCTTCTCGATCCTGGGAGCCTGCGGTGGCCTGGGCGATCGCCTGTCGCCGCCGTTCTTGTTTGCGCTCCTCTACCCGTTTAATTCCCTGACGAACCTGGGTGGCCAGTTTGGGATGGGTGGTTTCCCGCAGCAGTTGACGGTAGGTATGCTCCGCCGCCTCCAGCTTGCCCGCTACTTCCTGCAAACGACCCACATACAGTTGCACCCAGGGATTGTGGGGAGACTGTTTGAGCAGTTCTTTCAACAACCGGGAAGCCGTTTGATAGTCCTGTCGGTCAAAGGCGGCAGCAACCTGATCGAGCATAACCAGATGGAAGAATCAGAGCAGGGACTTATGCCCCCATAATAAACAACCCGTGCAGTAGCAGACCGCTGAGGAACTGGCAAACCCATCAAATTCGTTGTTATTCCTACCCAGGTAGGAATCCATCGCCGACCAGCTACTTGGTCGGTCCCTGATTTCAGCGCGGTCCCTTAACGGATCCAGGCGTAAATGGCCCACTTATACACGGGTCGCCCGGTTGGCGCTGCGTTCCACTTCCCGTAGCCGCTTGCCCCGCCAGAGCAAGCGTAGCGGTGTGCCGGTAAAGCCAAGGGACTGGCGGAACTGGCGTTCAATATAGCGACGATAGTTGTCGTTGAACAATTGCGGGTCGTTGACAAATAGCGCGATCGCCGGTGGGCGGGTGCTGACCTGGGTGCCGTAGTAGATCTTGCCCTGCTTCCCCTGACGGGTGGCGGGGGGACTGTGCCAACCCACGGCCTCCTCCAAGACTTCATTGATCACCGAGGTGGTAACCCGCCGCTGGTGCTGCTCCGCCGCCGTATCCACCAGATCGAGAATTTTGTCCACCCGCTGACCAGTGTGGGCGCTGACGAAAATCATCTCAGCCCAGTCATTAAAATGCAGGCGATTACGTAGGTCCCGTTCATAGTCGTAGATGGTATGGGAATCCTTCTCCACCGCATCCCATTTGTTCACCACCACCACACAGCCGCGACCCTCATCGGCAATCCGGCCAGCTAGTTTCTGGTCCTGTTCCGTCACCCCATCCAGAGCATCAATGACCAGTAAGACAACATCGGCGCGGGCGATCGCTTTGAAAGCGCGGTTAATGCCAAAGAATTCGGGACCGTACTCCACATTCTTTTTCTTGCGAATCCCAGCCGTATCAATCAGGCGATAGGTCTGGCCGTTGCGCTCCACCCGCATGTCAATGGCGTCCCGTGTGGTGCCAGAAATGGGGCTGACAATCGACCGCGTTTCCCCGACAAAGGCATTCAGCAGACTGGACTTGCCCACATTGGGACGACCCACGATCGCCACATTGATTTCTTCTGTTTCCGACAACTCTTCCATCGGGGGCAGATGGATAATCAACTGATCCAGTAGATCGCCCGTACCATTGCCGTGAATACCGGAAATAGGATAGGGTTCACCTAACCCCAGTTGCCAGAATTCCGCTGCCTGGGCCAGACCCTGCTCCACTGACTCGCACTTGTTGACCGCTAACAATACGGGCACCGGCTGTTGCCGCAGCCATTGGGCAATTTCCTCATCCGCTGGTGTCAGGCCAGCCTGTCCATCCACCACAAAAATGGCCACACTTGATTCCGCCAGGGCTGCCAAAGCCTGTTCCCGAATCAGGGGCAGGAATTCAGTGTCATCATCAAACACCAGACCGCCCGTATCCACCACCTGAAATTCCCGATCGCCCCAAAAGGCTCGCTTGTAAATGCGATCGCGGGTCACTCCCGGCTGATCATAAACAATCGCATCCTGAACACCCGCCAATCGATTGACGATGGTGGACTTGCCCACGTTGGGCCGACCAATAACAGCAACAATTGGCAGAGACATGATGGGATCCTGATGAAATTTCTATTGTAACGAGAATACGCCCCGTCTCCCGCGGAATTCAGGCGGCCACTTCACATCACCTGTGCCGGTAGCGGCCTCACTCAGGGGGCAAAGCCCCAATCCAGTCCACTTCGTTTAGCGCAAAACAGTAAGGAGCTGCTTCGCCCCATTCGTCCTGGAAAGTGGTGGCGGTTTGCGGATCGTACAGGTACACAATGAGTTGGATGTTTTGCGTAAGGGGTTCGGCCTGCGAACCATTCGTAACAATGGCAGCAATAATACCAAACTGAAATTTCCGGGGGCTGGAGGGCGTCGGTTGAAACGGCTGTTTCAGGCGCACCAGATCGCCTTCATTCATTACGTCAGATTATTTTAAGTCATCTTTCTTAACCTGATCTTAACCTCGAACGGACAGAAGTCTGATCTGTCCTGGCACTGTTGAAATGCCATGAAGTTTGGCAGACAACACCCCTGGGAGTTCCGTTCAATGCGATGATAAAGGCGCAGCGCGGCTGATCAGCCTGAAAGCAGCCCCGACCTGCCAGCCTGAAGGCCTTGGAGCAATTGGTGGACAGATGTGGGGTGGTGACTGCTGGCGCGATCCATCGCTGCAATCAGTGGCCAGGGAGAGTTTAGATGACCATTCAAACCATTGCAACCACCCCGTTTTCCGATCAGAGGCCGGGCACGTCCGGTTTGCGCAAAAAGGTTCCCGTCTTTCAACAGCCCCACTATCTGGAAAATTTCATCCAGTCCATTTTTGACAGTTTAGACGGTTATCAGGGCCAGACGTTGGTAGTCGGCGGCGATGGCCGCTATTACAACCGTCAAGCTATTCAGGTCATCCTCAAGATGGCATCTGCTAATGGCTTTGGCAAGGTGCTAGTGGGTCGGGGCGGCATCCTATCTACACCAGCCGCCTCCTGTCTCATTCGGAAGTACAACGCCTTTGGCGGTATTATCCTGTCTGCCAGCCACAACCCCGGTGGTCCTACGGAAGACTTTGGGGTGAAGTACAACATCAGCAACGGCGGACCAGCACCCGAAAAGGTGACCGAGGCAATCTATGCCAATAGCCAGGTGATTCGTCAGTACAAAATCCTGGATGCGGCGGATCTGGATCTGGATAAGCCCGGCACTACCCTCTTAGACGGCATGCTGGTGGAGGTGATTGATCCCGTCAACGACTATGCCCAGTTAATGGAGTCGCTGTTTGACTTCGATCGCATCCGGGAGTTGTTGACCAACGGCCACTTTCACCTGTGCATGGACTCCATGTCGGCTGTTACCGGACCCTATGCCCGTCGGTTGCTGGAGCAACGGCTGGGAGCCCCGCTGGGCAGCGTGATCAACGGAGACCCGCTGGAGGACTTTGGTCAGGGCCATCCCGATCCCAATCTGGTCTATGCCCATGATCTGGTCCATCGGTTATTTGGCGACGATGCACCAGACTTTGGCGCGGCTTCTGACGGTGATGGCGATCGCAACATGATTCTGGGCCGTCAGTTCTTTGTCACCCCCAGCGACAGTCTGGCCATTCTGGCCGCCAATGCCAAGCTGGTGCCTGGCTATCGCGCTGGGCTGGCTGGAATTGCCCGCTCCATGCCCACCAGCGCCGCAGCGGATCGGGTGGCAGCCCGGTTAGGCATTGATTGCTACGAGACCCCCACCGGCTGGAAGTTTTTTGGCAACTTGATGGACGCTGGCAAGGTAACCCTCTGCGGCGAAGAGAGCTTTGGCACCGGCTCCAACCACATCCGGGAGAAGGATGGACTCTGGGCCGTGCTGTTCTGGCTCAATATCCTGGCCGTCCGACAGCAATCCGTGGCCGACATTGTCACCGAACACTGGCGCACCTACGGCCGCAACTACTATTCCCGTCATGACTACGAAGCCGTGGACAGCGATCGGGCCAACACCCTGATTGAAACCCTGCGGGCCAAGGCGCCCAGCTTGGCCGGTCAAGCCCTGGGCCGCTATACCGTGGAATACGGCGATGACTTCAGCTACACCGACCCGATTGACGGCAGTGTTAGCCAAAAACAGGGCGTCCGATTGGGCTTTACCGACGGCTCCCGCATCGTCTTCCGCCTGTCCGGAACTGGCACCTCCGGCGCTACCCTGCGAGTCTACCTGGAAAGCTATGAACCAGATGCCGCCAAACAGGGACTGGATCCCCAGGTGGCCCTGGATGAGTTGATCCGGATTGCTGATCAGGTGGCTCAAATTCGCACACTCACTGGCATGGATCGACCAACGGTGATTACCTGATAGCTC
>CAZBTL010000213.1:5965-7253 GCA_964494755.1 uncultured bacterium | reverse complement strand
ACTAGCTGTGCAGAAATAAGTCCAAGCCGATCTCGGTTTACAGGGTAAAGGCCGCCGCAATGTAGTCCTGTAAGGTTAACTGATAGCCTTCCCTAACCTGGCTGGCGGCATCCAGGGGACTCGCAGTCGCGACTGGTCTGGCTTTGCGGCAATAGACCAGGGCCACATCAAACCGGCAGGGCAGTTCCGCCCACTCAGGATGGGCGGCCAGAAACAACCGGGCGGTTTGCCAGAGCTTCTGCTGCTTCTGATGGGTAATGGCCAGGGCGCCATCAGCGTCCCAATTGCCCCGACTGCGGGTCTTGACTTCCACAAAGGCCAGAGCCAGGGGTTGGCCATTTTTCGAGTGGAGTTGGGCTGCCACCAGATCCAGTTCCCCCCAACGACAATGCCAGCGCCGCTGCAAAATCTGCCAGCCCCGCTGCTGTAACCAGGCGGCAACCAGTTCTTCCCCTAGCAGCCCTGGATTGGGTGAGGATGGGGCGGCATCCAGCGATCGCGGACGGGACATCTCGGTAAAAATGAAACGACAGTGAAGGGCTTCAGGGGTTACGAGATTCAGGTAGTATCAGGATAGTAGCAAGATTTCGGTCGCGATCGCCTTGGCCATGACCCGTCACCCCTTTCTGCTTTTCTTTTCCTGGATCCCCTGGGTTCTGAAGTCTCTGCAATTGTTTTTGCATCGTAACTGGCGCGCTGGCCTCAGCCTGGCCCTGGGGGCGCTCCTAACCCTGGCTGGCTGGAGTCTGGCTCCCACCGTTAGCCTGGCCGCCGACTACAATGCCAATTCCCTGATTGGGGCCGACTTTTCCGGCCAGGATCTAACCGATTCCAGCTTTACCCGCACCAACCTGCGGGGTGCCGATCTGAGCCGGGCAAATCTGCAGGGGGTGAGTCTATTTGGGGCCAACCTGGCTGGGGCCAACCTGGAAGCAGCAGACCTGCGGGGCGCCACCCTGGATACCGCCCGTCTGACTCGAGCCAACCTGACCAATGCCTTGCTGGAAGGGGCCTTCGCCTTCAATGCCAAATTTGACGGCGCCACCATTGACGGCGCCGACTTTACCGACGTTGAATTCCGTCAAGATCAGCAAGCCATCCTCTGTAGCTTGGCCAAGGGAACCAACCCAGTCACCGGCCGGCAGACGAGAGAAACCTTGAATTGTCCTTGATCGAGTCGGGTCGCTATCAGCGGTCAGTGGTCAGGGATTGGGTTCTGGTTTGTCGGTTTTGGATTTTGGATTTTGGGTTTTGAGTTTTAGGTTTTGAGTTTTAGGTTTTGAGTTTT
>CAZBTL010000213.1:0-5865 GCA_964494755.1 uncultured bacterium | reverse complement strand
GATTTTGGATTTTGGGTTTTGAGTTTTAGGTTTTGAGTTTTAGGTTTTGAGTTTTAGGTTTTGAGTTTTGGGTTGCTGACACCCCACACCTGGCACCCGACACCTGATTCCCTAGTTGCCACTCCCCACTCCCTGCCTACATCAGTTCACCGACCCAGGGCGTCTGGGCCAAGTCGGTATAGGTAACCTGCCGCAACCGATCTAACTCGGCGATTCGGACTTTTTCAGCGTAAATTCTTTGTTGATACAACTGGCCCAAGTCAGTATTCTCGGTCGGATCTACCTTTTCCCACAAGTCCTGGAAGTGACGGCAGCGCTTTTCGCAGAGCACCCGTTCCATGCAGGCCGTGGCGGCGCGGATGGTCAGGTCAGCCCGCAGGATATCCCGTTGGGTCTTTTCGTCGGAATGGAACAGGTAATACAACCGCATCATTTCCCCTGGGAAATCGGTGCAGCGGTCCTGCAATAGGGAAATCAGGTCGGGTGTGGACGGGGGTGAGGGGGATGGCAGGGGAGATGAAGGGGATGGCGATTGGGCTAGGGCTGCTTCTAGTTCCCGGATCTGCCGCCAGAGAAAGCGGTGGTGGGATAGACTGAATTCCAGATCCCGTTCTTCCAGGGCGGCGCAGATGGCAGGCCGGTGTTCGGGTCCGTGCAGATAGAGCCGTAGCAGTTGGGCTTCCGCTTCTTCCAACAGGGTGCGATCGCTTTTGGTTTGCCATTTTTGCGATCGCCCATGCCAGCGTTCTCCCCGCACCTGTAGGCGCAGGTCTTCCTCTAGCCGCAGGGCCAGCCGCGAGTCGCCCTGGCTCAGCAATTCGGTGGCCCGATGGATATAGTGGGTGCGCAGGGCCGCGTTGGGCAGGTTACCCAGCAGTTTGACAATGGTCTGTACACTTTGTTGAAACTGATCGGCCTGGCGCAGGTCCCGACCGGCGATCGCCTGCTGCAGTTGCCAGTCCAGCCATAGGGGGGCCTGGTCCAGCAATTGCTGGTAGTCCTGCGGCGGGTGATGCTGGAGAAATTCGTCCGGATCTTTGCCATCCGGGATGTTGAGAATCCGCAGTTGGATCTCGCCCCGGTAGGCCAGATTGGCCACTTCTCCGATCGCCCGTTCCGCTGCCTGGTTGCCCGCCCGGTCGGCATCAAAGTTGAACACAATCTGTTTGGACTCGCTGTAGCGCAGCAGTTGGCGCACCTGACCCAGACTCAGGGCAGTTCCCAGGGAGGCCACCGCATGGGTGATACCGGCAGCATGCAGGGCAATGGTATCAAAGTACCCCTCGACCACAATCGCCTGGTCCCGTTTGGCGATCGCCGCCCGGGCCTTGTCCAGCCCAAACAGGAGCTTACCTTTGTCAAACAGTTCTGTTTCCGGCGAGTTGAGGTATTTGGGCGACCCATCCCCCAAGGCCCGACCCCCAAACCCCACCACCCGTCCCTGCAGGTCATGGATCGGAATCATCAGGCGATCGCGGAAGCGATCGTAGTAACCAGCGCCTTCCTTGCGGGCCACAATCAAACCGGCCTGCTCCACCAGTTCCACCGGAAAGTGCTTCTGGTTCACCAGATAGCCCAGCAGGGTTTCCCAACCACCGGGGGCATAGCCCAACTGAAACTGTTGCACGGTTTCCCGGCTGAGGCGGCGGTTGGTCAGCAAGTACTCCAACGCCGCCTGACCCTGGGGCTGGAACAGGGCGTGTTCATAGAAGCGGGCGGTCACCGCCAGAATTTCATAGAGCTGTTCTCGGGTGGAGAGTTGCCGTTGCAGTTCCAGCCGCTCTCCCACTTCCAGGGTCTGCACCGACACCTGATAGCGTTTGGCCAAGTCCAGCACGACCTCGCTGAAGGACTGCTTCTTCAGTTCCATCAGGAACTTGATGGCATTGCCACCGGCTCCACAACTAAAGCAGTAATAAAACTGCTTGGCTGGGCTGACTGTAAAACTGGGAGACTTGTCATCATGAAAGGGACAGAGGCCAGTAAAGTCTTTTCCCTGTTTGCGCAGCACCACATGTTCGGACACCACATCCACAATGTCGGCCCGTTGTTTGACCTGTTCAATCGTATCGGGGTGCAACCGGGGAACTTGCATAGGGAATCAGCGGTCAGTCATCAGCGGTTAGTTATCAGCGGTCAGCTATCAGTAGGCTTCTACTTTACGCCGGTCTCTTCTGGTTGTCTAGAATAATGCAGGGGTTGCAATTCGGTGCAGGTTCATGACTGTCAGCCTGAGGGCCGCTCCCCTAATTCTGAACCTGGCTGTCAACCGAAATCGGTCCATCTGACCTTGAAGTTGTTGTTGCTCCTGTTCTTTTCTGCCGTACTGTTTGAACTGGCATGACTCCACCGCCGCCGCGCCCAAGCCAAACCATCATGGGAAAGCTGACCCAAGCTGTCCAAACGGTGCAGGCCAAAATTAACTTTTCTAAATTAAAACTGAAGCCAGGGGCCCGGGTGCCCGAATTATGGGTGCAGGATGCCGGGGCTGCCCAGGCACAGGTGTATCCCCTACTGGGCGATCGCTACATTCTGGGCCGCAGTTCCCGCTCCTCCGATATTGTCGTCCGCAACCCGGTGGTCAGCCAGGTCCATCTTTCTCTCACCCGCCAGCGCCAGTCCACCAGTGCCCTTGGCGCTCTTTTTCCCCCTCCCTTTATTCTCAAGGACGAAAACTCCACCAATGGAGTGTTTCGCGGACGGCGACGGATTCGCTCTACCCTGTTGCGCCACGGTGATGTTTATACTCTGGGGCCGCCGGAGTTAGAAAATGCCGTCCGAATTAAGTACCATAACCCGCCCCCTTGGTATGCCCGGGTCTGGCAGTATGGAGTTTATGGCGTCAGTGGGCTAGCAGCGCTGGCTACCCTGACAGTGCTGATCGAATGGCAGAAGTTTTCCGTAGCACCGCTCCCGAATACGGTGCAGGGGCCAGTGATTGTTTACGCCCGTGATGGCGAAACGCCGCTGCGTACTCCCTCTAATCGGGCCCACCGGGAATTTAATCGCTTGTCGGATTACTCGTCCTACCTGCCCAAAGCGGTTATGGCTTCGGAAGACTCCCGCTTTTATTGGCATCTGGGGGTCGATCCAATTGGTGTGCTGCGGGCCCTGGTGGCCAATATTCGGGGCGGTGGTATCCGGGAGGGCGGCAGTACCCTGACCCAGCAACTGGCTCGTAATCTGTTCCGCAGTTACGTTGGTACGGAGGACTCGGCCGCCCGCAAACTGAGGGAAGCAGCCGTGGCCCTGAAGCTGGAAAACGTTTATAGCAAAGATTTCTTGCTGTTGACCTATCTCAACCGGGTCTATCTGGGCAACGACGTCTACGGCTTTGAGGATGCGGCCCAGTTTTATTTCGGTCAATCGGCCCAGCAATTGAGTCTGTCGGAGGCGGCTACCCTGGCGGGTATTTTGCCGGCGCCCAATCGGTTTAATCCGGTGCGGGATTACGAAAAGGCAATTGAACAGCGCAACGGGGTGCTGCAACGGATGCTGGAACTGGGTCTAATTAACGCCGAAGAGGCCAGTCGGGCCCGTCGATCGCGACTGGAAATTAATCCCAAGGCCAAGGACGAGTTACAGGGCACCCGGGCTCCCTATTACTACGATCAGGTACTGGCGGAACTGCAATCTCTGTTGGGGGAGGACGTGGCCCGCGAGGGCAACTTTGTGGTGGAAACGGCCCTGGACCTGACGGTGCAATCCAAGGCAGAAACCAGCCTGCGCAACGCGGTTGAGACGTCTGGAGCCAGGGATGGCTTTTCCCAAGGGGCGATCGTCACCCTGGATGCAAGTAAGGGCGAAGTCATTGCCCTGGTAGGAGGCGTGGACTATCAGCAGAGTCAATTTAATCGGGCCACCCAGGCCTGGCGCCAACCCGGCTCCACGTTTAAGGTATTCACCTACACAGCCGCCCTGGAAGAGGGCCTATCGCCCAGTACCGCCTTCTCCTGCGCCCCGCTCAACTGGCAGGGGCAGTACTTTGAAGGCTGTCGCTCCGGTAGTGGCAGTCTGGATCTCTATGCCGGTCTGGCCCAGTCGGAGAATGTCATTGCCCTGCGGTTAGCCCAGGAAGTGGGACTGCAGCGGGTCATCCGTACCGCCCGCCGCATGGGCATCGAGTCGGAACTGAAGGCGGTGCCGGGCCTGGTCCTGGGACAAAGCGAAGTCACCGTCTGGGAAATCACCGGCGCCTTTGGGGTGTTGGCCAACCAGGGCATTCGCAATCAACCCCATACCATTCGCCGCATCCTGGATAGCAGCGATTGTCCAGATCGGAATAATCTGCAAACCTGCCGGGTCATCTTTACCGCCGAGGATGATCGCGCCAAGCGGCAGCAAGAAGTGCTCAAACCAGACGTCGCCAACACCATGACCACCTTGTTACAGGGCGTCATCCAATCCGGCACGGGTCGGGCCGCCGCCATTGGTCAGGGAGCAGCCGGCAAAACCGGCACCACCAATGACAATGTGGATCTGTGGTTTATTGGCTATCTGCCAAGCGGCCTGACCACGGGCATCTGGCTGGGCAACGACAAAAACGACTCCACGTCTGGTAGCAGTGCGATCGCAGCCCAACTGTGGGGCGACTACATGCGTCAGATCCTACCCTGAGGCTGCATGGCAGATCCGCCCCAAATCACCTGTCTTATGCCTTCTATCTCCCCAACCTTGCGGCTGCTGCACTCACTCTTCTAGCGGGCCGCCGATCCGCGGTAAATCCGCTCCGCCTGTTCCCGCGACAACCAGGTGGGATAGGCGGGAAACTCCCCGCCGTCGAATTCAGAGGTCGCCGGGGCTGGCTCAGGGGCCGAGCGGCCAGTGGCAACTGCCGGTCGGGAGAGAAACGGAGCCGCCGTGGGAGACTCCTGTGGCGGCAGGTCACAAGCAACCGTTGGCGGGCTAGTCAGAGAGATCGGCGCCCCAGTCGTGTCGTCCAGTTGGCTTTGGGGCGGCACATAGGAATGGGTGACTGGATCGTAAGCCAGGACTTCCCCGGTCTCAATGTGATAGATCCAGGCATAAATGTGCAGCTTGCCCTGATACATGCGGGAATGCACAACGGGATAGGTTTTCAGATTCTCAATCTGGGTCAGTACATTTTCGGCAATGGCGATCTCCAGCAGTTCCTCATTGGAATAATTGCTGTAGTTGTCCTTAACCAATCGTCGCGTAGCTTCTGTGTGCTTCAGCCAGTCGTAGACCAGGGGCATTTCCTCCTGCAGGCTATTCAGTTTCAGCAGCCCTTTCATAGCGCCGCAATGGGAATGACCACAGACCACAATTTGTTCAATTCCCAACGCCTGAATGGCGTACTCAACCGTAGCTCCCTCGCCCCCATTGGCAGCCCCATAGGGAGGAATGATATTGCCAGCATTGCGAATAATAAATAGTTCCCCTGGCTCAGTCTGGGTAATCAGGTTTGGATCCAGGCGGGAATCGGAACAGGTAATAAACAGAACTCGAGGCTTCTGCCCGTGAGATAACTCTTCCAACAACTCCCAATGACTGGGAACATAGTGGGCCCGAAATTCCTGAAGACCGCGAATTAACTTTTTCATCGCTCTCGACTGGCTCCCCTAACAATTTGGCTGGGAATCATTGATCGGGCTGGTGAGGCTGCGCCCTATCCACCCTATTGATTATTAGCTATCCTCACTCGCAATATTTCGCTGAATTCAGACATACTTCTGATGCCCCAAATAAGTAGCGTTAATCTGCGGTTGATAGATTGATTTGGTATCATCCCATCTTTTGAGGTTGACTCCAACCTATTTGTCATGCTTTTTACCAAGCAGACAGGGACGGATAAGCCCTGAGTTCTATCAGGTGAGTTACTTGCAGGTAAATCACTCCCAGGAG
>CAZBTL010000212.1:0-7337 GCA_964494755.1 uncultured bacterium | reverse complement strand
GCCACAGGATCGGGCGACCACCAATTTCAACCATTGGTTTGGGTTTAATTGTAGTTTCCTCAGAAAGGCGGGTGCCGAGTCCCCCAGCCAGTATGACTGCTTTCATAAAGCTAGCTTTTGGTTATTAGTGTGGATAGTGTAACTGGGTGCAATGGATACTTAGATAAGGTTACCCTCATTAACAGCCCTGGCTAACAACATAAGGAAAAATGTATGATAATGCTGTAAAGGATGCCAGGTGCTACCTTAATTCTTGTGTGATGTTTTGTCCTAAGTTGACGGACAAAACTCTTGAAATCCTGTTCTGCCGTAGGATGGGTTGGTTGCGCGTGACCCATCGAAACTATTGTTGGTGTTGGGTTTTGCGTTGTTCAACGCTAACCTGGATTCAGATCTTTTGTCAGTATATCTTTCACCAATCAGTGTTTTGTTTGGCCTGGAATGTGAACTACTGGTTGTCTGGAGCACTGACAGTGTCTCTGTCAGTCCGCACCCATTTCGTTTGTGGGTGTAGGATGAAGCTTAAATAAAGGGGAATTTTCCAGAGGATGTAGAGAGGAATTGATAAGAGGGTCTGGATGGGAAGCTGGGTTGAAGCAAATTTTGCCCAGGAGATGGCGACCGCACCCATCAACAGAACGCCTTCTAAGCTCAGTAGAGCTAGCGGTTGCCAGGAAACCCTAAAGACAGTGGCAAGCAATGCAAGAGTTGTTGCAGCTGCCCATGAAATAGCCAGGAGTGATAGGGGCGGAATACTCAGGTCGAGGGCCAGCGCGAGTAGATCTAATCGCCTTTGATGAAAGGCTGCCCTTAACAAACGGGGCACTTGTTGTTTGATCGTCTGAAGATGGCCATGTTCCCATCGGGTTCTCTGGCTCTTGGCTGCCTGCTCTTGTTGAGGCAATTGGCTTGTAACACCTGCTTCTGGGCAGAAAATAGGTGAGCAACCAGCGATTGTCAGATCCACCGCCAACTGCATATCTTCCACAATGTTGCCGGTGGCCAGGGGAGCCTGGCTGATAACAGACCAGGGAAAAGCCATGCCAGTTCCAGTCAGCAGGCAGGGAAACCCTAAACGGGCCAGTCCTTTGGGTCGAACCAGATTTTTGACAATAACCGCTAGCGAGGAGATGGCATCTCTGGCGGTTGGCTGGCTGGGTGGTGTGATCAGATAGGCCGCCTGAATGGGTTGTCCAGTCGCGGCCGCTTGTTGGGCAATCTGCTCAATTGAGCCAGCCTGGGCGACGCAATCCGCATCCATTACGACCACGACATCGGGGGGATCAGGCGCCAAAAACTTCAAACCATGATCCAGAGCATACCCCTTCCCGCGCCGTTGTGAATCCTGCCGTTCCGTCACCTGAACCCCGGTCGCCCGGGCGATCGCGGCGGTCTCATCCTCGCAGTTATCCGCAATTACAACCAACTGATCCTGTTCTGTTAACTGGGGTAATAGAGACTTGAGCGTTACCTCAATCCCCAATGCTTCATTATGGGCCGGCACTAAAATAGCGACATTGGGTCTGGGAAACTGACCCACCGGCTTTTTGGCCTTTTGACTGGGCAGAAGAGCCGCACAGCACTCAATAAACAGGACAGTAATGGGAACCAACAGCCCCAGGGCGATCGCAGTCAGAGTAATCTCGATCCCTCGAAGGATAATCTGATGAATTTGCAAGATTAACCCCCGTTTATTTAGAAATAGACGGTGGAGATACTAATGGCATTTGGGCAAAATAATTATGATTTATCGGCGTAGCGTTAGGAAAGAATTCTTCATCCACTCCCTATCACACTTTACCTGGCTAACGGTCATCGTCCGTCGCTCATTAACTATCTTTACTGACTCTTAACGGACTCGCAAATCAGTGTTCCTTAACATTCTGCATTAAACTTGGCTCATCGCCAGTGCTTCCATTTCCATACAGCTTGGGCGAACTGGTTCAGCCTTTCCTTGAAGGGCTGAATCTATCACTCGATAGAGACGTTCTGACTCCCATTGAAGGTTAAATTCTTGCTGAACCTTAGCTCTCCCGGCTTTACCCATCAGTTTCCTGAGTTCATGGTCATCTAGTAATAAACTAATAGATTTGGCAAGAGAAGCTGCATCGCCTGGTGGTACGAGGTATCCACTGATACCATCTTCAACCAATTCACTGATGCCGGCAATTCGAGTGGTCACTACAGGAAGACCAGCAGCCATTGCCTCCATAAGAACGACAGGAACTCCTTCAGCAAAACTTGGCAGGACAAAAACATCCGTTTGTTGGATGAATTGGCGCACACTGGATTGAGATTGATAACCAACAAATCTCACGCTTTCTTTCAGGTTAAACTTTTCAGTGAGTTGTTCAAGTTCAAAACGATCTGGGCCATCACCGACTATTGTCAGTGTCACAGTTGGATGTAACTCCTTTAATAGGCCCAGACTTTCGATTAGAATTGGCAAGCCTTTAACAGAAGCTAGCCGACCAATATACAACAACCGTTTTGTCGATGCCTGGTGTGAAACAAGACTGAAAAGATCGGGATCTACACCACAGTGAATGATATGCATTTTCTCCCATTTACTTAAGGGGGCGAAAACCATCGCCTGACTGCGACAGAAATAACTAATGCAACAAACAAATAATGCACGTTTAATTTTCTCTTCAAGAGCCCAGCGATAGGGCTCAAAGAAAATATAGGGGCCGTGAAGGGTAAAACTAAAGGTAAAGTCACCCAGCTCGGATGCAATCATGGCAACGGTACCACTGGAAGTAGCTAAGTGATTGTGAAGATGTTGAATGTTCAGAACGCTAACTTTCCGGGCTAGAATTCCTGCTTCAGTAAAATAGATTAACTGATAGATGAGACCCCGCAGACCAGGCTGTCGAGTAGACCAGGCCAATCTTAGAGCGCGTAGATATCGCGTCGGCGAACTAAGGATTAGGGTTATATGGGCAAAAAGCAAAAAAAGAAGATCAGGTGACAAGATATAGAAAGTATTTTGCCGTTCAGTTTCCTGCTCGGGCCCTACGATCTGTTCATCCCCTGGCCGACGAACAGAAAATGTATATACCTCAACTCCTTGTTTGCGGAGAGCCTCAACTTCGCGTTGAATAAATGTATCTGTAGCCCTTGGATACTCACCTGTCAGGTAAGCAATACGCATAGATTCAGTTCCTAGAAGATAGAGTAGATAGTACGGGATTATCAAGGTTATGATGATGGGAAACATCTAGTAAATCGGCACTACTACAACACCGATCAAGAGCAGTTTCTAGACTGTATCTAGGCATCCATTCTAATAATTGCTTTGCTTGATTGTTGCTATAGCGTAAGGGCTTAAACCGCGCATGGAGCTTTGCTGGTGCAAGCAACCCAGGCAACTTAGCTCGGTTCTCAAATAGCATTTGATTAGCTAATTGGGTTGCCCGCGCGATAAGGTCCATTATGACCCAGTTAATTGAGATAAAACGTGGTGACTTAGTTGGTGATTTCTTGCAAAGTTCTTTAATATATGTGCGTCGTGATGGTAAGTCATCATCAACAATATTAATAGTTTTCCCAATAGAATTCTCGCAAATTAATGCGGTAACAATTGCGTCAGCGCAATTCTCAACATAAGCGAGTGGCATGTGTGCATTGGGTGCAATACAAAGCCATAAAGTGTCACTAAGCTCTATGCCGACTAAAGCATGCCACAGATCTTCGCGCCCATAGATTATACCTGGTCGAATCACTGTAACCTTGCCGCCATGATCCTGTTCAAATGTTCGGAAAAGTTGCTCTTGAATCAGCTTGGTTTGTGCATACCCATCTCTCTGAAGAGGATTTTTCTCCAAGGGTGAGTTCTCATCCAGTAATTTGCCAACACCTAAATTCAAGTAGTCGTAAACCGAGAATGTGCTAATGGCTACAAGTCGTTGAACCCCTGCCTGGACCATCGCATCTAGCAAATTCTCAGTTGCAATGACTGTACCTGAAAATTGGGAATAGAAGTCTCCCGCTTTTGCCGCCGCAAGATGAATCACTGCATCAATCCCTTGCAGTGATTCATTCAATCGATTCCGTTGCCGCAGGTCAAGACGTACTAAATCTACGGAGGGATGGGAATGCCATGGTAGTTGTTTTTCGCTGACTGTTGGTCTAACAATTGCGCGCACTTGATGTCCCCGTCTGAGCGCTTCACAAACAACATATTGACCGAGGAATCCTGATGCACCTGTAATTAATATTTTCATATACGATTGTTCTCCATTAACAATTCATCAACTAGACGGCTTGTTCGAGCCATATCTTCAAAGCTAATGGGCGGGGGTTCGCCATTCACTAATGCCATATAGGTCTTCTCTAGAAACCTATGCAAACCTTCATAGGGAGTCTGCTGCATTACTTTTCGTTGAAAGTTTCGTATACTGGCTCCTATTAGCTCCCGTCCATTAACAAAGTGATTGATCAGAGGAGAAAGTTGCTTGCCGCCAATGCGTGGCGTTACACAACGAAGATAAGGTTGAAATAAATCCGTTTCTGCATATCCTTTCGACCCTCGAACAATCACAGTAAAGCAATCAGGTTGAGTATGGCAACTGAACCGAATTCGTGCATGAACTGAACCACCAATCAAGAGAGCATCCAGATCATCGAATTTAAATATGTCACCTCCACCATGATTACTCCAGGCTGCCTTGACTCGATCAAAATCTGGGGTAAATCGTAAGGTCAAGTAGCAGAGATGAGTAATAATATCATGGATAACACCTGCAGGTGATTTATGTATTGAATGAGGTAAATTCTCATCAGAAAAAGGCCCTTTATCACGCACAGAGAGCGCCATTCTCACCTCAACATCTTGAACTTCACCAAGGGTTCCATCTGCGACTAATTGTTCAATTTTAAGGATAGGTTCATTGAAACGATAATTATGATCTTCGATTAGATAACGGTTGTGAGCTTGGGCAGTCAACCACAAGTCTTTAAAATCATTAAAGGTTAGTGTGATGGGCTTCTCGCAAATGACATGAGAGCCGGCCTCAAGGCAGTCACTAGCGATTTGTTTGTGCGTTTGCGGTGGGGTCAAAATATGAACAACATCTGGTTCTGTGTCAACCAGCATCTGGCGATAGTCAGTGTAGTAAGTATCTGCGTGGAATTGCTGAGAAGCATATTTTGCAGCTGAAAGAGAGAGATCGCATACGCTAATCAGATGTGAATGCTCTGACTGTTCCAGAAAACTAAGATGTTCCTTGGATATAGCCCCTGTGCCAATCACAGCAGACTTGAGTGGGGTTGCCATTATCACTCTACTCCTTCTACGTTTTTTGTGTAATCAATTAAAATAAAGGTTACTGGTCCGGGGAGCCAGCTAACATAGAATGTGCCAATACTTTTCAAAGAGTGAATTAGCCGCTCGTCTGTCTTCCTTGCCAGTAACTACAGCGTCACTGTAGTCCGTAGATTTCATGACACTTGTAGCAGTTCCCGATCGAGTGCAGTACACTTTCACTCCTGAGATCTTTGCCAGTTGGGAGCCGACTGTACTCTGCCAGCTTAAGAACGACTATGGAGCAGATTTCAGAAGTACAAGAACATTGAAACCCATGTTCAGACAGGGTTTCAGCATCCTTCCTATATCTCATAATTATGAGAACCGTTATATTTGACCATTAGACATTACTTGTATAGTACTAAGTGCTTACGAGGAATACGTCAACTTCTGCTTCTTCTTCAATGTGTCTTTACAGAGTAAGGAAGTTGATCGGGTTAAAAATCCTGAAAAATATGAAGCGAATATATAGCGTTTTCTGATCGAACGAGGTATAGCAGAAACCTTACTGGAAAAGCATTACAGGCATCGCTATGTACCTCATGCCAGCGAGAACCGTTATATATCGATGCAAGATGTCAGGATGCCAACCAAACCATTTTCGGACATCCCAGGAGATTGTCGGAGGACTTGTCTTCAGGTCAACAGTCAAAGTTCATTGAAATTGACTGTAAGCCCTTCGGAAAATCTTTCAGTACATTTCAACAACTTCTGCTGTTGTCCAAATTTCAAGTCAGGGCGAGTTAGTGGGATAAGACAGGGATTGTCAAATGCCAACTTCAATATTCCGACAGTTTGCCAGGTCCAATCTTCTCTCCGAGAGGCTGCAAGTCCAAATGAATGCCATCCTTCAAGGAATAAGTGGAAACGCAGTCTTCGTTGCAAAACAGTTGCTACTTTGGCCGATAAAGCTTAGTCCGGCCTGTTAAAAGATTAAAACGACGTCGTTCTCGCTCTTGTTTCATCAACCGATAGGTGAATTGCAATGGTCGGTTGATCTTTTTCTGTATGAACGATTGCTGTTTCCATTGTTCATAGCCAGATGCAATGGGCCCTGCTAGGAGATTTCGCCAAAGACCAGCAATTTTCTCTGGAGTAAAATCCTGAGCTCGTCGCCACCCATTCTCAACCATAGCTCGATACAGGCCAGGTTCATCGCGAAGTTGTTGCAATGCTTGCAGCACATCCTCCGGACTGTTGATTTCTATATAGTCTAACTCCGATTGGCGTAAGGCCTGATAGGCTGGCTCAGGGCCTAATAGAGCGGGGCAACCAGCAAACCAAGCATTAATCAATTTACTTGCAGGTTTAGATTCTAGATATAGTTGCGGTGTATGCCGGATAGCCAAAGCCACATCCGCTTCAAAGTAATCCAGCCAGTCTTTAATATCAGGAGAGTAGTCTTCTCTTAAGAAAAAACAAAAACCCAAAGCTTGCAATTGTTCAAGGAAAGTTGGACTTTTATAGGTCTGTGGTAAATAGTAAAAGCGCCCTTTAAATACTAGATTCTTCACGAGATTACCCCGTTGTGGAGCTCGTTTTTTCAGATCTGGTTGACTCCAAAGAGGGAGAAAGTGATCCATTTCATCCAGCACATTGCAAAGATTTTGCACGACTCGATGCTCACAAATAAATGGGCGTGGTCGATCCTGTTGACAAACTACTAAATAACTCCTGAAAGGTAAACTTTTCAGGAGCCTCTTTTTCATTAACTCTTCGCGCGCAACAACACAAATAGCATCGGGGATATATTGAGAAACAAGTCTCACGTCTAAACCTCGGCACTTTAACTGGAGGTAGGTCTGTACAATCCACGAACAACTGCCCCCACGCTCTGGTCGGTAAAAGTGCTCAAAGTTCGGCATTTCTGAAACATGGGCAAATTTTTCGCACAAGTCGGGGTCATTACAGACAAAATATACTGGGTGGGGAAGCGGCTGCAGGGAAATAGGTTGGTCTTGGAGACGGCTCCAAAGGATCTTAGTATCATGATTTACAGTGGAGTCAGGAATGTCCATCAGTAGAGCCC
>CAZBTL010000211.1:0-7346 GCA_964494755.1 uncultured bacterium | reverse complement strand
AGTCATTTAGGATTGCTATATGGGTAATAGCGATCGCTGACAGGCTGGGCATATGGCGTGAATTGTTAGCTGGCAATCTAATAAGTGGAAGCCTTCCTTCTGAGCCGTTTTGGAACCGACCTTGAGGATCGAATCGCTCTTAAACTCAATGGTTTTGCTGCAACGAACGCAGATCAGATGATGGTGATAATAGGGATGGGGTTGATTGAGTTCATAGTGCTTGTGCCCTTCTGCCAGTTCCAGTTCCCGCAAAATCCCCATGCGAGACATGAGCTTGAGTGTGCGATAAATTGTCGATAAACTGATGCCAGCATCCTCCTGCTGGAGCAGGTTATAGAGATCTTCCGCACTCAAATGATTTCCTTTGGGCAGGTTTTGAAACACCTTCAAGATGGTCTCCCGTTGGGGGGTAAGCCGCCAGCCTCGTTCGTTTAGCTCAGCTTTGAGGGAGGTTGCAGTGTACGGGGCAGCCATAGTTACTTTCTCAATAACACCAAGTTACTGAGAATATACACAATAAACGAACTAACTTTCAAGTAAAAGTTCTTATTGAGAACATAGGGTTTAGTCAAGCCAACAAAAATCCCTGATTCCAGTCAGAACCAGGGACAATTTAGGGGTGAAGGAGCTAACCCAAGGCTTCCAGATAATCTCGCACTTGGTTGCGGCGTTTTGGCTGTCTCAATTTTTGTAAAGCCTTTGCCTCGATCTGGCGCACCCGTTCACGGGACAGATCAAGGGCGCGGCCAATTTCAGCCAGCGAATAGGTTTGGCCATCCTCCAAGCCAAAGCGCATCTGGATCACATCCCGTTCCCGACTGGTGAGATCGGCCAGCAACAGGTGCAAATCTCGTCGGAGCGCGTCCCGAACCATCGTATCTTCGGGAGTCATGTCGTCGGTTTCTAACAAATCTCCCAGTTCCGTATCCCTTTCCTTACCCACCTTCGTTTCCAGCGAAACTGAGCGAGGCACCCGAAGCAATACTTCCCGGACCTGGGGAGGCGTCATTTCCAGTTCGACCGCGATGTCGTCGATCGTGGCGGTGCGCCCTTTTTCCTGGGAAATCTTCCGTTGCGCCTTTTTAATTTTGTTCAGCTTTTCCGTAATGTGGACGGGCAGCCGAATGGTGCGACTTTGGGTTGCGATCGCCCGGGTAATGCCCTGGCGAATCCACCAATAGGCATAGGTGCTAAACCGATAGCCCTTGGTGGGGTCGAATTTTTCCACTGCCCGCTCCAGACCCAGAGTCCCTTCCTGAATCAGGTCCAGTAGTTCCAGTCCTCGATTCTGATACTTCTTCGCAACCGACACCACCAGCCGCAGATTTGCCTTAATCATGTGTTCCTTGGCCTGGTTGCCCTCCATCTGGATGGTTTCCAGTTGGTCAATGCTGAGTCCAGCCAATTCTGCCCAATGGCGCTTACCCTCAGCCACGATGGGCTTCAGGTCTGTCACAGCTACTCCAGCTTCTTTGGACCAGCGTTCCAGAGAGGGGCGATGTCCCAGTTGGGCCGTCAGGCGATCGTGGGCATCAATCAGGTGAACATATTGCTGAATTGGCCCATTTTGGCTGGTTGCAGCTTTGGCTCGCAATTCCAACAGGTGCATGTAGCGTTGCACGCGCTTGGCTTCAGCAACCTCCTCGTCCTTGCCCAGCAACCGAACCCGACCAATTTCCTGGAGATAAATCCGGACTAAATCGGTAGTCCGTCGGGCAGCTGTGTTCCGGTGGAGCTCGACCGCATCCGGGTAATCTAATTCCAGGCTGATCAGCTCATCAACCGTCGGCGTATGGGGGGCAGAGCTATCCAGTTGGAAGCTCTGAGCATATAACTGCTCACCATATGCGACTTCAGCGTAATAGGATTCTGCTGGCATAGTGCTCGTCTCAGTTGCTCTGGTGTAGAGTGGGCTTCAATCAACCACCTGTAGTGTTAGTGTGCCCGCGATTGAGGACGGGCCAACATTCCTTAGAGTTCCGTAACTTTTCCTTGATAAACCGCCACTTTCTTGAAGATTTGGCCAGGGGTTGAAAGGGATTGAACAGCAGGTGCACCTTATAAAGTACGGAAAATGCTGGCAATGAATACGTTCAGTACTGATTCCAGCCTGAGAGTCAGTATAGGGAACACACGGAGATCCGTTGGTGACCTGAATCAGTGGTCAGGTTAACCTACATCACTTTTCAGTTTGATTCCTGACTGGCTGGAGATCCGGCGGGAATCTTCATCAAGGTTTGTTAGAGACACCTGGTTAAGTCACGGAGAGATAAAAGAGGTGGGGGATGTGTCGGGTGTGTGGTTGGGGAGGGTGGAAGCGAAGGGGAAGGTGAGGAAGATGGGCAAGAGGAGGTGCTAGGTGTGAGGTGTGGGGCAGGACTAACCACCCAAAACCCAAAACCCGACCGCTCTACGGGTGTCAAGTAATCTGCCAAATTTTGACGGTTTTATCCGAACTGCCGCTGGCGATGAACTGGGCATCTCGACTGATGGCAACTGCATTCACAGCCCCGACATGCTCGTTGAGGGTGGCCACTAGGTCGCCGGTATCCAGGTTCCAGAGTTTGATGCTCATGTCGTTACTGCCGCTGACCAACAGTTTGCCGCTGGGGCTGAGGGCGATCGCATTGACTGCATCGGTATGTCCGGTCAGGGTCCGAATGGGTTCCCCTGTTTTCACATCCCAAACCTTGATGGTTTTGTCTTTGCTGCCACTAACCAGGGTTTTGCCGTTGGGATGAATCACCACACTATTGACTGAGTTGAAATGTCCTTTGCCAAAGGTCCGCACCAACCCACCTGTTTTCAGACTCCAGAGTTTGATCTGGTTGTCCAGTCCACCACTGGCCAGGAGGGTTTCATCCGGACTGACGGCCACTGCCTTCACCATTCCAGCTAGCCCGGTAAACGTTTGTAAGGCTTCGCCTGTATCCAGGTTCCAGATCCGCACTGTGCGGTCTTCACTGCCGCTGGCCAGAAAATGTCCGTTCCCATAAATTTCGACGGAATTCACATCCCTGGTGTGACCCATCAGGTTCAGCAGCAACATGCCGGTTGGCAGATGCCAGGTCTTGATTGTGTCGTCGTCACTGCCACTAACCAAAATCTGACTATCGGGTGTAATGGCCAGGCAGTTGATGGCGTTGCTGTGTCCTTTCAAAACTCGTAAGGGTTCGCCCGTGTTGCAGTCCCAAACCTGGATGGTGTTGTCCAATCCACCGCTCACAACCGTTTGGCCATCTGGACTGATGGCCACTGCAAAAACCCATTGGGAATGACCGACCAGGGTCCGTAAACAATGACGCCCCCGGATGCCGGAAATGATTGGCTGACCAGTCGAACGGCCTGACCCAGAGCGCAAAGGGGGGCTGGAAGGAGGGCTAGAGGGTGGAGGGGGACTAGATACATGGGGGGAGGAAGCGTTGCCTGAGACAGGCGTTCCCGATCGGGGAGTGCCGCTGCTGGGTTGTCCAGAGACCTGTCCGCGAGAGATCGGCTGTCGGGAGGGTGGTGAAGAGAGTGGCCGGGAGGAAATGGGTCGGGAAGTAGAGATGCCTGGATTGTTGGTCGTAGCGGCTGTTGACCCACCAGACAAGGGGGACTGGGTCAGAACGCCTTTTAAGTCTCGCATTACTTCTTCCGCGGATTGATAGCGCTCACTGACCATATCCTTGACCATGCGATCCAGGATGTGAGCTATGCCTTCGCTGAAACCTCTACCCTGCTTCTTCAGGTGTTCTCGCCAGAGCCAGCGTCCTTCCATGGGATCATAGAGTTCATCTGGACGCACCTGAGTCATTAAATAGAGACAGGTGACGGCCAGACTATACAGGTCACTGGCTGGGTAGGCTTGGCCGCTGCGCAACTGTTCAATGGGAGCATAGCCTTCTGTGCCAATTTTGGTGCCTGGCTGGCCGGAGGTTTCGGCTGACAGCAACTTGGATACTCCGAAATCGATCAGCACCAGCTTGTTGTCTAACTTGCGGCGAATGATGTTAGCTGGAGTAATATCACGGTGAATCACCTGGCGATCGTGAATGAATTTGAGCAGGGGTAAAACCCCTGCCAGGGTTTCGCGAATTTTCTGTTCGCTAAACACCCCTTGCTGGCTCAGTTCCTGCAACAGGGTTTGACCTTCGATAAACTGTTGCACCAGATAGAGCCGTTGGTCCTGTTCAAAGTAGGCCAGCAGGGTGGGGATTTGCGGATGTTCGCCCAACTCGAATAACCGCATTGCTTCCTGTTCAAACAGCAGAATGGCTTTTTCCAATGATTTTGTGCCTTGCAGTTGGGGAGAGAATTGTTTGACCACGCAACGAGCCTGCAGCCGGTCTTCATCGGTTGCCAGGTAGGTGCGGCCAAACCCCCCCTGGCCGATCAGGCGCACCACCCGGTATCGATTTCGCAATAGCGAAGCTAGTCTGAAACCACAACTGAGACAATATTCCGCATCATCTGGATTTTGGGGCTGTTGGCAGTCGGGGTTCAGACAGCAGGTCATAGATAAAGCACCGCAGATCATTAAGATCCTATTTTTCCCCACATTTCAATTACTGGCTGCATTCTCCCTACAATTTCCTAATCTCATCCGTTGGTTAGAAAGACAACCAGAATGGCGACATGATTCGATAAACCCTGTGATACCATACCTGTTCTTGGAGCATGGTCGATCGCCAAAGGATGGGGAATGAGCCTGAGTCTTTGCATGATTGTGAGGGATGAAGAACAGACATTGCCAGCCTGTTTGACCAGCGTGAGGGCGATCGCGGATGAGTTAATCATTGTGGACACCGGTTCCACCGATCGCACCATCGAAATTGCCGAATTGTTTGGGGCCAGGGTGTATTCCTTTGCCTGGAATGATGATTTTTCGACAGCCCGCAATTATTCCTTGCAATTTGCTCAGAGCGACTGGGTGCTGGTACTGGATGCGGATGAAGTATTGGTGCCAGAGGCGATCCCCCGCTTACGGCAGGTCATGCGTCTGAAAAAGGCCCTGCTGGTCAACCTCCTGCGGCAGGAAGTCGGTGCTGGACAGGCTCCATTTTCCCTTATCTCCCGCCTATTTCGTCGTCATCCTGACATTCAGTTCTGCCGCCCGTATCACGAATTAGTGGACGATAGCGTGATGGCCATTCGCCAAAAGGAAACTCATTGGCAGATTATTGAACTTCCTGGGGTTGCCATTCGTCATATTGGTTATCAGACTCGGGTAATTGCTCAGAAGCAAAAGTTCGACCGGGCCTGTCGAATTATGGAAGCTTACCTAAGAGACCATCCCAATGATGCCTACCTCTGCAATAAGCTGGGGGCGCTGTATGCCGATCAGGGGGATCTGGCCAAGGCGCTTTCCTGCCTGCAACAGGGACTGGCTGCAGACCCACCGGAACCCTCTATCCGGTACGAATTGCATTATCATCTGGGCGGCACCTACAGCCAGAAACAACACCGGTCTGAGGCCGAAACCCACTATCGAAAAGCCCTAGAACAACCGATTCCGGCCCCCTTGAAATTGGGAGCCCTGAGCAATTGGGGTAAACTCCTGGAAGAGCAAGGCGATTGGGGCGGAGCCCGAGCCCTTTATCAGCAGATGGTGACAGCGGCTCCATCCTATCCCCCCGCCTATTTCAACCTGGGGCTAGCCCTCAAGCAGTTGGGCGATTTGCCAGGTGCGATCGCCCATTACCGACAAGCCATCCAACTGAACCCAGATTTTCCAGAGGCCCATCAAAATCTGGGGGTTGCCCTGCTGAAAGTGGGACAGATCCAGGAAAGCCGAGAGGCCTTTCAACAAGCGATCGCCCTGTATCAACAGCAGGGCTCTCCAGAAGCAGATCGACTGGATCAAGCTCTACACGACCTCGGTCTACACTGGCAACCCAACCCAGAATAAGCAGTCTGTTGTCATTTGAATAGCCTCATTAACCGCCCCTTGCCAGGGTTGAGCCTTGGAGCCTATTGTTGTAATCCGAAGGCAAAGTATTAAGATGTATGAAACTCTTCTCCTGAAAATATGGCATCTATCGCCCGTAGGAACCTGTTTGAAGACATTCCCCGCTTTTTGGTGGCCCAGGCTGGCATTATGTTTGCTGTCAGCCTGGTAACCATTCAAACCGGGATTTTGGATGGCTTCTCACGTTCTACTGTGCGGGTGATTGATGAATCCAGCGCCGATTTGTGGGTGGCTTCGCCAGATATGCTGCATCTGGAAATTAGCTCCCAGTTGACGTTTGAACAGTTAGTGCAAGCGCGTCAGGTAGAGGGTGTAGAACGGGCTGAAGCCCTGTTTACTCAGGGGATCCGCTGGAAGTCCGTCGATGGACAACTGGAAACTGTCCGGCTCTATGGCTTTAACCCGGATGGACAATTGTTTGCCAATTGGACACCGGTGCAGGGAAGCCTCAGTAACCTAAAAGTTCCCTATTCCATCCTAGTTGATCAGTCCAAGTTAAGTGACCTGGGTCTGAAGCAAATCGGAGACACGGGCAAAATGGGATCGCTTCAGGCCAAGCTTGTTGGTACGGTGAACGATCTCCAATCCATGGCTTCCAGCACCTTTGTGTTTACATCGCTGGAATCTGCAAATGCTTTTGTCTTTTCTGGTCTTACCAGTCAAGTAACGTGCAGTCGCAGAGAAGGAGGGGATTTGCAGTGCTTCAATGTGTTTGAAAATGCTCCTAAAAAGAATGCTTCACAGCCACAGCCACCACCGAAGAAACTCTCCCTGACAGACCCGCTCACCTACGTTCTGGTAAAAGCAAAACCAGATCAGGATTTGGACAGCTTGCGTCGCCGCCTGGAAACGGCGATGCCCAATACTCGGGTTTACACCAAGGCCGAAATGGTGACAATTACGCAGGACTATTGGCGGGAACGCACCGGCGTCGGTTTTATCTTAGGACTGGGCAAAGTCGTGGGGTTTGTGGTCGGCATGGTGGTTGTCAGCCAAATTCTCTATTCCTCAGTCACCGATCATCTGAGAGAATTCGGAACTTTAAAGGCAATGGGAGCGTCAGACTGGTTTATCTACCGGGTGATTACCGAGCAAGCTTTATGGATGGCTGTGCTAGGGTATATCCCAAGCATGTTGCTCTGTTGGGGATTAAGTGTTTGGACAATGTCTGCTAAGGGAATCATGATATTAATCACTCCTGCAACGGCCTTTGGGGTTCTTGGCCTGACGGTGCTAATGTGTGTTGGATCCGCACTATTTGCGATTCAAAAAGTCACTCATGTAGATCCAGCAATTGTGTTTAAAGCGTAGAGAATAGTGCTGAACTTGGGCACTCATCCCAGAACTCTTTAAACTGTTGAGAAACAACCGATACCAATGTGGATTGAACGTA
>CAZBTL010000210.1:0-7386 GCA_964494755.1 uncultured bacterium | reverse complement strand
CCAGTACCAGTGATGGTATCATTGCCATCCCCAGTATTAATGGTTCCAGTTCTATTATTATAGATGCCTCCTCCTGCTCCTCCAGAGCAACTTCCAGTGATGGTGTCATCGTCAGATCCGGTATCAATAATTCCACCTAAGTTACTGATGCCGGAAGTCCTGTAATCACTGGTAATGCCAATCTGTCCAACGATGGAGTCTTTGCCAGCTCCGGTATTAATCTGTGCATTCTCATTGACAATACCGGTGAAACTTCCACTGCCGGAGATTTTGTCATTGCCATTCCCAGTATCAATGATTCCCGAGTTGTGGATGCCGTAACCACTACTTGTGGTGCCATCAACAATATCATTTCCATCCCCAGTATTAATGATGGCCTTGAAATCATTGTAAATAGACCATACTCCTCCCTTTCCCAGGACGGCATCATTGCCTAAACCAGTATGAATTTTGCTAGCGTTGTAGATGCCTTTGCCTGCTCCGTCAATGATCCCAGCGATGATATCGTCATCAGCCCCAGTATCGATGGTTCCATCGTTGTTCCTGACACCGGCATTTCTCCAATCGTTACTTCTTCCGAAGAAGCCAACGACATAGTCTTTGCCAGCTAGCGTATTAACTATGGCTTTAGAATTGACAGAAATGCCGCCAGTCGAGTCGTTAACAATGTCAGAATTGTTGCTCCACGATCCATTTTTAGATCCGTTCCAACCTTGGTTGGTTAGGATAGTTGTCATGGGAACTGCTCCATTTCTAGTGGGTGGATATCGAGTAAATGAGATAGATTGACCAGTTATCTGGACAGCAGATGAATGGAATTTTTGCCTTGTTCTGTTGCCAAGCGGGTGGATTAATGGGCGATTACCAAGCCGGTGCTTGTTTGTCGATTTACATCGTCAGTTACCTGTCAATTTTTGATTTCAAGCTTAGGCAAGGTGAGCGGTCAATTCACTGGAACTGGCCACAAGCTTGATTGGGGGAGAAGCGCAGATCTGATTGCGGGTTCCCGCAAAGGAGATCTCCAAAGTTTGAAGCCCCTCGCCCGCGCTCTGGGAGAGGGGTTTGGGGTAAGGGCCTGTCAGTCAGCTATCCCGCATAGTTGCAGAGAAGGGCGTGGGGAGCCTCGGTTGGCAGGGAAATCACTCCATTTCTGTCGCGTTGCCAACTGGTGACTTCGACATGGCCAATGACGGGCTGGAACTTTGAGTCATCTTTCCATCTACTGTTCCAGTAGTGCTTGCAATTGCAGTTCTAACCCAGGTAGATCAGTTTGAATACTATCCCAGATAATGGCTAAATTGACTTGAAAGTACTCATGCGCCATGACATTTCGCATATCTGCCATCTGTCGCCAGGGAATTTCTGGAGCCAGGGCTTGGATAGCGACAGGAATATTGCTGCTGGCCTCTCCAATCACCAGGTAGTCGTAGAGTATTGCTTTGATTAGAAGCCGATCGCTGGCAAAGTCCTCAAAGGTCAGATTGGCTGTATATTGCTGAATCTCAGCGATCGCCGTCAAAATGTCCTGTACTCGCAGTTGCCAGGTTCTAGAAGACACGCACAACATCCTTCAGCACAGGTTCACGTAAATGCTGCCTGAGAGTCTCTAGCGTTCCCAGATCGACCGAACAACCCAGGGTATCTTCCAGATAATGCTTAATCCGCAGAAATTGAAATAACCCCATTGGCCTGGACAGCTCTACCAAAAAATCAACGTCGCTATCGGGGCGGGCTTCATCCCGCGCCACGGAACCAAACAGATCCAGAGACTTGACCCCCAGTTGCTTGAGTTCTGCCTGGTGAGCCAGCACGATCGCCCGTACTTCGTCCCGTGTCATAGCAATTGTTGAATGACGATTGCTTGTAGTGTAATCCATTCTCCTGAGGGCAGTCACAGATATTCAACCTGTCCCACCATCTCTTCTGCAGTGAATACTTCGTACGGCAACATCAGCCCCCGGATGATTTCCCACCACACAACTTTAGGCGGAGAGCCGTAAAGTCGGCTTCTTTCAGCAAAGTCTGCGTCTTGAGTCACGATACAGAAATCGTTTAGTTTGGCAAATTCCCAAATCTCGGTATCCGTCTTCTCCGCTAACCCATGAAACTGGACATGGCTAGATTCAGGAAAGATATCCGCCAAACGATTGACTAACTTCCGGCTCAGGTTTTGATCAAACAGCAGTTTCAAGCCGCACTCACTGACGCAACGAGACGATGCTCACGATCGACCGCAAACTCCAAGCAGGCTCTAATGTCGGTTTCGGTCAGTTCCGGGAAATCGTCAATAATTTCAGCTACGGACATGCCAGCCGCTAACCAGCCCAGGACATCGTAGACCGTAATCCGCATTCGGCGAATGCAAGGCCTGTCACCACGCTTGTCTGGCTCAATCGTAATGATGTCGCGATAGCTCATGATCCAGATAGGTTACTCACGTATACCTAAGTCTAGAGCAGGCTAGCACCTGGCAGCAACGGTCGATCGCCATCCAACTGATGAGCCTTGTGACTATCCCTACGGTTCAGGTGGGCAGTCGGGCGGCTGCAACGAGGGGGACTGGGGCACTTCAGCCACCAGGGAAATCACGCCGTTTTTGTCCCGTCGCCAGGTGGTGGCTTCCACAATAGCGGTTGGTTCGCTGGGGGCCGTTACAGTTGGAGTGCCAGAGGATCTACTGGCCTGGGGATTTGGGTTGCTACTGGCGGTGGCTCCTGCCACGGAGCGGACTTCGCCAGTGGCATAGTGGGGGGAAGGTAAATCGCCAGGACGATAGGGCAACCCCCCGCGACCGGTGATGTAAAAGGAACTGGCGGTTTGGGGATCGTTGCGGCGGGCGCAGCGCTGGTTGATTAAGCCGGATTGATCCACCAGGCCGGTGGGTAAGGGTTGCAAGCCGCGGCTGGGGTCTACATCAGGGGTATTGAGGTTGACCTCTCCCTGGACGCCCAGTTCCGAACTGGCGGTGATGTCACTGAAGGGAGTCAGGCGAGACTGTACCTGCAAGCCATAGATGCCCTGGGCGGTGATATCGATACGACCACCCTTGCCAGTGAAAGCATTGGCGGTGATATCACTGTTCTCGCCTAACACCGCAATCACAAACGGGGCATTGATCCGAATGTTGCCGCCATCGCCACCCGCCTGGGCTGTGCCTGCAGTAGCCGAAATCGAACTGTTGCGCCGCAGCAACAACAAATCCTGCACATCCAGGGTAATGTTGCCGCCCTGACTGCTGGCGGTTTTGGCCGAAATGGCAGCGAAATCTCGCAACTCCAGACGACCTGCCTGAAGGGTAATGTTGCCGCCCTGCCCGCTGCCCTGACTATCCACGGCAATGGTGGCCCGATCCTGCACCAGTACGCTGCGGGGGTCGATGAAAATGTTGCCGCCCTGGCCAGAAGAACCGGCAGCGGTGCTGGCAAACAGCCCCGTTCCCTCACCTGACAGTTGCAGGCGATCGGTAACGTTGACATTGATATTGCCGGCCTGCCCACTCCCGGAAGTGTTGGTAGAAACCTTGGCACCACTGCTCAGATCCAGGGTGTTAGCGGTGAGGTTAATATCCCCAGCGTTGCCGCTACTGGAAGTAGAAGCAGACAGTTCCACGCCATCCTTCAAAGTTAATCGTTGCGTCTCAACGTTGATATTGCCGGCATTGCCGGTGCTGCTGGTTTCCACTGCTAGTTGACCAGGTCCGGCGATGGTAATGGACTTGGGAGCCGTCAGAATCAAATCACCGCCATTGCCACTGCCCGAGGTAGAGGCAGAAATTTTGGAATTGGGAGTCAGGGTAATCCCCAGATCGGGCTGATGATTGTAAGGACTGAGTCGGAGTGTGCCTGCGGGAGTCACGCCCTGAGTTTCGGCAAAGACGCCGACGGTGCCAGCCAGGTTCATATTGGAGGCATTAAGGCTGATACTGCCGCCCCCCTGCAAGTTGGTGGATGTGGCGGTAGCCGTAGCGGTAATACGGGCTTTGTCCGACAGGGAGAGACTGGGAGTATTGATTTCAATATTACCGGCCTGACCAGCACCACTGGTTTCCACGGAAAGCACCGGGAAAAAATCCTGAACCCGCAACAAGTTGACTGCTGTAGGCGCATTGACGGTAATACTGCCCCCCTGTCCACTGCCCTGGGTTTCGGCTGAGATCTCTGAATTGCCCATCACAGTCAGAATCGGACTATTCAGGGTAATGTCTCCGGCTTTGCCAAGATTGCTGGTTCTGGCAGATAGCTGACTGCTATCGCTGAGCATAATGCCCTGATCAACCTGAATGGTAATGTTGCCTGCTGGGCCAACACTAGTGGTACTGCCTGAGATCGAACTGTCCGATAATTCCAGTTCAGATGCTCGCAACGTGACATCTCCTCCTTTGCCTGAACTAGAGGTTTGGCTTAAGATTGCAGCCTGATCCTGTAACAGCACACGCTGAGCATCGATTGTCAAATTACCTGCATCACCGATTCCAAAAGTTGAGGTTTCAATTTTTCCATTTCGGATCACTAACTGTTGCGCTTGAATATTTAGGTTTCCTGCCTTCCCAGTACTGCCGGGGTTTGCAGAGGTGAAAATACCAAAATCAGGAAATGTGCCGCTGCCAGATAGTTCAATCTCAGAGACTTGCAGGGTAATATTGCCCCCTGCCGCAGTTGTAAACGTTCCAGCATAAATCCCTGCCTGATCCTGCAACAATAGTCGCTGAGCATTGATTGTAATATCGCCCGCTCGACTGCCAATGGGGATGTTTGCTCCGGCAATGATGTTTGCTCCAGCATCAATGAAAGCTGTATCAAATAAGTCAACCTCGTTAGCGCGAATGTTAATATCGCCGCCATTACCAGACCGCTGGACGGCAGAAACCAGACGTCCATTATTTTGCAAAACCAGACGACCCGTTTCAATGGTTACTGTGCCAGAACTGCCAAGGGGAGGTGACATTCCAGGATTGCCAGAGGGTCGAGTTTCAAGCGTAGATACCTCGGCCCTATCAATCACAATATTTTGATCGGCTTGCAGAAGCAGATTGCCACCTGCCGAGCGCACAAAGATACGAACATCGGGGCGACCAATCGTGAGAGTGCCAGTGCCTGGAGTTGGGCCGCCACTTGCTGCACCGGCAATTAATCGAAGGTTGCCGCCATCGCCAGTGGTAATGCTTTGATTGACCACAATCCTGTTTCCAGCTTGGGCGGTTAATCCAACGCCAGGTCTAGTTATGTTAATTCCTGCGTCAAAGATGATGGTATTGGTAGCCTGTAGGATGATATTCGTGGTGGCAGCATTAATGGTGCCACTGTTGATGAAGTTATTGGCTCCAGGATCGGCAAACTGATTATTGAGATCGAGTAGGATTGGAATATTGAGGGGGAAAGGAATGACGGTAATGTTGGTGGGGTCGAGCAGGAGGGTGCCTGTTAATCCGTATGGTGCCAGGGTATCGGCCTGCCCGTTGAACTCCAGAAATTGTTTGCCAGACACCTCTACGAATCCGCCATTGCCAGACTCGGAACCGCCACGGGTTCGGATGTTGCCATAAAAACGGGTAGCTTCATCTGACCAAATAATCACCTTGCCGCCATCACCAGCAGCCAAAGCATCTGCGGTGATCATAACGTCAGGTGCAACAAAAACTCGATAGCTGCTTGGAAGGGGGCCTTGCCCTTGAAAATCACCACCAATCAGGACAGTGCCACCTCCTGTAGGACTGGAGACATCCACGTGAGCCTGATCCAGCAGGGCAACCCGGCTTCCCAACACCTGCACGGTCCCGCTGGGAGCGGTCAGCGTACCTGTATTAGTCACTGTACTGCCAAATAAGGTCAAACTCTGGCCAGCCGGAACTGCTAGATTTCCAGCCTGATTAATATCTCCCACGGGTTTGCCATATTGCAACCCTGGTGTGATGTTGACGGTCAGCAGGGGTGGTGTCTGGGGGTTGGTGGCGCTAAATTCACTGCCATCGCCAAAGACAAACTTCTCGGCGGTGCTGGCCACGAAGGAGCCGCGAATATCCAATTGGGCATTGGGGCCGAACAGAATGCCGTTGGGGTTGAGCAGAAACAGGTTGGCGCTTCCCTCCACCCCCAGGGTTCCCAGGATGTTGGAAGCATTCTGACCGCTGACCCGGCTGAGGATGTTGGCGATGCCGGTTGGATTGGCAAAATAGACCCGCTGCCCCTGGTTGACGTTGAAGTCAAAGAAACTATGGAACAGGTTGCTGCCCCGTTGGGCGCCGCCTTCTATGCGATCGCCCGGTTGGCCTTTGATATTTACGCCCGAATTGACACGGGAGTTCTCAGTTCCCAGGGTGCGATCGGGGGTGATTTGGGCTGGGGAAGGTCCGCTACCCAAAACGGTCATCAGTCCAACAAACAGACCCACAGCCCACTTCCAGCGCCAACGGTTGCTCATAATGACCTCATGGGAGTACCGACCCATCTCTCGAATAACACCCACTTGAAGGTTGAACCGACTGCCTGGCTAGATGTTAGAAACAACAATAATTATGGACGAGCGATCGTCACCGGGGTTGACCGATCTCCGAACCGCTGCTAGTCCCCAAGTTTTGGCAAGCCAGAGTCAGACTGTCCAAGCCCCCAGGATTAGGGGTTTGAGGGCCTGATGGATCAAACCAAGATAACGACAGTTCAATCAGCCTGATGCACCCCTGAATGACCAGCGGCTTGAAGCCCCTTCAGTGGATTGGCATTATCCTACGGGAAAATACGGAACACTGGTAAAGGTTTATGGAATTTTGATGTGATTTGCCTGCGGCTTTACAGATCGGCTGCGGTCAGAATGCTGATTTAAGCCGGAATTCATCACAATACGCGCTAAAGTAGCCAATCAGCGATGGATTCCCTCCTACGCGGGAACGACAGCAGAGGCGACTTAACCTATGCTCCAAACTCCCACACTTTGCCAGCACGTCGATACAGACTCCGGAATCTAGGAGCCTGTCGGAGTAATCGGACAATAGCCTTTTGAGCCTCGTCCAGGGAGCCCATTAGTCGCCCTGAATTGAATTCGGGCTCATCGCTCAAGTCCGTTCAAACGGGCTAAAAGGTCTGTGCTGAAGGAATTTCAGTCCATGTCAATGGACTTTTGTAGTGAGCCAAGAAATTGATTAGCTGGCGAAAAAGACTGACAGCCAGTTTCTCCGACAAGCTGCTAGTCTTGGGATATGAAGGGATTAACAATTCTGAGCCGTTGATCCACCACTAAGCCATCCTGCATATCTTCTGAGTACAGAATGCTGGCATTCGCCGTCAAAGCACTGGCAACAATTAAACTATCCCAAAATGAAAGACAATATTGGGAACGGATATGGGACGCATTTAGCAAAATATCTCGATTTAATTCTGTGACAATACAGCCATC
>CAZBTL010000209.1:0-7405 GCA_964494755.1 uncultured bacterium | reverse complement strand
AGCGCTGAAGCGCTGACTACAAACCCTAATTTCTAGAGTTGACGCTGCACTAGTTGTCCCTCCTGGTCAAATTGAACCTGTTGAGCCGATGATAAATTGACCAAAAATCTTTGCCAAGTCGGGGTATCAGCCAGTATCCTGCTTAAGGTTGCTTAGTGTGCAATTCTCCCATAGCTGAGAAGTCTGTATGTCTGTGAACAAGCAATAGTGTGCTTATGTACCCTCCTCGTCAGTTCGCTGTGATTAGTGTAGGAGCCCTGGTTGTGCTGGGTCATGGGCAACCTGGGAAAGCTTATGCTGCACCCTCACAAATGCAACCCGATCAGGTTCGCCAGTTGCAAACCACATTTTCGCCCTCTGAACCAGCTTCTGAACTGAAACTGGCAGCAGTTTCCGATGCTTCTGGCGCAGAGGGTGAGTTCGCTGGTGCTCTGTCGGTCGGTCATTCGGATACCAATCCGAATGCTGATGCTCCTCAACCTGTTCTGTTCCCCACTGCCAAAAAAGCACGGCCCCATAGCAAAGTTGCCCAGCTTCTGGCGCCCAACCCTTCTACAATTGCACCGCCGGTTGTACCATCCCCTAGTGTGATTGCCCCCGCCCTTGGCACCATTCCTAACAGCAAACCAATTGGACCAGCGGAACCGGGTCCGGCTCCGACTTATTTGAATCCAGATCCCAATCCCTTGCTGTTGCCGACTCGACCTGAACAGGTCAGACTAAAGGGGATCCAGCCGATCACGCTGTTTCAAGCATTGGAACTGGCAGAGCGGAATAATCCCAGTTTGCAGGTAACGCGGGATCAGTTAGCACAAAGTCTGGCTCAGTTGCGGGAGGCTCAGGCAGCCCTCTATCCGACCTTTTCGGTCGAGGGAGCGGTTTCTCGCTCTCAAACGGCCGCGGGCCAACTGCAGGAACTGCGGGCTCTGCAAAATCCCTTGACCGCCCCCACCGCCAACTCCCTCAATCCAGTCAATCAGCAATTTACTGGCTCAGCAACGCTCAATTACGATATCTTTACCTCTGGTCAGCGGTTTTACACGATCGCAGCGGCCCGCAAACAGGCTGACGCCAGCCAACTGCAGGTGGAAGTTGCCCTGGAACAACTGCGCTTGACTGTGGCTACCAGTTATTTTGATCTGCAAGAGGCGGATGAAGGGGTGCGGATTGGCCAGTCGGCGGTTCGGAATGCGGAAGCCAGTTTGCGAGATGCAATGGCTCTAGAGCAGGCGGGGTTGGGCACTAAGTTCGATGTGTTGCAGGCCCAGGTGCAATTAGCCCAAAACCAGCAAACCTTGACCAATGCCCTGGCAGCTCAGCAACGGCGACGACGGGCTCTGGCCCAACTGTTGAATCTGCCGCCGGACATCGATGTGGCAGCAGCGGATCCGGTGCGGGCGTTGGGCGACTGGAAGCTATCGCTGGATGACAGTATTGTCCTGGCCTTCAGAAACCGAGCGGAACTAGAGCAACTGCTGTTGCAGCGGGGAATTGCCCTGGATCAGGCCCGGGTTGCCCTGGCGGCTTTGGGTCCGACCCTTTCGATCGGGGCGCAGTACAACCTGTTGGACTCTTTTCAAGATAGCTTCCGACCCACCAACGGTTATTCTGTCTCCTTGGGGGCGCGGTGGACCCTGTTCGATGGGGGGGCAGCTCGTTCTCGGTCCTTGCAGCAGGAAGCCAGTGCGGCGATCGCCGAGTCCCGCTTTGCCGACACCCGCAACCAGATCCGCAGCCAGGTAGAAGATGCTTACTATCAATTGAAAGCTAGTGCAGTCAACATTGGCACCAATACCAAAGCTGTGGAACAGGCCACGGAAGCTTTACGGCTGGCCCGTTTGCGCTTTCAGGCTGGAGTCGGAACGCAAACCGATGTGATCAATCAGGAAGATGCTTTGACTCGGGCCGATGCCAGCTTGGTGAATGCTATTCTGAGCTATAACCGGGCCATGGCCAGCCTTTTCCGGGCTATTTCCAACGTAACCATAAAACCCGTGGAGTTGACCTCGCCTACTCCCCCTTCGCCCCCTACCAAACCCTCTGGCCCCCCTCCCTAAACAGTGGGTACCCATGACTGTGATTGGGATTGCTCCGCCAGCCAGCCTTCGGTTGCTTCCTGCTTCAGTATGTTAAATTGACTCCAGAACCAGGAAATTAGGATGATGACTCCTCAGGCTTCAACTTCTTTATCCGGTGTGCGTGCTCGACTGTTCCACCGCATGAGGGCTTTGAGCGCGGGCACTGTTGGAACTGTAACGGCATTAGCTGTTGTGGTAGCGCATGGTGGTTCAGTCCAGGCTCAAGCTGATCTGTCTGGAGAATCGCCTGCGCCTCCGCCACCAGATGCACCTTCGGGTGAACTTCCCATCCAGCTTGCAGATCCAGTTGCAGCCCCCCCCGTTGCGGCACCGCTTCCAGAAGCCAGTGACTCGGTTCGTCCTGCTCCACCAGAGATTGACGCATCTCTGGCAAGCTCTGATGAAAGCTACATTGATCCTACCGACTATAACTTGGGGGCAACTCAGCGGAGTACGGACACGACGGCTGTTGCTCGGCCACCCTCCGGTCTACCCCAGGCTCCAACCTCGGTGCGGATTGGACCGATCACGGTAACGGGCAGTGGCCTGCAGGTGGTTGGATTAACCACACCTGCCGCCCTGGACTACTACCGCAAGTTGAGTCTGCGTCCCCCCCTGCCTCTCGGTCAGGGCAAGCTGCGGTTAATTTTTCCCTTGGCAATTCCAGCGCCGATCACCTCTGTGTTTGGCTGGCGGATTCATCCCGTCACTGGCGAGCCACGCTTTCATGCTGGTACTGACTTAGGCGCGCCTCTGGGAACACCAGTGCTGGCGGCCTATGCTGGGCGAGTGGCATTAGCCGACTTTCTGGGTGGTTACGGTCTGGCCATTGCCTTGGAACATAATGGCGGTGCTCAACAAACTCTCTATGGCCATCTCTCGGAGATCTTTGTGCAACCGGGTCAGTGGGTGAAGCAGGGAACCGCCATCGGTCGAGTGGGCAATACAGGAATGTCTACTGGTCCCCACCTCCACTTTGAGTTTCGGCAACTGACCCCCGAAGGTTGGGTGGCAATGGACGCAGGCCAACAACTGGAATATGCCCTGGCTCAACTGGTTAAAGGGATCCAAGTTGGTCAAACGTTGCCGCAGGACTTGAAAACCTTACCGTCTGGCAAGATTGGCCAGGTGAATGGTGGGGCTGCAGGACTAGCTATGGAACCAGTTCCAAGCCAATCATCTGAAAATTTCCTGTAACCGCTGTAGGGCGGCCCGAATTTGCACGATTTCTGCCTCCGTTAACTGGCCAAACCGCTGTTTGAGGTAGGCAATGTGTTGCGGGAAAACCTGCTCAAACACCTGCTCTCCGGCGGCGGTTAGCACAATTATGAAACAGCGTCGGTTGTCCGGTGGCACTTCCCGCCGCACCAGACCCTTGCGTTCTAAACGGTCAACAATTCCGGTTAGGGTTCCTTTGGTGACCAACGTTTTTTCTGCTAACTGGCTCATCATCATGCCAGGAGTGTTGCCCAGGGTACAAATGACGTCAAATTGGGGTGCGGTTAACCCCAGTTGGCGGATATGCTCCTGATCAAACTCCGAGAAGGTTTGATACGTCTGAACAAAGTCTCGGAGCAACGGCAAGAAAGCTTCTCTGGCAGCTTTTTGGCTGGCTGTTTGACCGTTGTCAGGGGCAGCAGGCAGGGTTTCTGTGGCTAGTAAACTGACTCGTACCCTGTCTGAATCCTGAATCTGGGCCGCAGCATCCTGATTTGACATTCGGGAGAAACTATCTCAGTTGAAATTGTTTAAATACAAACTAATTATAGCTTGCGCTTGCCATCGTCCTTGATAATCGCTGGGCAAACCGGCTGAGCATACAGCTGGGGACTGGCGTCTCAATGTATCTGGGGAGTTTTATTGTTGGGTTTATAACTTCGGGTGATTTCTTTACAGGGACTTCACCTGATTCCAATGCGACGGCGTTAGTCTTTGGGTAGATGGGTTGTGTGATTCCCACTCCTAGAACAACAAGGTGGACAGCTCGGGGGGCTAGTAGCTGACTGCCTTGTTTTTTTGTGCTTTAGTCCGTCCAATCCATTCAATTACCTGATGGCCCAGGCGGGTGCCTTCCAGCCGATCAATTTCCCGGATGCCCGTCGGACTAGTGACATTGACTTCCGTCAGGTAGCCCCCAATCACATCAATGCCGACAAAGATTAAGCCATCCCGTTGCAGAGCGGGGGCTAATTCAGCGCAGATTTCTCGTTCCCGATCGGTGATTTCGGTGGCGGCTACCCGTCCTCCCACGGCCATATTGCCCCGGAACTCATTACCAGTTGGAATCCGGTTCACGGCGCCAATCGGGTCTCCATTCAGCAAGATGATTCGTTTATCGCCTTCTTTGGCGGCGGGTAAATAGGTTTGCACCATGACTGGGACTTGCCCGTGGTGGGTGCTGATTTCAATCAGGGAGTTGAAGTTGCGATCTCCCGCTTGCAGGAACAAAATTCCTTCCCCAGCCTTGCCACCCAAGGGTTTTAGCACAGCCGTTTGTTTATGTTCCAGGAAATGGCGGATCACCTGCTTGTCCCGACTGACAATGGTTTCTGGAATCGCCCCAGTAAATTGCAGGGCATACATTTTTTCGTTGGCCGCCCGAATACCGCTAGGAGAGTTGATCACCAGGGTTTTGGCCGGATCAATGTAATCCAGGATGTAGGTGGCGTAGAGATAGGGAACGGTCACCGGCGGATCGGTGCGCATGAACACCGCATCCATTTCTTCCAGATTGTGTAGGACGCGATCGCCCAGGTCGAACCAGGAGGTGCCGACGACCCATCCCCCTGCGGTCAACTGCACCGGGGTGAGATGGACTGATTGCAGCAGGGCTGTGGCCTTACCCTGAACCACACCCAACTGATCCACCTGGGTAATCCAGATTTCATGCCCCAATTCCTGAGCTGCCTCCATCAGGGCCACACTGGTGTCATGGCCAGGATCTAACCGATCAATCGGGTCAATAATGAAGGCAAATTTCACGCGACTATCCTGAATGAAAAAGGATGGGACAATTACGCCAAGGCAAAATGAGGCACTTTGACATTCTCCGGCATCGGAGTGTCACTTTACGGCCCAACCAGCGGCAAATTAAGGTCAATCGAGTGGTCTGTCAAGACTCTTTTGAGGAGGCTACGTCCCTCAAAACACCCTGAAATTGGTTTCTGTAGATTTGAGTTATCCCTCAAATCTATTCTGACGGACTACTGGTGGCCTGACAGGAATCTAGCCGACCAGTAGTGGATCCAATTTGCCCTGGGCGTTCAGTGCGTGTAGGTCATCGCAGCCACCAATATGCTGGTCGTTGATGAAGATCTGGGGTAATGAACGGCGGCCATGAGCCCGTTTTGCCATCTTAGCCCGCGCCGCTTCGTCGCCATCAATACAGTACTCCGTGTAATGAACCCCTTTTTTCTCCAGCAAGGCTTTGGCCCGGATGCAAAAGGGACAGGTACTCCAGGTGTAAATCTCAACCGTGGGCGTCGTCATGATTCTTAACAATTGATGTCTGCTTTCATTCTAAACTGCCAGGGGCTGTTCTACCCTCCGGTCTAGTGAATGGTCAGCGGTCTGTGACGACGGTGTCATAGCCGACAGAAAACAGGGCTGAAGACCCTCCAGCCCTGCGCCCTGAACCAGAATGGGAAAATAACCATTGGTTCGTTGGTTGGGCATGTCGGTTAATTCATAGGCAATGCTTGGGTCGTGGTAGTGAACATTACAGTATTCGTTATGAACGTCCCCTTGTTGGTAAGGAATGCTCCTATTTAGGCTTCTCCTGTGATGGACAATCCTTCGACCCAAACATAAGGACAGACTCCAGCAGAAGTTAGGTGGGCTTCTGGTTCCACGTAAATAATCGATTTCAGCAGGTCCAGAAAATCTCCGGCTACCGTTGCCGATTCAATACTGGTGCGCTGTCCTTGATTTACCAGCCAGCCGTCGAAGGGCAGGGAGAAGGATCCCTGCAGGGCTTTTACTCCGGCGTGGAGGGCGTGCAGGTCATCAATCAACACCACGTTTTCGGCCTGCTCCAGGCTATAGGTCTGGTCGGTCGGTTGTCCAGGGAAGACGTGGAAAAAGTGGGGACTAACGGTCACCTTAGATCCCAGATTGGCGTGACCGGTGGGTTGTGCGTTCAAGCGTTTGGCAGTGCCAGCACTATGGAGAAATGCGGTCAAAACACCGTTGGTGATCAGGGGCACGCGGCGGGTTGGGGTGCCTTCGCCATCAAAGGTAATGGCAGCCACGTTGTCCGGATGGAGGGCATCATCGCACAGGGAAAGCAGGGGACTGGCGATCGCGGTGCCAAGGGATTCCGGCGTGGCCAAACTTTGCTTGTCCAGGATATTCTGGGCGTTGAACAGATTGGAAAAGGCTCCCAGCAGGCTGAGGAAGGCCTCCGGCGAAAAGACCACCCGATACTTGCCGGTGGGGATCTTGTCATAATTCAGGTGACTGATGGTTTTGTCGGCGGTTTCCTGCAGACAACCGGCAATGTCCAGACTATCGACGCCCCGGCTGATCCGAAAGGCTCCGGCGCTGCGTGGCTTTTTGCCTTCCTGCTCAGTCTTGCTGTAGAGATAAACGGACGCCGTGCTGCGGGACTCGGTACGCATCGCCCCTTCACTGTTGAGATAGAAGCGATCGCTGTGGCGTTGGGCCAGGCCATTGTAGGGAACGCCGACGATAGCCGGATGGGCTGCCAGCAATTCCTGTTCGGCCGCAATCAGCTTTTCCAGCAAATCAGCCACCGGCAACAGCGGAACGGGGGCTGGAGTTGCCTGGTTGATGGGTGCTTGGGCCTCCGGACTAAAGTCCGGCACATTTTCCATTGCCCCGAAGTAGCTGGCGTCATAGGCGGTTTTCAGGGCCAGCTTTAACCCATTGGGGTCCAAATCAGTGGTGGACGTCACCCCCATGCGCTGGTCTTCATTCCAGACCCGCACGGTCACGCTAGAACGGTTGGAGGCCTTGACCTGGTCTGCTTCTCCCTGATCCACTTTGACACTGGTTTCATCCACGGCAGCGCCGTAGATATCGAATTTGTGAATGCCTAACTGCTGGGCAATCTCTTTGGCTTGAGATGCTAGTTCCTGAATACTGAGCACGATCCTCTGACCTCACGATGATGCTGAGAAGCAAACGGTATTAATCTCTTTCGCCCGCCAGGTAGCGGCTAGATAGCGCCACCGAACGGGTGAACATCAGCAATCATCTGCTGCTGACCCGTCCAGATTCAGGCTGTCCCCTGACCGGGCTAAGAGACCCTTTCTTTACTAGTATGAAACACTGGGCAAGCTTGTCGCTGGAAGAAGCAGGCCGGT
>CAZBTL010000208.1:0-7509 GCA_964494755.1 uncultured bacterium | reverse complement strand
CGCCGACTACGAGCCAATGGGTTCACCTTAAAATTAAGGTTTGACAGAACACTAGGCAACCGCGATCGAGGGATTGTCAACCGGCGCTGTAGTCCGACTAAAGGTCAACTGTCCCTCCACCAGATCAACAAAGATGGTGTCTCCCTCACCAAAGACATTTTCCAAAATCTTATTAGCAATGGGATTTTGCAACTCTCGCTGAATGGCTCGCTTGAGCGGGCGAGCGCCATAGGTTGGGTCATACCCCACATCGGCAATGTGATCCTGGGCAGCAGGGGTCGCTTCCAGCTTAATTTTCTGATCGGCCAGCATGGCCTGGATGCGCCGAATCTGCAGGCCCACAATCTGGCTCAGTTCATTGCGGCTGAGGGGATGGAACAGGATCAGGTCATCCACTCGATTCAAGAACTCTGGACGGAAGTGTTTGCGCAGGGCCGCCATCACCCGTTTGCGCATTTCTTCATAGCGGGAATCATCCCCGGCCACGTCCAGAATATGGTCACTGCCAATGTTGCTGGTCATGACAATGACACTGTTGCAGAAGTCCACCGTGCGGCCCTGGGAGTCGGTAATGCGGCCATCATCCAGGACTTGCAACAGAATGTTGAACACCTCTGGGTGGGCCTTCTCTACCTCATCCAGCAGGATGACGGAATAGGGTTTGCGCCGCACCGCTTCGGTCAGTTGTCCGCCTTCCTCGTAGCCCACGTAACCCGGTGGCGCGCCAATCAACCGGGCAACCGAATGCTTTTCCATATACTCCGACATATCCAGCCGCACCAGGGCATCATCGGAGTCGAACAGAAATTGCGCCAGCGCCCGGGCCAATTCAGTTTTACCCACACCCGTTGGTCCCATGAACAGGAAAGAACCAATCGGCCGACCGGGATCCTTCATGCCCGCCCGGGCCCGCCGGATCGCCGCCGAAACAGCCTCCACTGCTTCAGTCTGGCCAATCACTCGCTGGTGCAGGTGCGATTCCAGTTGCAGCAGCTTTTGGCGCTCCGACTCCAACAGCCGGTTAACAGGGATACCGGTCCAGCGGGCCACAATCTCTGCAATATCCGACTCGGTCACCTGTTCTCGCAGCAAGGTCGAACCGCGAGACTGAATCTCCAACAGTTTGGCTTCCTGAGCTTCGCGATCGCGGTGCAGGGCTTCCAGTTTGCCATACTTCAGTTGGGCCGCCGTATTCAGGTCGTAGGCCCGTTCCGCCTGCTCAATCTGCACCCGCAGCTTATCTTCTTCTTCCTTGAGATTTTTGATCTTGTCCAGCAGTTGTTTTTCCCCCTGCCATTGGGAATCCAGGATTTCCTGCTTCTGCCGCAGTTCCACAATTTCCTGCTCAATCCGCTCCAGGCGCTCCCGTGGCACCCGATAAGCCCCCACACTGGGTCGCTGTCCTTCTCCCTCCAGGGACAACTTTTCCATTTCCAGTTGCATCAACCGGCGGTCAATGGTCTCCAATTCAGTGGGCTTGGAGGTAATCTCCATCTTTAACTTGGCCGCCGCCTCATCCACCAGGTCGATCGCCTTATCGGGCAGGAAGCGATCGGAAATGTAGCGGGAAGACAACGTTGCCGCAGCAACTAGGGCTGAGTCGGTAATTTTGACCCCGTGGTGCACTTCGTAGCGCTCCTTCAAGCCCCGCAGAATGGAAATCGTGTTTTCCACACTGGGTTCATCGACAAAAACCTGCTGAAACCGCCGTTCCAGAGCCGCATCCTTTTCAATGTATTTGCGATACTCATCCAGCGTGGTGGCCCCAATACAGCGCAGTTCGCCCCTGGCCAGCATGGGCTTGAGCAAATTACCGGCATCCATCGCTCCCTGGGTGGAGCCAGTGCCAATCACCGTATGCAGTTCATCAATAAACAGGACAATCTGACCATCGGAACTGATCACTTCCTTCAGCACCGATCGCAGCCGGTCTTCAAAATCACCCCGATATTTGGCGCCGGCAATTAAAGACCCCATGTCCAGGGTGATCAGGCGGCGATCCTTAAGCGATTCTGGCACGTCTCCATTGACAATTCGCTGGGCCAGCCCTTCCGCGATCGCCGTCTTGCCCACCCCCGGTTCACCGATCAACACGGGATTATTCTTCGTCCGCCGGGACAAAACCTGAACCACCCGCCGGATCTCCTCATCCCGCCCAATTACCGGGTCGATCTTGCCCGATTTGGCTAGTTCTGTCAGATCGCGACCATATTTTTCCAGGGCTCCGTAGCGACCTTCGGGATTCTGGTCGCTCACCTTCTGGCTGCCCCGCACCTCCTTAATGATGGCTTCCAGCTTGCGAAAATCCACTTCAAAGGCCCGCAGACTGCGCAACCCCAGACGCGGATCAACCGCAAAACCCATCAGGAAATGTTCCACCGAGATGAAGTCATCCTGCCACTTTTGCCGCGACTCCTCAGCCCGGTCCAGCAATACATCCAGATTACGGCCCAGATACAGTTGGTCGCTATTGGCAACTTTGGGTTGCCGTTTGGTGAACTCGTCCACCTGCTGCATCAACCGGGGCAGATCCACCCCAGCTCGCGTCAAAACCTTGCCAGCCAGTCCGTCCTGTTGTTCCAGTAAAGAAATAATCAGGTGCTCCACTTCCAGTTGTTGCTGTTTGTAGCGGCGGACAACATCCTGGGCCTGAACGATCGCTTCCCATGCTTTGTCGGTAAACTTATTCGGATCAGTGGGCTGCATTTGAATAAAAACTACAGATATAACGGCTTCCTAGACATCCCAGTATAAGGCAAAGCCAGCAGTCACTGGTGCTCCGTTTCCAGGACAAGGTCGGTTTTTGCAGACATCCGTCTGTTATCAAACGGAGAGATGTAATGAAGTGTAAACTGATCTTGATACCTGCGCTTTAATCCTGCCTCTATGCCCGACTGGTTAACGCCCAGCCATTTTGTAATCATGGGTCTGCTGTTGACGTTTGCGATCGCCCACAGCGGTCTGGCGGCCCTACGCCCTCGCGGCGAAAAACTAATCGGTCCCCGCCTCTATCGTGCCCTGTTTGCCCTGGTCAGCTTGCCCCTGGCCACCATCCTGATCATCTATTTCTTCAATCATCGCTACGACGGACTGCAACTGTGGCAGGTCCAGGACTTACCGGGCATTCAACCCTTGGTCTGGGTGGTGTCTGCCATTTCCTTCCTATTTCTATATCCCGCTACGTTTAACCTGCTGGAAATCGCCGCCGTCCAGAAACCTCAGGTGCATCTGTATGAAAGCGGCATCATTCGGGTCACCCGTCATCCCCAAATGGTGGGACAGGTGCTCTGGTGCCTGGCCCATACTCTCTGGATTGGCTCCACTTTCATGATCCTCACCTCATTGGGTTTGGTCTTGCACCACCTGTTTGGCGTCTGGCATGGCGATCGCCGGTTACAGGCCCGCTACGGAGACGCCTTTCAGGCCGTTAAAGAGCGCACCTCGATCATTCCTTTTCTGGCCATTTTCCAGGGCAAGCAAACCCTCGACCTGAAAGAGTTCTTGCGCCCGGCCTATTTAGGAGTAGCGATTTTTGTGGGTTTATTGTGGTGGGCCCATCCGTTACTAATTCGCGCAACTAGTAACGTTCACTGGTAGGATGATCCAAAATACAGGAACAAAACTTTATACGCATGTTTGGGATCAAACTTTTTTCCATCGGTGAGCAGACATTCAGACAAGAGGTTCTGGAAGCTCCAACTCCAGTTCTGGTTCATTTTGGTGCTCCTTGGTGCGGTCCCTGTCGGATGGTTGAGCCCTTACTAACCCGCTTTCAGAGTGAGTGGGGCAAACGATTCAAATTGGTTGGCGTTAATGCGGACGAAAATTTAAAGTTATCCAGTCAATATCAGATTAAAACCCTGCCGACGTTGCTCCTGTTTGAACGGGGACAGGTGATTCATCGGTTGGAGGGGCTCTACAGGCGGGATGACCTTTGGAAAGAGTTACAGCGGTTTATGTTTGCAGAAGCCCCTCTTGCTGCAACAGGAACCCTCGCCAGCGATCTGGAACAAGCCAAATAGATCCATCGATCTCATTTGCTGGGTGGATAGGGGGACTGCATAGCCGGATCAACTGGACTGTCGTTCAACCCATCCACCTTGGAATTTAAACTTGCAATGACTGCAATTTTCGCGACAGTTTGACACGCCTTAACAGCGAAAAGACTTCAAGGACTTCATTGTTAGGCTGACCGATTGAGTGCCTATGGCTTATCCCAGCCAAACATGCTGTCCCCTTGCTCCGATTCAGTGTTCGAGATGAATTTTCGGATTGGCTGCGCAATCTGGGCTTATAAGGGCTGGGTGGGGAATTTATTCCCATCCGAAAGTCGTTCGTCTGATTTTTTGCGCCTCTATGGCCAGCGCTTCACCACCGTGGAGGGCAATACAACCTTTTATGCCATTCCCGATGCAGCCACAATTCGCCGCTGGGCAACTGAGACGCCGGATGGCTTCCAGTTTTGCCTGAAGTTGCCCAAAGTCCTGACCCATCTGGGACCTCTGGAAACCCAGATTCCCGATACCCTGCGGTTTCTTGACCTGATCCAGGGGTTGGGTAGCCGCTTAGGACCGACGTTCGCCCAATTGCCGCCCACCTATGGCCCCAACCGTTTGGGTGATCTGGAAACCTTCCTGACTGCACTGCCGCTCAACACGATGGATCTGGCGCTGGAAGTGCGACATCCAGCCTGGTTTCAGGAGCCCCACGCTAGTAGACTAACCGACCTTCTGGAACAACTACAGATGGGCCGGGTCTTGCTTGATACCCGCCCCATCTATGATGCGCCCGACGATCCCCAACTCCAGGCCGAGCGGCGCAAGCCTCGCTTACCCCTGATCTTCAGTCTTACTGCAGGTTTCAGCCTAATTCGGTATGTCAGCCACCCGAATTTACAGATGAACCAGTCGTTCATGGCGGAATGGATTTCCCACATTACGACCTGGTTGAACCAGGGCATCCGCATTTACTGGTTCGTCCACTGTCCGGTGGAGGAGCGATCGCCCACCAATGCCCGCCACTTCCAACAACTGTTAGAACAGCACCAGGCGCCTATTCCACCTTTGCCCTGGAAGACCCTGGATCCCCCATCTGACCAATTGAGCCTGTTTTAGTGGCAGACTACTTCAGCAGGCCTAAAGCTGCAACACTGGCCAATCTGGTTCGCGATAATAGCGAGTCATATCGTCAAACTTGCGTAACTCGACCTGCTTGAGCAAAAATTCCTGCGGCTCCAGTTCCAACCATTGCTGATTGAGCGCCTCAATCTGTTCATTAAATTGTTGGCGTTCTGCCGGCGATGGCACAGCGCCAAAGTATCCCAGAGTGACATGAGGCGTGAAATAGTACTGCTGCTCGATGCCTAACCCAATCAGGCTAGAGTTTTGGTAGATGTAGCGACGTAACTTGAGGATGCGATCGTAGCCGGATTCATCCGTCGGCACCAAACAAACCGCGATCGCTCGGGTCATCACCATCAAGCCCAAGGCATGAAACCGGACCGGGTTACCTTCTGTCAGGAACTGACAATATTCAAAGGTATCGGTAATTCTCTGACATAGTTGCTGGTCAAAATCAGGCCGAGACTGCTGGGCATGACGATACGCCCCATCCCAAATCAAGTCTGCCAGGGTTAGATGAAAGCTGTCGATCGGAATCGGCACAAAGAACTCAGATCCTAAGCCTTCCAGCAACTTCTGTTGGTACTGGGTCAATTGGCCGTACAACCCAGCATTCAGATGATCTTCCTCGCCCGGTGGGGAAATCAGGGTATAACCAGGAAAAGGAGTGGGCTGGTAGCCATTGTCCTTGTCATGGTGAAATTTAGGCGACTCCTGGATATTCTGCACCTGGGTTCGATGGGTTTCCGGCAGGATCAGGCGTATTGCCCGGTTCAGATAAGTTTGATAGTTATCGTCCAATTCCAATCGCCTCTCAATAACCAATCTAGAATACTCAACTGTTGAACCGTTCTGGCAATCTCCGGACTACAGCCAAGTCGAAATTCTCAAACATGCTAGATGGGGTTTTTCAGCCGCCCAATCCATGAAAAACAAGACCATTTCGTGATCCCCACCTACCTATTCCAGTCTGCCAGGATTAGTAAAACAAGACAATGACCCAGCAACATGGAGGATTGCCAAGTGCCTGTCTATCTCTTTTGGGGGGAAGACGAATTCGCCCTGGATCGGGCCGTCACCGCCTTACAGCAGCAAGTGTTGGACCCAGCCTGGAGCAGCTTCAACTTGGATAAAATCCTGCCCGATCAACCAGATGCAATTCGGCAGGGTTTGAATCAAGCCCTAACCCCTCCCTTTGGGGCTGGCCAACGGTTTGTCTGGTTAGTCGATACCCCCATCTGCCAACGTTGCCCAGAAGACCTGCTGGCTGAACTGGAGCGCACCCTGCCAATTTTGCCGGAGACTAGCGTACTGCTGCTCACCAGCCGCAGCAAACCAGATAACCGCCTCAAGGCCACCAAATTGGTGCAGAAGTTTGCTGACGTGCGGGAATTTTCTTCCATCCCTGCCTGGAAAACCGACCTGCTGGTCAAGCAGGTGCAACAGGCAGCCAAAGAAACCAGCGTGAAACTGACCGCCGGTGCTGCCGAGTTGCTGGCCGAGTCAGTCGGCAACAACACCCGCCAACTTTATACCGAGATGGAAAAGCTAAGCCTGTATGCCGCTTCAGGCAACAGCCCCCTCGACGAAGCCGCGATCGCCACCCTGGTCACCGCCACCACCCAAAACAGCCTGAAACTAGCCGCCGCCATTCGTCAAGGCAAGGTGGCAGACGCCCTGGATCTGGTCGCCGACCTGCTGCGCCAGAACGAACCCAGCCTGGCAATTGTGAAAACTTTGATCGGTCAGTTCCGGACCTGGGTCTGGGTCAAGCTACTGCTGGAATCTGGGGAACGCAACGAACAGGCGATCGCCCAGGAAGCCGAAATCGGCAACCCCAAACGCCTCTATTTCCTTAAAAAAGAAGTTGAACCGCTAGCCTTGCCAGCCTTGCTGAAAACCCTGCCCCTGCTGCTGGACCTGGAGTACAGCCTGAAAAGCGGCGCCGACGAACTGGCCACCCTGCAAACCAAAGTGGTTGAGTTGTGTGAACTGTGTCGATGAGAGCAGTCAGTGGTCAGGGATTAGGGTTTGGGTGTTTAGTCATACTCCACGCCTGCCACCCGATACCCGACACCTAACACCCCATCTCCCCACTCCCGTTCGGCTGACGCTCACGGCGGAAGCCCATTCCCTACATCCCTACTCCCATCCGCGTGACTCCCATCCGCGTTCAGGAGTCAGGCTAGTCAACAAAACTAGAAAAGCGTACAATTGAACCACCCCATTCCTATAGCCGTATTTCTATCGCCGTTATTTCCCCTTCCTATTCACTACTCCCCGCTCCCGTTCGGCTGACGCTCACGGCGGAAGCCCACTCCCTACTCCCCTTCCTCTTCCCCCATGCCACGTTTTCTCCACCTAGCCGACATTCACCTGGGTTTCGATC
>CAZBTL010000207.1:0-7515 GCA_964494755.1 uncultured bacterium | reverse complement strand
GATCGCCTGGGCATCGGCTATGCCAACCGATCAACAGGCCAATCGCCAGATCTGCAGCATAACAGTCTGCTCAGGGCTGGATGCGGTTGCCATGCCTTGATTGAGAGGCAGCAGTCGGCTACTAACCATGACCGTTCTAACGAACGTCACCCCCTATTTCTTCTTGCAGACATATTTGAATGAAGCTTCTTCGCCAGAGCCGGAGGTTATGTTGCCCAGCGGTCTACCATCACCATAGTTGAATTCCTTCACAGTCTGAGAGTTCTGATCCAACAAGCGGACAAAGCGCAACCGAAATTGCTTCCCCTGACAGTCCACCGATAGGTAGTAAGCAGTGCCGTAGACCATCTTGCCAGCTTCCAGAAAGGGGGCACTGGCGACCACATAGGACCAGAAAAAGCGATAACGCCCTTTTCCCGTGATGGTTCCAGAGTCCACGTACCAGGTTCGATTTTCGCTGTCGGTCTTGACGCTAACCCATTTCCCAGTATCGGTTGCGGCGATCGCCGTCCCCAGTGGTGCGATCGCCACCATCAACCCCAGCGCGAAACAGGACCGTCTGAAGTAAGCCCACATAACTTCCCTATCCTCGAACGGTTGCGTCACAATCAATATGGTTTGCAGCGATTGACCCGGACTCAGTCCGCCCAATGTTGCGGCACCACCACTTTGCCCAGGGACTAGGTCCAACCGTATGACTTATTCTTCTCCACCGCCCGACCCCAATCCGGCACCCAATTGTTTAGATTCTACAAAGAACTTTGATCAGCAGATGATGCAGCGGTGCCTGCAGTTGGCCCGGAAAGCTCTGGGTCAAACCGCGCCCAATCCCCTGGTGGGATGCGTCATTGTGCAAGACGGCGTGATTGTGGGAGAAGGATTCCACCCCCAGGCAGGGCAACCCCATGCCGAGGTGTTTGCCCTGCGACAGGCCGGAGAACGGGCTCGGGGGGCAACCGTGTATGTCAATCTGGAACCGTGCAATCACATAGGCCGCACACCGCCCTGCTCGGAAGCCCTGATTGAAGCAGGCGTGAGTCGTGTTGTCGTAGGCATGATTGACCCCGACCCCAGAGTTGCTGGTAGTGGAGTCGAGCGGCTACGGGACGCGGGTATCGAGGTTTTGGTTGGGGTGGAGGAAGCGGCCTGTCAGGAACTCAACGAGGCTTTTGTTTATCGGGTGTTGCACCACCGTCCCTTTGGCATTCTGAAATACGCCATGACCCTGGATGGCAAAATTGCCACCACCAGCGGCCATAGCGCCTGGGTCACTAGTCCTGCGGCCCGTCATCAGGTGCACCAACTGCGGGCAGCCTGTGATGTCATCATCGTTGGGGGCAACACGGTGCGGCGGGATAATCCATTGCTAACCAGCCGACAGGCAAACCACACTCCCCTGCGGGTGGTGATGAGCCAATCGCTAGACCTGCCGCTGGATGCCCAACTGTGGGATACCACGGTAGCGCCTACGCTGGTGCTGACCGAAGCCAACCATCAACCGCCGATTCAAGAAAAACTCACCGATCGGGGAGTGGATGTGTTGGAAATCGTGCCCCTGACCCCCTATGCCGTCATGGCTTATTTATACGAACAGGGATTTATGAGTGTGCTATGGGAGTGTGGCGGCAAACTGGCGGCCTCGGCGATCGCCGACGGGGCGGTTCAAAAAGTCCTGGCTTTTATTGCTCCCAAGATCATTGGTGGGGCAACCGCTCCCTCCCCTGTGGGCGACCTGGGTCTGGAACAAATGGGGGATGCGCTGCAACTGAAGCGGGTGCGCTGGCAGTCAGTAGGGCCCGATCTGTTGGTAGAAGGCTATCTCGCCTAGTGAGCCACCTCTAGGCCGCCAGGGCGAGAGGTGGGGAGCCATAACAACAAACCTGCTTCATCCGCTGCCAGACCTGTTATATTCGCCCTATTGAAGGCTGAGCTTCCTGATGTCTCACGCATGCTCGAACTCACAATTTGGAGTCTGTTGGTTGGCAGTCTCGGTCTACAGGCAACGATCGCGGCTGGCTGGTTACGGTGGCGGCAAGTCGTTGAAGAGCAGCAACAACAGGAGGAAGAAGAAGCATTGACTCCCTATGATTCTAAAGAAGGATCGTCTCCTACGGAGCAGCCGCCCGCGAATGGGGGAGGCCGCCCTCTGAAAGATCCTCGCCTGATGGGGTGGGAATTTAAGATAGTTCGGGCCAGCCGGGATATTTTTCGGGATCCGACCATCTTTCGGCGGTTATGTGAGGAAGAAGCCCTTTCCGGTTGGATCTTATTAGAGAAATTGGATGATCACCGCGTCCGCTTCAAGCGTCCAATTGCCCTGCGGGAAGTCATCAAGTCGGAAAAACTGCCAGTTGACCCCTACCGGACTCAGTTTGGCCGCAGTTCGAATTGGGCGACCTGGCTTTGGGGCTTGTCCTTTCTGGTGGCGTTAGTTCTGCCAGCCTATCTGGGCTTTGCCCTGGTATCCGCAACCTTATCCAATTCCCATCCGGCTCAACCAGGTTCCTCTCCGGTTGCATCCCCCACCCCGACTCCAACGCCTGCTTCTCAGTCGCCGCTCCAGTCTCCATCGCCTACCAGTCCTACTCTGCCGGCCCCCCAACTTCCACCCGTCGTCGAGCCACCTGGGGATGCACCGACCAACTGAGATGCCACGGTTAGCCCCATTCCTGGGTTTGTTGCGCTTCTGCGGTCAGGATGTTGTGTTTCAAGGCGGGCCAGTCAATTTGGTTGGATGCTGCATCTTGCACGAGTTTGCCCTGGTTTAGATGCAGGACTCGGGTACAGACTTGTTGCACCATCTCCAGTTGGTGGTTGGCCATCAGGACCGTCGTTTGGCCTTGTTGCGTTAATTCCTTAAGAACAGTCAACAGCGTCTGGCTGCGGCCCACATCTAATGCCGCGGTCGGTTCGTCCAATAGTAACAGTCGGGGCTGGGCAACCAGGGCACGGGCGATCGCCACCAGTTGCCGTTGACCGACCGACAGTTGCAATTCGGTCCGCTCTAACCAGTCGGCAGGAATGTGCAGACGCTCGATCCACTCGCCAACTCGTTGCTGAATGACGTGGGCGGGTTGTTTCCGCAGCACCAAGGGATATTCCAATGCCTGTTGCACGGTCATACCCAGTAACTTAGACTCCTGTAACACCAGGACAATGGCTTGACGCAGTTGCACCACTGGCAATTGGCTCAACTTTCGGTTTTCGAAGTAAACAGCACCCGAAAGGGGCTCATTGAGCCGGTTTAAGACTCGGAGCAGAGAGGTTTTGCCAGCTCCCGAGGGACCGACAAGTCCCATACAATCACCAGCAAAGACCTGAAACGAAATCCCCTGCAGCAAATAATGGGCCAGCGGATTATTGTCCTGATTGCCAGTTTTGGGCGATCGGGGTTGACCAGCCGCCAAACTGACATCCGCCACCTGCAACAGGGGTTCAGGAGACAGGGGCTCAGGAGACAGGGGCTCAGAAGATGGGATGGCGCGGGAATCAGGAATCAACGAACCTCCAGGAACAGTCCTACTTAGCAAGACGCGAAAACAACCAGCCGACCAGAGGGCTTACTGGCTGACTCGCAATCAGGGGGCGAGCGGGCCAGTCAGATGCAGAGCCGTCCAGATGATCCAGCCATCCACCGCCCACAACCCGACCGTACAGCCCAGCAAAATCATATACATCCAGGCTTGAGCGAGGGGCCGCACATCACTGGTATCAATGCCGGTTTTGTCTTGCACCCACTGCACCAGGCGAGCAAAGCCAGCCACCCGCATCGGCAGCAAATAAGCCTGACCACTCTGGCTCAGAAAGTAATAGACCAGCCCTCCTTGCCCTGTGGAACGGGGCTTCAATGCCTGCACCTCGGCCCAGGGAAGGGACCACCCTTTCCGGAAAAAGCGCGGCACCCAGGCTGGATAGGTGACTCGGATCGCCTGATCGTCCACCACTACTCGTTCGCTTAAAGCAGCCCAAAGGGCGATCGCACCCAACCCCAGACCTGTCCATAAAGCACGATTGGGAATGGCAGTCTCCGCCATTTGTGGTAAAAATGGCAGCGGTATGACCAGCGCCCCGTACAGTGAAAGCAGCGTCAAACGAATCAGGGGCGAAATTCGAAATGTGGCAGAGTTAACAGGGGTAGGCTCCGATTCGGCCCCGATCCCCTGGACAGATCGGCTGGAAGTCACAATTGGTCACCCTTTGATCATCTATTTCACTCTACAAGCTTTACGACCTGAACAGGGGCAAGGGCAAGGATATCTTGGCAATTGCCGCGATCGCCCGCCAGTGACTCAGTCGCCCGCCCGAACCGATCCAACCGCCATATGGCTGATCCCATCGAAGTTTTACCAACTAGCAGGCCACTGTAAAGAGTCAACCTGTGGAAATTACGGATCGGGGAGCGAGCAGGAAACAGCGTGATGCAATGAATACAGACATGGAGATTTTGATTGAATGCTGACTTCCACCCTGGAAACCATTATCGTGCGGGCACCAAAACGTTTGGATATGCTGACGGCTCCCCACTTGGCCAATGATCTGGCAAACAAAATTCGAGAAGGTTGTCGGATTATCCTGGACCTCGGCCACACTCAGTACCTAGATACATCCAGTGCCGAGGTAATTCTGCAAGGTCTGGCGGTGGCGAAGCAGCGAAAGGCTCGGTTAGGCTTACGCAATGTCAACGCCCAGGTGAGCACTGTGCTGGAATTGGCAGGAGTGCTGCAATACTTCCGCAAATCTTAGTAATTTCAGCCGATTGAAGCAGGAGAGAAGCAATATTCTTCCTGCTCGACCTGTCCCTCCAGATTTCTGCCAGAACTGCCAGCAACCAATTGGGAATGGTGTTAAAGATATATAGCGGTTCTTGATCGGACAAGGTACACCAGAAGCCTTGCCGGCCAAGCGTTACAGGCATCGCCATGTACCTCACACCAGTGAAAACCGCTATATATTCGCCTGAATCTCAGGGGGGAAATTTAAGAGGGCAAATATTTCTGAACCACTTGCCAGCCGGTTAGGGAAACCAATACCAGAGCAACCAGCAGAACGGCATTGATACTGAGATGGAAGGGGCGAGCCCAGGGCCGCTCCGGACTAATCTGGGCAGCGCTCCAGGCCGACAAAAACACCAGGTTGACCACCATCAGTCCCGCCGGTAAGTGCCAGGAATGCCCCAAGCGGCCATAGTGGCCTAACGTGCCCACGATCCCGATCAAGAGCAGCAACATCACCAAGCCCAGCATGATCCCACCGCTGATCATATGCAGGGGGCGCAACCAGTCTGGTCGAGATCGAGCCCGCTGGCGCAGGACAAACATCCATCCGCCCGAGAGGGTCTGCAGCAGATAGGCTACTACCACAAAGCCCATGGACCAGGCGGCAATTCGCCATAACCAGAGAAAAGAAGGAAGGTGCAACCGACTGACCCGAAACAACTCCAGTCTCTATTACAGCAAGTTTTAGCCAGGGCGGTAATCGCTCAAGCCTGAATTTTGGTGAACTGGCCTTGGTGAGCCAGAAACTGTCCGGTTGCAAGCCTGCAATTGGGATTAACTCAAGCAGGGTTTGAGCGTTGCCACAACCGACTGAGACAGGGCATCAAAGTCATAGCCCCCTTCCAGGCCAAATAGAATGCGGCGTGTTACTTGTAAGCAGTACTGGCTAAAAATGCCAAAGTCCTCTGGCTGCAGGGCAATGTGGGATAAGGGATCGGCTGCGTTGGCATCGTAACCCGCACTGACAATCAGCAGGTCTGGGTGAAAGTCAGTTAAAAAGGGAAGCACTTGTTGCTGAAATGCCAGGTCATAGTCGGCGATCGCGCTGCCAGAAGAGATAGGAATATTCAGCACGTTGTTATAGCGCCCCTTCTCCCCAGCGGAGCCTGTTCCGGGATAGTTGAACGATTCATGCAGGGAACAGTAGGCGATCTGAGGATGGGTCTCAACGATCGCCTGAGTGCCATTCCCGTGATGCACATCCCAATCCAGGATGGCTACTCGCTCAATGCCCGGTTGCTCCAGGGCATAGTAAGCCGCGATCGCGGCATTGCTAAAAATGCAAAATCCCATTCCTCGATCCGACATGGCATGGTGACCGGGGGGACGAGCCAGGACAAACGCCGGTTGATGGCTCTGCAAAACCTGATCCACTCCATCGATCCAGGCACTGACGGCCAACAGAGCAATTTCAAAGGTTCGGTGTGAGATGGGGGTATCGGCGTCAATGTGACCACCGCCGCGGTTGGCCAACTTGCGCACCGCTTCAATGTAGCTCTGGGTGTGAACCTTTTGCACCATTTGCATAACCGGCCGCTGTTCAACTGCGGTGGGCTGTCGCCATTCAAGTTGATGGGCCCAGGGTGTGGCAGTGAGCGCTTCCCGAATGGCCGTCAAGCGGCCTGGGCGTTCCGGGTGGAAGTAGCCTGTGTCGTGCAACAAAAAGTCGTCAGAGTAAATGACTGGCAGCATTTCCGCAAGTCGGCTGGGAAATTGAAGAGGGTCTTACATCCATCCTACTGTAATCTTTGCTGGATCCTGCTCTCCTGTCATACAGTGTCCATCAGGGGAGGGATCACGGCGCCCCTGCAGGCCCAACCAGATAGTCCTAGAAAGAGTAAACCATTTTCAAGTTGTAACGTATTATGAATCACAACTTGCAGAATGATTTGTTATTACCATAAAAGGAGCTTGCAGCATTCCTAAAACTGAAGAGTCAGTTGAATGTCATCCCGATTCAGGCTAACTTCCACCAATCTTTCCAATATGTGCTATGAATCATAACCTTGCAGAGCGTTACATGCGGTTGTGTCGGGCTTATATCAAACTGGCCGATAAATTTCAAAAGCTGGATGTGGAATATATGACCTTAAGGGGCAAAGTTGTGCCCTTGTTGAAGGCCCTCAAGACATATCAATCTGCCGTTGATCAGCTTAAGCAAGAAAAAGCTGATTTGGAAGAAAAACTGCAGGCAATTACCCTGAAATATGAGGAACTGAAGCCGCTTGAAGATCTGCTGCACCCGGACATGCAATCTACCTTATCGGAAGCAGAGGGTCAGATCGAACTGGTGGATACCACCCTCAATGAAATGGAGTACGAGTTGGATCCCGATCTGACCGACGCTGACAAACAGCTTTTGCGTCAGTATCAGAGTCATCCTGAGGAATTTGAGCAGATTCTTGAGCCAGTTCCCTGTTAAGCGATCGCTTGCTCCCGGGTCACTGGCCAACGGCTTCTGAGCCTCTGGTAATATCTGGCAAGGGGTAATAAATTGATCCCATATATCCGACCCAGCATCGCTGAGAACGACATATAGCCATCCGAGCAACATACCCTGCCAGTAGACCCACGCCATGACTTGGCGTCTCATCAACCGCATGCTGTGCCGCTCTTCCCGTGGATCGGTCGGGAAAGAAGACATGGTTTAGCTATACAATCCTGGATAGACCACTAGGAAGAGGCTTGACACTCCCCGTAGCTCAAGCTAGGGGATTCTTGGTTCTACGACTCGCCATAA
>CAZBTL010000206.1:0-7573 GCA_964494755.1 uncultured bacterium | reverse complement strand
ATTGACTTTCATTGACATCAGGGACTGGAGTTGCAGTTTGGAATAGGGCAAGGGAGTTGTTCTTGGGGATGGGGGCAGGCTGGGCTGGTAGTTGAGCAGATCGTAACAGGGAAGATGCAAGTTTTGAAGCATCCAGTTGCAAGCAATCTAGGAGCAATCGAGAAACCCGTGCTTCAATTGATTCTTTGATAGCGGTTCTAGTGTGATACTGAATGATCAGTGCCTTAGCTGTGGGGTTAATTCGGACATGCAAAATTCCAGGCATGCTGGCCAGGTATGATTGCAGTTTTTCAACCAGATGGGGAGACTGTCCTAGTGGCGGCACTCGAAACCGAACACGACCTGGGATGTGGTGGATCAGCTGACAAACCAGCAAAGAGTTGGAGTCTGGTGGAACAGTTGTTTGATCCGTTAGTGGCGAGCCTAAAGTTACCATCATTGAGACTCAGCAGTTGGGTATGATGGATCAACTTGGGAATCCTGTTCCGCCTGCTCCAAAATTTGTAATAAACGAGTCCCTATTTCTAATTCCGAGACTCCTGCTGCGTCATACTGAATCACCAGTGAGGCGGCGGGACGATTCATTCGGAGACGAACAATTTGCTCATCAGATGACAGTATTTTTTCCAATCGCCTAGCATAAACTGCATCGCTGATCAATCTAGGAATTCGTAACCGCAATCGCCCCCAGGTGGAATGAACAATTGTATAGTCTTCCACCACTGGAGAAGGATCTGCGCTGGCAGCCTGACCACTCTCTACGACTGCTGCAACAGTGGTTGGGGGATGAGCCTGTTGCTTGAGGTGAATCACGGCCTGGCGAGCGACAGCCGCGATCGCCAGGTTCACCAGTAATGCCTGCGCTCCCCGCAGTTGCAGACGACTGGTAACCAATAGTCCCGCTAACACCGGCAGGATTGTAGCGATTTCGCTATATTCTTCTAATAAATTTCCCAGACGAGGAGCTAGATCCAGATCTCCTGAACTTTTCACGTCTGGGGTTATGGCTGTAGTGGTCATGTTTGGTTGTCCTTATTGATTGTGAAGCCCTTTATTGATCGTGAGAACCCTTTTGAGCCACCAATGTAAAGTGGGACATTTGGTTGAGGCACAATTCAACATCCAGTAACTCGGCCTCGTCCTAACTTCTGGCTTCAGAATTCTGATACTAATTCTCTTTAGTGATGAGCATTATCTGACCCCTCCCAACATCCCCTTGGTTCTAGCGTTAGCGGCGCGTAGCGCGGGAGATGCCGCAGGTGGTGGGGTAAGTTCTATGCAGCATCAGATTGAATTGGTATGAGTTCCTTATTGACGAAAGGGTGTACGGGGCCAAACTTCCGCAGGATCAGACGGTAGGTGGCCCGTGCCTTGTGTTCATTTTCTAGCACTTCAATCAAAGCACTCTTGAGACAAGGTTGCCTTCGATGTAGGTGCATTGCAGTAGTTGCTCTAGACTCCATCACAAACATCCGAAGGGGACAATCAACAGCAGCATCCGATCGCCGCACTTTGCCCCATTGTCGGCTGAATCCATGCTTGCTCAAGCGTCAGCCTGCACCCACTCGTACAGTTCTAAACTCTCCGGCGCGCAACTATGACAGCCACTGCATTGTTTACCAGCTAATTTACGCACCCGCCCTTTGCGAATCAGCAAGTTGAGCATTTCTCGCAGCGCATCGGCATCGGTTTGGAAGCGACGGGCTAATTCTTCCAACGAGACAGCAGGATGATTGCGCAGATAGGATTGGAGTTCTTGCAAAATCATGGTGCGACTATCGACTGACTAACACTTTCTGTTCAACCAGGCGTTGCGGCTGCATCCGACGGCGATCGCTAAATCGCTTCAATCCCATCAAAGTTCCAACCATTACCAGGGATAGACCCACCAACCAGACGATCGCACGGACGGGATGCTGGTTCAAGGTCATGGACTGGTAGTAGAAGGTGGCCACCCAATAGGCCAGCCCCGTGGTCCAGCAGGCCACAAAAATAGTCCAGCCCAGGTTGGTTTCCCGGTAGACGGCAGCCGTAGCGGAGACGCAAGGGAAGTACATCAGGACAAACAGGAGAAAGGCGATCGCCGCAGTGGTGCTGCCAAAGCGAGTCGCCATTTGGCCGAAGGTGGTATAACTCACTTCCTGCGCCTCAGCGGCAGCTTTTTGGTCGCCGGTGTCATTCAGAACGCTGAGGCCAATGGGATCTAGTACCTGATTGCTCAAGTCAGCCAGATTCTTGGGAATGCTGGCGAAGGCTTCGCCAATACCGCCCCAAAAAGCGAATGCTTCCGGTGGTTCATCACTGGTTCCAGCAGCTTGCTCCGCCAGTTGGGTGTAGAGGGAATCCATGGTGCCCACCATCACCTCTTTGGCAAATACCCCAGTCATTAACCCAACCGTGGCTGGCCAATTCTCTTGCCGAATGCCCATTGGAGTGAAGACGGGGGTAATGGTGCGACTGAAGGCACTGAGGATGGAATCCTGACTATCTTGTTTGCCAAAGGAACCGTCGGTGCCGACCGAGTTGAGCAAGCCCAGAATCACCACCATAATCACAATCATCTTCCCAGCTCGAGTGATGAAGGCCTTCAACCGATCCCAGGCTCGGATCAGCACCCCCTTGATGGTGGGAATGTGATACGGTGGCAACTCCATGACAAAGGGAGCTGCTTCTCCCCGAAACAGGGTGTGCTTCATCACCAGGCCGGTAAAAACAGCGGCCAGAATACCCAGGATATACAGGAGAAACACAATGTTTTGGCCGTTGGTGGGGAAAAAAGCCGCCACAAACAAGGCATAGACCGGCAGTCTAGCCCCGCAGGACATGAACGGGTTCATCAGGATGGTCATCAGGCGATCGCGGCGATTTTCCAGGGTACGGGTGGCCATGATGCCGGGAATATTGCAACCAAAGCCCACCATCATGGGCACAAAGGATTTCCCCGGCAGACCGATGAACCGCATTAGCCGATCCATCACAAAAGCAGCCCGAGCCAGATAGCCGGAATCCTCCAGAATGGCCAGAAAGATAAACAATAAGCCAATTTGGGGAATGAAGGTGGCAGTGGTTTGAATCCCGCCGCCGACCCCATCCGCCAGCAGGCCAATCAGCCAGCCGGGCGCATTAATCTGCTGCAACAGATGGGCCGTTCCACCGACAAAAATGGTGCCCATGCCAATGTCAAAGAAATCAATAAAGGCACCGCCCAGATTAATGGAAACCAAAAACATCAAATACATCACCACCAGGAAGATGGGGATGCCCAGCCAGCGGTTTAGCACCATCTGATCAATGCGATCGGAAACCGTTTGTTTAACCAAATTCGTGCGTTTGCTCACCCCTTGAATCAGATTGCGAATCCAGGTGTAGCGACTGTCGGCAATCAGTAAGTCGGTATCCTCGCCCAGGGTTTGGTGAATCCGACGCCGATGTTCGGCAATCCGTCGCAGCACATCTGGCCCCAGATCCGGCAGGTGGCGATCGTCGTACTGCAACAGGTTCAAGGCAAACCAGCGCACATGGGCCAGATTGCCCGCCGACTGAGCTACCAGGGTCGGTGTCAAATCCGCGATCGCCTCCTCAATCACCGGGGGATAGGCCACATAGGTTGGGGAAATGGTGGGATTGGTAAGAGCCTGGTTGATGACATCCCGTAAATGGGGAAGGCCTTTCCCTGTATGGGCGCACAAAGGGATCACCGGACAACCCAGTCGCTGAGAGAGCAACGCTGGGTCGATGTGAATTTCCCGTTTCTGAGCCAGATCCATCATATTGAGGGCAATCACCATCGGCACCCCCATTTCTAGAATCTGGGTCGTGAGATACAGGTTACGCTCCAGGTTAGAGGCATCCACAATGTTGACGACCACATCCGCCTCGCCAGAAAGCAGGAAATCCCGCGCCACCAGCTCATCCAATCCGGTTGTCGTCTCTTCCGCATCTACCGAGTAGACGCCTGGTAGATCCACCACAGTGATGGGTTTCCTTTGGTGGCGATAACTGCCTTCCTTCCGCTCCACCGTCACACCGGGCCAGTTGCCCACATGCTGATTGGCGCCCGTCAGAGCATTGAATAAGGTAGTTTTGCCACAATTGGGATTACCCACTAAGCCAATGGTTGATGGGGTCATGACTCTCCCTCCCGGACTGCTTCCACCATCAGGGCATCGGCTTCTGCTTTGCGTAAACTGAGGCGAAATCCCCGCACTTCAATTTCGGTGGGGTCACCCAAGGGGGCATGGCGCTTGAGTACCAGTTCGGCACCCGGGGTGAGGCCCATCGCTAGCAGTTTGCGCTTATAGTCGCGGCCAGTCGGTTCGTAGCCAATTACTTTCAGCCGGGAGCCAATGGCGGCATCCCTGAGCTTAACGGCTAACGTTTCCTTGTCTGCTTTCATCGCTTGTGTATCACCAGTCATTGCCAATCTGCCTGCTGTTTCAACGGAACTCTCTATCGGTCTGACCTGGATTTGTTGGGCCATGTCTGCCCCCAGACCCAGGCGATGGTCTTGCAAAGCCACGATCACAGAACCAGTGGTCAGACTGCTAATGACGTCTACGACTGCGCCAGGGATCAGCCCCATTCCCATCAGGCGGCTGCTGGCTTCGCCACAGTTCAGAGCTACGATCTGAACCCGATCGCCGACCTGCATGTAGGCCAATGAAGCCGTCGGCGTCTTGCCAGTTAAGTTGCCTGGTTCCTCCGCTCCCTCCGCCTTCGTAGCCCTGGACTGGCTTCTCTCCTCAGACCCATCGGACCAGGGTCCCCCTGCTTCGCTGATATAGACAAACCCCTGCCAAGCAAGAGGTGGTTGGTTTTGAACCCAGGAACCGCCTGGATCGCCTATGTTATCCATGAAATCACCTCTCAATCGATAACTATTCTCAGTTAAAAACGCGACAATCTGCGGAGCTTATGCAAATTTTAATCATTTAGCGCAAGGAACTTGGGCCTCTTCCCTCAGCGATAGAAAGTTCAAGGCGAGATTCAGCAGCAATCGCTGGACTCGCTGCCCCAAAGCAACGACAAACGGGCCGGGCCAGCAATCGAGTAAACAGCCCCTCGCGACAGCGATTCAATCCCAACCGGAATAAACCTTCCTGCAGCCGCCAGCCTCGCATCCACCGGCCATTTGCGGCCGCTATGAGAACCCGCCAGGGCAGATACTTCAAGCAAGAAAAAGTAAGAGACGCTAATTAAAAAGATTAGCAATAGTATTGACTAGTCTGCAGTATAAAGTCTATAAGAAATTGTTGTCAATAACTCTCATTGAAAAACTCCATGACAGCAAGCCCGGTAGGGGGATTGCACCGGCCAGAGCCAGGTGATAGGCTAGGTAAATGAAACGAGTTTGATAATCATTCTCGTTTTGTCATGCCGTTTGTCTTAGCCGATTTCTGATCCCTGTCCGGGCAATATTCCTTTAGTGTGACTTTGTTAGCTTTGCTGGAATGTATTCTTGTCTGATTGGCGAGATTCCTTATTGGCAAATTGACTAAACCATTCAGAATCTCAATTTTCTTAATGCCAGTAGCGTGAATGATTTTAGTTGCGATTGTGAGTTTTTAATGTTTGACAAGCTGTCACTTGACAAGAGTTTCTGATCTAATAAAATGGAAACTTGCTCTAAGTCGTCGGTGAGCTTGATAATCTTTTGTTAAGCCATTCCGACATGAGTTTGACAGATTTGATCGGTATAGAGTATGTGAGGAGAAAATTAATGATATCTCGATTCTTTAGCAGCTCATTACTTCTGAGTCCAGTGCTTCTGGTTGGTTCGTTGATGGCGTCTACGGGGGCGATCGCGGAAGAAGGGCCAGACTCCCCTCCTTCACCAGCCGTGCCGGTTTACTCGCTGGTGCTTGAGAACTCTACTCCAACTAACGCGGGCCTGATGTCCCAGGTGACCTCCGTTTCTCAGCTAACTGATGTGCAACCCACAGATTGGGCTTTTCAGGCCTTGCAATCTCTGGTGGAACGGTATGGTTGCATTGTGGGCTATCCCGATCGCACCTATCGCGGTAATCGCGCCCTCAGTCGTTATGAATTTGCAGCCGGTCTGAATGCCTGTATGGATCGGGTGAATGAGTTAATTGCCAGTGCAACCGCTGACCTGGTGCGGAAGGAAGATCTGTTAATTCTGCAGCGGTTGCAAGAGGAATTTGCCGCTGAACTGGCTACCCTGCGGGGTCGCATTGATTCGCTGGAGGTGCGAACCGCCACCCTGGAAAAGCAACAGTTTTCCACCACTACGAAGTTGAGTGGGGAGGTCGTATTTGCTATTGCTGGCATTGCCACCGGGGATAATGCCTTGGGTGAAGAAGCCCCCCGGATCACTGTGATGGGCGATCGGGTGCGGCTCAATTTTGATACCAGTTTTACCGGCGAAGACTTGCTGAGAACCCGTCTGCAGGCTGGCAATCTGGATTTATTTGCTCCCACAACCCTGACGCCGGAGGGTTCGCTGCGGATTAATGCGGACACTGGTAATTCCGTGATTATTGATGCCCTGTTGTATCAATTTCCGGTGGGCGAGAAGCTGACCGTTACCCTGGAAGCCAATGCCGGGGCAACGGATGACTTTATTCCCACCCTCAACCCTTACCTAGATGGCGATGGCGGCAGTGGCGCCCTGACCCACTTTGGCACCCGCAATGCCATCTATTATTTGCTGGGGGGTGCTGGTCTGGGAGTCAGTTATGCCTTAACCGAACAGTTGGAATTGGGTGTGGGCTATCTGGCAGACAACGGAACCGGATCGGCCAACTTGCCGTTCCCCAAAAATGGACTGTTTGATGGTCCCTACGGTGCGATCGCCCAACTCACCTATACCCCCAGTGAGCAGTTCCAAATTGGGGTCACCTATATTCATTCCTACAAGACCGACTTTTCGACTGCGGGTCAAACGGGCAGCAACCAGGCCAACTATGTGGAGTTGACTGACTTTCCCTTTTCGGTCAATGCCTATGGTTTAGGCGCTTCCTACCAGATCAGCCCCCAAATTGTGGTGAATGGCGCGGTTGGTTACACGGCGGCCCGCTCTTTGAGTGCGGGGTCCCGTGGCGATGCCAACATCTGGAACTGGTTTGTCGGGTTGGCCTTTCCCGACCTGTTTACCAAGGGTAGTTTAGGTGGCATCATCGTGGGCATGGAACCCATGGTGACCGGCGTGACGGGTAACCTGAAAAACGCCCTGTCCACCAATGACACCTCTCTCCACATTGAAGCCTTTTATCAATACCAGATTACGGACAACATTGCAGTCACCCCAGGAATTATCTGGTTGACTGCACCAGATGGAAATGATAAGAACTCCGACATCGTGACCGGGGTGATTCGGACCACCTTTACGTTTTAAGCCCTTTGTCTGGTTTCAAAACTGGAGCATGGCTAGGATAGCCAATGGTTCACCCAAACAGGTGGCCCAATCAGCGATCTCTGGCCATGTCTGGTTATTGGCTCGGACATTGAGACTAATAGCATAAAACTCTGCCCTGGCCATGTCTAAAACCTGCAGCAGTAACCGGGTGCCAACACCCTGGTTGCGATGGCTGGGTAGAACTGCCATGGCTAA
>CAZBTL010000205.1:3649-7581 GCA_964494755.1 uncultured bacterium | reverse complement strand
GCTCCCAAACCATCCAAAATCAATGACCCCACCCTGGATTTAACCAAATTAAAGTGTCGTGATCTGCTGCAAATGGATGGGGAAGACCGGCAGTTGACACTGGTTTTTTATCACGGGTTGATGAGCGGAAAAAACAATCAAATGATTGTGGATAGATCTGGCCTGGCCAAAGCAACGGATAACGTGATCAATTACTGTATTGATCATCCTCAGGACACCCTGCTCTCTGTGTTTGAGAAGTACGCACCGCAATCAAAGCCGGTGGCTGATCGACGCAGTGCGCCCTAGAGTCAGCCAATCTCCCTGCACAGTTCGTAAAATCGGGGGTGACTGGTTGGAACACCAAGTCAGAGATAGAACCAGTCACCACCCCAAATTTGCATAGGTTTAGAAAACAAAATATTTAGAAATGCACATCCGCATTTTTTAGATTCACTTTTGATCGAAAATCATAAATAACCAAATCTGGAGATCGTCTTTATTGATACGATCTGTAAAAAATTTCTTGTTCAAGTTTTTTGGATGCAACCGGATGCCAGCTCAGTCCGGATGAGTCCTGACTAACCCAACCCAACCGATCGGTTTAGCGCGTCCATTGGGCCACTGATGCGTTGGCCTGATCTTTTTGATGGCCGTTCCCATCCCAGGAGTATCTTGTCATGATGAACTTAGCGGCTCCAACCACGGTTTACTTGAAAGACTACACGGTTCCAGCCTTTCTCATCCCCCAGGTTGACTTAGATATAGATCTGGTGGCGGCAGACAATGCCAGGGTTCGAGCCAGGCTGACCCTCAAACGGAATGCCCATCACCCAAATCCGACCACACCCCTGCAATTGGATTTGGATGAATTGACCCTGGAATTAGTTGCGATCGATGGAGTTCCCCTGACACCGGCTCAGTACAGCCTGGATGCCCGCTCCCTGACCGTGCCCAATGTGCCGGATACGTTTCAGCTAGAAACAGTCTCCCTCCTGAATCCCCAGCAGAATACCAAGTTGATGGGGCTGTACACCTCCAGCACCGGCTTTTTCACCCTCTGTGAACCGGAGGGATTTCGTCGCATCACCCCCTTTATCGATCGCCCAGATGTGATGGCTCGCTACACCGTCACCTTGCACGCCGATCGGGAACGCTATCCAGTGCTGCTGGCCAACGGCAACCTAGTGGCGCAGGGAGAGGAAGGCAAGGGTCGTCACTGGGCTATCTGGGAAGATCCCTTTCCCAAACCTTCTTACCTATTTGCGATCGTGGCCGCCAAACTAGACAGACAGGCCGACCACTTCATCACAAAATCAGGCCGTCAGGTTCTGCTGCAATTCTTCGTGGAACCGGGAAAGTTAGACCAGGGTGTCTTTGCCCTGGAGTGCCTCAAACAGGCCATGAAATGGGACGAAGAGGTCTATGGCCTGGAAGTCGATCTGGATCAATACAATGTGGTGGCAGTTGGCGACTTTAATGCTGGCGCCATGGAGAACAAAGGGCTGAACGTGTTTAACACCAAGCTGGTGCTGGCCCGTTCCGACATTTCCACCGATTTTGACTTTAAGTTCATCGATCGCACCGTGGCCCATGAGTACTTCCATAACTGGACAGGCAACCGGGTCACCTGTCGGGATTGGTTTCAACTGTCGCTCAAAGAAGGGCTGACCGTGTTTCGGGAGCAGCAATACGCCAGCGATCGCTACTCTCCCGGAGTGGAACGGATTCAAACTGTCCGCAGCCTGCGCTCCTTCCAGTTTCCGGAGGATGCTGGTCCCATGGCCCATCCAGTACGGCCCCAGTCCTATCAGCAGATCAGCAACTTCTACACCAACACGGTCTACAGCAAGGGAGCCGAGGTGGTGCGGATGATTCACACCTTCCTGGGAGCGGAGAACTTTCGTAAGGGCATTGACCTCTATTTCCAACGCCACGATGGGCATGCCGTCACAACCGACGACTTTGTGCAGGCCATGCAGGATGCCAGTGGCTTCGACCTGACCCAGTTTAAACGCTGGTATGAACAGTCTGGCACCCCCCGCATCGAGGTAAAAGATCACTACGATCCAGCCACCCAAACCTATGAACTGACGATTACCCAAAGCTGTCCTCCCACACCCGGTCAACCCGAAAAACTTCCCTTCCACCTGCCCTTCACAGTCGGTCTGCTGAATTCCCAGGGGCAGGAAATGCCGCTGCAATTGGCAGGAGAAGCCGCCCCCCAGGGCAGTAACCGGGTGTTGTCGCTGCGCCAGGCAACCGAGGTCTTTCGCTTTGTCAATGTATCGGAGTCCCCCATCCCCTCCCTGGGCCGGAACTTCTCTGCGCCGGTGGTGATCAACTATGACTACAGCGACGACGCTCTGATGCACTTGCTGAGTTTCGATAGAGATGCCTTCAACCGCTGGGAGGCAGGCCAACGGCTGGCGATGAAATTTTTGCTCCAGGGCATTACGGACTATCAAAATGGTCGTCCGGTGCAATTTCCCGATGCCTTTGCAACGGCATTGGGACGGGTACTAGCGGATGCTGTAAGTGACCCCGCTTTTGCCGCCGAGACCCTGACCCTGCCGCCGGAAGTCTACATTGGTGAGCAACTGGAGGTCATTGATCCCGATGCAATTCACCAGGTACGGCAGACCCTGCGGCGATATCTGGCGGAGCACCTGCAGAGCGCGTTACGCAACACCTACGATGCCTGCACGGTGATTGGCCCCTACAGCCCGGATGCAGCCTCTGCCGGTCGGCGATCGCTGCGGAACCTGTGTCTGGCCTATTTGATGGAAGGCACCGATCCGGAGGTGCGTCACCTCTGTGACGACCAAGTCAAACAGGCCGATAACATGACCGACGCCCTGTCAGCCTTGACCTCCCTGGCCAACTGCGATTGCCCGGAACGTCTGCCCGCCCTAGCTGCTTTCTATGAAAAATGGCAGAACGAACCACTGGTGGTGGACAAATGGCTAGGAGTGCAGGCTGCCTCTCGGTTGCCCGGAACTGTGGATACGGTCCGGCAACTGACGACCCATCCAGCCTTTGACCTGAAAAACCCCAATAAGGTCTATGCCCTGATCGGCAGCTTTGGCGGTAATCAGGTGAATTTCCATGCAGCCGATGGCAGTGGCTATGCCTTTATGGCCGAGCAAATTAAAGCGCTGGATCCGCTCAATCCCCAGGTGGCCGCCCGCATGGCCCGCAACTTTGAGCGTTGGAAGCGATTTGATGCCCATCGTCAACAGTTGATGCAGACTGTTCTGGAAGAATTGGCCGCCCTGCCAGGGCTCTCTAAGGAAACGTCGGAGGTAGTGACCAAAGCGCTCTCCTGAACCACTCTGAACAACTGCTAGTAGCCCTGCTCTCGTGATTCATTCGCTTAAACTAGAACTGGAAAGAGCAAGGATCTACAACCAGTTGCAGACGATCGCGGCACATCTGTTGAGGGGAAAAGATGACACAAGCCAAGGTGAAGTTTGCCAGTTTTGCAGAGTATCTGGCCTGGAGCAATGACCCGGAGCAGGCAATGGCAGGGCAGTTTGAGCTGGTTGATGGGGAGTTAGTGGAAGTGCCGCCAGAATCAGAATTCAATAATTGGATTGCTCGTTGTCTGATGTTTGCGATCGCGGACAGTGGCCAGATTGCTCCCCGACTGATCATCATCCATAGTCTGGAATTACAGGTGCCAACACTGCAACCGGGCGACAGCGCTAATCGCTATCCCGATCTGGTGATCTTGCGACCTGAGCACATTCCCCTGACCCAAAAGCGGTTAACTATTACCCTGGAGATGCCGCCACCCCAACTGGTGGCCGAGGTGGTGAGTCCGGGCAAACAGAACCGGCAGCGGGATTTGATTCGCAAGCGGGATCAGTATGCAGCCAGGGGAATTCCAGAATACTGGCTAGTGGATCCAGAAGCCCAAACGGTGACTGTGCTGCAATTGCAGAATGGCA
>CAZBTL010000205.1:0-3549 GCA_964494755.1 uncultured bacterium | reverse complement strand
TTTTGCAGAGTATCTGGTCTGGAGCAATGACCCAAAGCATGCAATGGCAGGGCAGTTTGAGCTGGTTGATGGGGAGTTAGTGGAAGTGCCGCCAGAATCAGGTTTCAACCGAACGATCGCCAATCGCCTGTTTTTCCTTCTGGTTGTCACTGGTGTCGTAGCACTGGAATTAGTGCATCCCGGCCAATGTGAAATCCAGGTACCCGTGTTGCAATCAAAAGATCCGGCAAATCGCTATCCCGATCTGGTAATTTTGCAGCCAGAACACATTCCTCTGACCCAAAAGCGGTTAACCATTACCCTGGAGATGCCGCCACCCCAACTGGTAGCCGAGGTGGTGAGTCCGGGCAAACAGAACCGGCAGCGGGATTTGATTCGCAAGCGGGATCAGTATGCAGCCAGGGGAATTCCAGAATACTGGCTAGTGGATCCAGAAGCCCAAACGGTGACTGTGCTGCAATTGCAGAATGGCAGTTACGGTGAGGTTGGGGTGTTCCAGGGCAATCAGCCCATTGCTTCACCTGCCTTGCCTGAGTTGCACCTAACCGCCGATCAGCTCTTTCAGATCAGCCACTCAGAAGGATAGGGCGGGATGGTTGAGTCAGAGAGGAACACAGCGATCGCCAATTGTTGTAAGTTTTGCTTTCCAGGATGGGAGGTGAAGAACCATCTGAAATAGATGCTCATCCTAAGTCCGGTCTAGTTCAGGACAGGCATTGAACGAGTGGGTTAAACATTGGGGGAATCGGCTATGGCTATTGTTTACGAAATCGAACACATCACCACCTACAAATACGCCAATCCAGTCACACTGGGTGAGCACCGGGCCATGTTCCTACCTCGTGGCAGTCATGCCGGACGGATCCTCAGCTACTCGGTGGAAACCAATGTGCCTTCCAAAATCCATTGGATCATGGACACCCTCTCCAACAATGTGGCAGTGATGGAATTTACCGAACCCACTACTGACTTGACGGTCACCTGCCGCTTTGAAGGTATGCACTTTGGCAGTAAAGGCATTGAGGACTTTCCCCTCGATTCCCGAGCCATTGAAATTCCAGTCCAGTACACCCCGGACGAGTGGATTGATCTGTCAGTGTATCTGCGGCCCCATGCAGACGACCCGGATGGCAGTGTGGCCAACTGGGCCAAGAGTTTCGTGGCCGGCGATCGGGATGACACCAGCGATGTCTTAAAGCGCATCATGGACACCATCCGGGATACCTTTACCTACCAGGCCCGGGAAGCCGAAGGCACTCAGTCCCCTGGTCAAACGTTGCGTGCCAAATCGGGCACCTGTCGCGACTATGCCTGGCTAATGATTGAAACCCTGAGACGGCTGGGGCTGGCCTGTCGCTTTATTTCCGGCTACCTGTACGATGCAGCCCTGGATGGGGGTGAAGTCGGCATGACCGGCTCCGGGGCAACCCATGCCTGGCTGTCAGTCTATCTTCCTGGGGCTGGCTGGCTGCAATATGACCCAACCAATCGCATTACGGAAGGTTTCGATCTGATCCCAGTGGCGATCGCCCGTCACCCCGGTCAGGCCATTCCTCTGTCAGGATCCTGGTTTGGCGATGGCAAAGACTATCTGGGAATGGATGTCAAGGTATCCGTGCGTAAGGTCAGTGACATTTCTGAGGTTGATTAATCCCTGACTTCAGGCGGCGATGAAATTGGTTGGTGGAAGATCAGCGATAACAGCCAGGGGCAGATGGGCTACCGCACTCCCAACCTCGATCGTGGAGCAAACGAAGGGGTAGCCTTTAAGTAGCTAGGTTCTCATGCAGCTTTGCCGAATGCCCATCGAGATCCAGCCTTGAATGAAGGTGATTCAACGCCATGGCAAATGATAAACGAGAGCCTTTGTTAACCAGGGTAGGCAGATGGGCTGTGGGTGGTCTGCTCGGAGGTTTGATCGGATCCCTGGCTGCAGTGATGCTGACCCAGTTGATCAAGCAAATCCTTGATGTCGTTTCTGGACTCAATACCATCTGGCTGCTGCTACTGCCCCTCCTTGGCATCACATTAGCGGTGCTAATCCTGTATGGACTAGGTGAGGGCCAACCCGTGCAGACATTAGCTCCCCGCCAGGTTACTTCCTCTGACCGTTGGGGTTCTCTACTGGCCTGGTACTCCTTCCCCCGCGACATTGCCCGGGCCGATTTGACCGGTGACGTGGTGAACTCATCCGGAGCAGAAGAGCGCTTCCCCTGGCATCTGGCCCCCCTGCGGGCCCTTGCCATCCTATCCACGGTTGGGCTAGGTGCGCCTATGGGAACAGAATCGCCAGCAGCCCATATCGGTGTTGCGACGGGGTCCTGGTTGGGTAACACGTATCCATCATTGCACCGACTGGTGCGGCCAATGGCAATCGGTGGTGGTGCGGCGAGTGTGGCTGCCTTGATGGGGATCCCGCTGGTGGGCAGCTTCTTCATGTTTGAACTGAGTCAGCGACGCCAGGTTCCAATCACGCCGGAGCGAGGGGCGGCGATGTTGGCCGGAGGACTGGTGGGATGGGGAATCAACGCTGTCTTCAAGCTCACGCTGATCCGGCTGGTCGTGCCGCAGGCTCCCCCCGCTGACCTCTGGGATACGCTGGGCGCCGCTTTGTTTATCGGGGCGATCACGGGCGCGATTACGGCGCTCACGGGTGAGGCGATCTACTGGGCGCGAGGTTTGCGGAACAGACCGGTCAATCGTCTCCTGATCGGTGGCATAGCCATGCTATCTCTGGCGATGGTAATAGGCCTGATTGCCACCCCAACAGCGGCCTTTGGGCCAGGGGGAGCCGCTATCGTTTGGGCCGAAACCGCCAAAACAACCCCTTACCACCTGCTGGCGGTGGCTCTGCTCCGGGCTGCCTCTACCACCGCTGCCGTTGTAGCTGGGGGCTGCGGCGGCGTATTTGTCCCTTTTCTGGCGATCGGTGACCTGAGTGGCCGGGTGTTTGCGACAACATTAGGGATTTCGGCAGATCTAGCGGGCGCCGCTGGAGCCGCAGCCGGTATTGCTGGCGGCTACCGGCTACCACTGACAGCTGTGGCGATGGTACTGGGCATCGGTGGCCCAGGAGAAGCCCAGCTAACTTGCCTTGCCACCGTGGTAGTCGCTGCCCTTTCTGGATTAGCGACCGCCCGTTTGATCTCCAGCAAGGATGACCGCTCCAATTCCCAGGAGGATAGCCGCTAAGAAGGATGGGAGGCAGTTTATTTGCACTCCACAGCAAAACAAAGACTATCCCCAACAGCCAGAATGTATCCCGTAATGGAGCACTACTTGGTGCAAAAACCATTTCAAGGGCAACTGAAGTTAGCCAGGTACTCGTTTATTCTTCATAAACATCCCGACGATGACCCACGGTGATCAGTCTGACAATCAGGGATACATCCTCAATGCTGTAAATAATCCGATAGTCACCTGACCGCAGGCGGTATTGATCTGGTCGTCCCTTCAGCTTTTTGCAACCCAGTGGTCTAGGGTTCGCGGATAGACTTTCAATCCGTGAAATCAAGTCTTTTTGAACTGTCGGCGTGAGTTTTTTCAGTT
>CAZBTL010000204.1:2723-7610 GCA_964494755.1 uncultured bacterium | reverse complement strand
TGAGATCTTTCACCTCTCACAACAACCTGCCCTGCAATGAATTGCGGGCTAACAGCACGAAGTCCGTTTAAACGGACTGACGATCCACAACTTGGGTTTTCCAGTCTACTTCAGTGGACTTGCCTCTATTAGCCCGAACTTTTAGTTCAGGGCGGGGCAAGGATATTGTCAGAAATGCTGGAAATACGTCTTCTTGAGAATGGTGCAAGATCCGAGTTATGGATGACGACCCCAATGAGTTTTCCCAGCAGAACAGACCACACCCCCCAGCCAGCACCCACGCAGGTATGGTCTCAAGGGCCTTGCTGATTCTAGGGATGAAAGGGATGTCGGATGCTTGAAACTTCGTTTCAATTCATCCGGCTTTTCAGCAACGCTAGGGTCTCAAGCGCTGTACTTTTCAGCAGCCTAGTGCAGCGTCAACTCTAGAAATTAGGGTTTTTAGTCAGCACTTCAGCGCTAAAGCGCCGACTACGAGCCAATGGGTTCACCTTAAAATTAGGGTTTGACAGAACACTAGATAGCTATCTGGCACCGAAACAGACCGGAATCCATGTTCCAGTTCTGTGGTTGAGGTTGAATCCCTACCTGTCCGGCACCGGAGCAACGGCCAAACACCCGATCTACTTTAGTTAAGACTGACCGTATTGCCGCAACCACTCCAGATAAACCGCTTGCAAGGAAGGATCCTCTAGTTCAATTTCCACCCGGATCTTGTTACAGCGATGGGAGGGCGTCAGGATAATGGCATCCAACAACTGCCTGGCTGCTTCAGGGGTGGTGAATTCGCCGCTGACCACTGCGTTGTTCGTCGGGGCTGCGGTTGTCAGTTCTAAGTCCGGCAGATCTCCCTGGGACAGATCGACCTCAGCTAGCTGTCGATAGTCGGGGCTGACCTGCTCAATCACCAACTTTTCATACCGCACGGGCACCTGAATCATGCGAGTTTCAACCCGCTTGCGAACAATCACTTCTCCAATCTTGCGTCGAACATAATCAACCAAAACCTGCTCTTCAACCAGGGGAATGGTTGTAGCAGTTTCATCCGCGATCGCTTCGGTTGGAGACGATGGAGCAATGGCACTGGAGCTAGGCGTAGAAGCAACTGGGGCAGATTCCGTCATCGGTGCAACTGCTGGCTCAGGCCTCTGCTGTTCTGGCGATCCCTGTCCAGCCGGGGATTGGGCATCATCGCTGGCTGACGCCCCTTGAGGGGTAGACAACACATCTCCAGATGCCTCAGGAGGGGTAGCATTAACAGGAAGCATGGGAAAAGGCTGTGACTCCTGGGGCTCTACATAGTGTTCAGAAAAAGATGAATCGGCCCAGCCTTGCGATGGGAGTGGCATCTGCGCCACATCTGTCGGGAATAGGTCAGCAATATCTGCAGGGGAAAGGGGCGAGATCGCTTGAGGAGCAGGGGCGTTGCTCGCCGAGGTGGGCGAAGCTACAGCCGGTTGAGGGCTGCTGGGTACAGCTTGCTGTCGTAATTTCTTCGTTTCCTCCGAAGCAAACAGATCGCTTTCATCCAATTCCAGCAAGGCCTGGAACTCTTCCTGGGGAACCGACTCCAAATCAGATGGATTGGTTGACAGCGGCGACTCAACTGGTGGAATCGTCTCCCAGCCTTGAGTGGCGCCGACTTGCCCACTGCTGGGCTCAACGATCGTGCCGGTTCCTCCAGGGGAAGCCGTCAATTGTCCAGACAATGGCTTGCGGCCAGAGGACTGGGTTCCCTGTCGCTGAGGGAAGGGAGGCACGTCAGCAAACAGATCGGACAGGTCAGCAATTCGCTGTGCGGATGCGGATTGCGGATCCAAATTTTCAATTTCAAGGATGTTGATGACGGTGACACTGGGAAACACAGCTTCCGTCGGCAGATCCACTTGACTGACAGGAGTCGGGCTAAGCTCCGGCTGCTCGGGTTCAGGTGCGGGAACCACCGCCAGATCAGGCTGTTGTTCAATTACCTGAATTTCGGAACTGCCAACGGGATAAGCTTCCTGGGTGGCCTTCACCTCTTGGGCAGCCTCCACTTCCTGGGTCTCTATCTCCTGCACCACGTCCTGTACTTCAGGCGCATCGGGAGCCATCCACTCCTGCCTGTCTTCAGGGGGTAAATCCGAGCCCTGCGCTGCAATTTCTGGAGCAACTTCCGTCGGGCCAGGGAGACTGGCCTCCTCAACAGCCGGAGATTGTCGCGTTTCTACGTCTGCTTGGTCTGCAGCAGGCAAGGGTTGAGCCGATATCTGAACCGCCTCAGAGGGTTCAGCCTGGGCGGGCGTCTGACCTGGAACAACTTGCGGCTCACCTTGCTCGTCCGTCACCAGGGTGGGCAAGTGGACTAAATCGGCTTTCAGCGCGTCAATGTAAACAGCCCGTTCCCGAGCACTGGCCCGCTGGATAAATTTGCTGTCTAGCAACACCGTCGGTTGGTCCGGTTCGGTCTGGCTGATCACCAGATTTAAGCTGTGATCCGTCGTCAGGATCAAATCCTCTACGACACCGACCATTTGTCCTTGCCGATCAATGACTGATAGATATTTCAGCCGATTCTTGAGGTTGTTGAAGTTGTCCAGTAAAGCACCACTGAGAGGGGTAGTTGTGATTTCCGGCTCAGGTGTGCTGGTAGATGTCTTGTCGCTCATGGTTTCCTTGCCGTTGGTGAAAGCTAAATTCCGTGCTGCCAGCCGGAGGGTTCAAGCAGCATCCGCAACCAGCCTTGGCCGCAATGCCACCGGCACCAGAGAAGAGTAGGACAATTGATTGCCTGTCGGCGTGCTGCAGTATGTGTCATGGTGCATGTTTTTTTACATCCTTACATTTTTTAGGACGATTATTTACTCTTGCTCGAAAGGGGTTTGGCTGGCGATTTCGGTTTCGTAAGACCGTAAAACTTTTCTTACCTGGATCATTTCCCGAATCAGTGTTTGCTTGCGAATCTCAGGTGTTTCTTCATACACTTCGATGCGCAGAACTTCTCCTTCGTAGAAATTATGCCTAATTTCAGAATTGGGGGGCTCTGTATTCATTGGAATGTCCGCATTACGTGACGAAAACAAAACTGAGTCGAATTGGAACGGTAATTTTTTGGATCCAGCAGTTCGAATATTCGCTGCTTTCCCATTGGTCAGGTTGATAACCTAACGGCAATCTTACCTTTCTGCAGGATTTTCCTACCTATGAATTCTATCCATCGCAGGAACCCCGACTCAGGGTTGAAATCTAAATTGGATCGAAGCCGTGAGCATCTTACAGCAATTCCATCCAATCGATGCTGCAATTCTAGTCGTAAGATTCAGGAGAGAATTTTTTTTTGGCCGTTGCTGGACAGCCAGTTGCCTCTTTCAGCTGTTTCTGCCGATCGCACCAAGGTCGGTTCAATTGGCCAGGCAACCAGTATGGAGGCTGCCGACAACGGCCAGGAACCGTAGGCTATGGGACAGCGGCAATGGATTGGCTGAAGCTGGTGCAACGGGAAGGGGCGATCGCAGTCATCCGGTCAGCCCACCTGGAACTGGGGCAACAGATGGCGACAGCCGTGGCCCAGGGTGGCATGCACCTGATTGAAATCACCTGGAATAGCGATCGCGCCGCCGAGCTGATTCAGCACTTACGGCAGGAGCTACCCCACTGCACCATTGGCGCTGGCACCCTGCTGACCCTGGCAGACGTGCAGGCGGCGATCGCCGCTGGGGCGCAATTTCTGTTCACCCCCCATGTCAACCCGCGCTTGATCCAGGCGGCCCAGTCCCAACAGATTCCGATGGTGGCCGGGGCCCTGTCGCCCACGGAAATCGTGATGGCCTGGCAGGCGGGAGCCACCTGTGTCAAGGTCTTTCCGGTTCAGGCTGTGGGCGGAGTGTCCTACATTCAGGCATTGCAGGGACCCCTGGGACACATTCCCCTGGTGCCGACGGGAGGCGTTACCGTGGCAAATGCCCCCGACTTTCTGGCCGCTGGTGCGATCGCGGTGGGCCTCTCAGGCAGTTTGTTTCCAGCAGCGGCAATCCGCAGTGGCCAGTGGGAAGCCATCACCACCCAGGCCAGACAACTGGTGCAAACCATTCGATCGGCCCCTTGACAGGCCCCTTTCCTAGGGAAAGTTAAAGTTTTGCGGAGTCAGGCTGATGTCTGCCGTAGTCTGTTACTAGAAGGGTGCACAACCATCGCTCCAAGTTTTTTTGCCATCCTGACCGCTACTTTTTTTCCGAGCTTGCCCCTATGAAATCGGTGGTTTTTCGGCGGTTGTTCCGCCTGCTGGCTACCACTACAGCCAGTCTTTCCCTTGCCCTGATCATCAACGGCTTTGGGGTTCCGGCTCTGACCCGTCCTCCTTGGCAGCCTGCTTACAGTGGCACGATCGCGACTGCGATTGAAAATCTGAAACAATCTGGCCAACGTTGGATTGAAATTGATTTGTCTGGACAACGATTGATTGCCTGGGAGGGAAAAAACCAGGTCTATGCCATTTTTGTTTCAACCGGCAAAGACGCCTCTCCTACCCCAACCGGAGTTTTTTCGATCCAGAGTCGCTATCGCTATGCCCGCATGCAAGGGGCTGACTACGACGTTGCCGATGTGCCTTACACCATGTACTATTCAGGCAACTACGCCATCCACGGCGCTTACTGGCATAACCGCTTTGGCACTCCCGTCAGTCACGGATGTATCAACGTTGCTGTCAACCATGCCCGCTGGTTATTTAACTGGGCTGAGATTGGCACTCCCGTTATTGTGCATCAATGATTGTGTATTAATGATTGTGCATCAATGATTGTGCATTAATGATACCAACTGACGGAAAAGGGGAATCGAGTTCACTCAGGCTACGAAGATCCAGCCTAAAACCGGGCAAGACCGTTTCCCCAGAAAGGATCGTCGCTA
>CAZBTL010000204.1:0-2623 GCA_964494755.1 uncultured bacterium | reverse complement strand
CGAAGATCCAGCCTAAAACCGGGCAAGACCGTTTCCCCAGAAAGGATCGTCGCTAGTCATGGCACTGCGACTCCTGCATTTTGACGGCTTTGGACTTCCAGATAAATCAGCAGGGCGTTGATATCAGCCGGGTTAACCCCGCCAATGCGGGAAGCCTGACCAATCGTCAGGGGTCGGATGGTGGCCAGCTTTTCCCGCGCTTCCTTGGACAGGGTTTCGATCGCATGGTAGTCCAGGTCCGCCGCCAGCTTGCGCTGTTCCTGACGGGCGATGGCATCGATCTGATGTTGCTGTCGCTGGATATAACCGGCGTACTTGATGTCAATCTCTGCTCCTTCCTGCTCAGCCCGATCCAGGTCTGCATTGCCCAGACCAAATCGGTCCAGATCGGCGTAATGAAACCCCGGTTTGCGCAGCAGATCGGCCAGGGTGATAGATCCTTTAATGGCTTGCTGGGTAAAGGCGACCACCTGCTGGCCCAGATCTGACTGCTCTTTGATTCTGACGGTATGCAGCCGTTCCTTCTCCGCAGCGATCGCCGCCTGTTTGCGTTGAAACAAATTCCAGCGCCGGTCATCAATCAAGCCAATTTCCCGACCCAGAGGGGTCAACCGCTGGTCAGCATTGTCCGATCGCAAAATCAGTCGATATTCCGAGCGAGATGTCAGCATCCGATACGGTTCCCGCAGATCCTTGGTGCACAGGTCATCGATCAGGGTGCCAATGTAGCTTTGTTCGCGGGGAAAGGTGATCAGATCCTGGCCCCGCACCAGACGGGCGGCATTGATGCCTGCCACCAGTCCCTGGGCGGCCGCTTCCTCATAGCCGGTGGTGCCATTAATTTGCCCCGCACAAAACAGCCCCTCAATTTTCTTGGTCATCAGGGTGGGATAGCACTGGGTCGCTGGCAGGTAGTCATACTCGACAGCGTAAGCTGGTCGCAACATGGCGCATTGTTCCAGACCGGGCAGCGATCGCAGCATTTGCAGTTGGATTGCTTCCGGCAACCCCGTGGAAAACCCCTGCACATAGATTTCCGGGATATCCCGCCCTTCCGGTTCCAGGAAGATCTGATGGCTTTCTTTATCGGCAAACCGAACAATTTTGTCCTCAATGCTGGGGCAATACCGTGGCCCCTTGGACTCCACCCAGCCGCCGTAGACCGGCGACAGGTGCAAATTTTCCCGGATGATCCGATGGGTTTCGGCGGTTGTCCGAGTCAGGTAACAGTCCATCGGTTCTCGTTCTTGCCAGACCTCCGGGTCAAAACTGAACCAGCGCACTTCTGGGTCACTGGGTTGGGGTTCCAGGCTGGTAAAATTAATCGTGCGTCGATCCACCCGGGCCGGGGTGCCCGTTTTCAGACGACCGGTTTCAAATCCCAGTCGGTTCAAGGTGTCGGTCAGGCCCTCAGCGGCAAACTCGCCCGCCCGGCCAGCCGCCATGGACTTTTTGCCCACCCAGATGCGTCCCCCCAGGAAGGTGCCGGTGGTCAGGATGACGGCCTGGCACTGAAAAGCTACGCCAAAGTAGGTCTGGACACCCAAAACCTCATCGTTCGCGCCCAGAACCAGATCGGTCACCATCCCTTCCCGCACGGTCAGGTTGTCCTGGTTTTCCACAATCCGCTTCATCACAGCGGCGTACTCCCGCTTGTCCGTCTGGGCTCGCAAGGCCCACACCGCCGGACCTCTAGAAGAATTAAGAATGCGTTTTTGCAGATAGGTGCGATCGGCCATTTTGCCAATTTCACCCCCCAGGGCATCCACTTCATGCACCAGTTGGGACTTTGCCGGTCCCCCCACCGCTGGATTGCAGGGCTGCCAGGCAATTTTGTCCAAATTTAGGGTTAGCAGCAGTGTCCGGCACCCTAAGCGGGCTGTCGCCAGGGCCGCTTCGCAACCAGCGTGTCCGGCTCCCACCACAACGACATCAAAGCTATCCAGAAATTCGACGGGCATGTTCATGCTGGGCCAATTTGAAGACCTTCAAGCTTCCATTCTAATGGCTGAAATCCCACCCCTGGAAACAATCGCAAGCCTGCTCAGCGGATCAACGCTTTCAGTCCGCAGACCAGCCTGGAACGATGGCCTGTTTCCCAAAAAGCCAGTTTCTTTAAGCAACCGGCTTTTACCCCCTTACGGCCTAGCTACCTTGTCAATTTGGTATGAGCTGGACCTTTCCCCAGGGGCTAAATATAAAGTTCCAGTAAATTCTCCGTAGAACTACGGGGATGTGCTAGATTTTGGCTAGATAATGCTGACACCAAAGTGAATCTACCAAGGACTAGGGGTTACATTTGGCTACAGGGTTGCAGGTCATAAAAATCTGAGAGTTATTCTTGGACTGATCCTTATTAGGCTACGTGCTCATTGTCTTGAATCTGTTGAACATCTACCCAGATTTCTTGAATCAAGCTTTACCTTTGGAAATCAGGGAATGCGTGTGGTTTCAATAAAAATTTATGTTTTTAGACCACTGCATACGGCATCTATCCCCGTAAAAAATTGAGGAGATAGAGTTATGAAACTTTTTGCTTTAAGGTTTGCAACTGTTTCTACTGCTAGTCTTGCCGTTATTGGTTCAATCGCGGTAGGGGAAGCTGAAGCGGCTCTTGTTGGAG
>CAZBTL010000203.1:0-7613 GCA_964494755.1 uncultured bacterium | reverse complement strand
TACAAACCCTAATTTCTAGAGTTGACGCTGCACTAGTGGCGCTCAAACAATCGCCAGTCGTCTTTTGTCCGGTTGTCTGTCATGTTTGTTCTGTCATGTTTATAGGGTTTCATCCTCAGCGGTTTCCTTGGCTTCGAACCGCTAGCTTCGGTTTACCCCTGGTGTTGCTGCTGCTTTCCACAGCTTGCTCTCGTTCCGACCGAGCAGCAGATAAGATTGCCAAGGATGCGAGTCAGGTGGAGCAGTTTGACAACAGCCTCACATTCAATGCGGTGACGCTAGAAGAGTTTGATAAGAAAGGCCAGTTATGGTGGCGGGTGAAAGCCAAACAGGCCAGTTACAGCAAGGACAAAAAACTGGCCCGCATTGTGGAACCAAAGGGCGAGTTCTATCAGGACGGCAAACCGATTCTGAAAGTGAGCGCCCAAAGTGGTGAAGTCCAGAAGGACGGAGAAAAGATGTTTTTGCGGGGCAATATCATTGCCACTGACACCAAAGATGGCATGGTGCTCCGGGGAAATGAACTGGAGTGGCAGCCGAAAGCTAACCTGGTGATTGTGCGCAATAATGTCACGGGCACCCATCCCAAGCTCAAGTTTTCCGCCAAGCAAGGTCAGTTCCAGACCAAAGAGCGTCGAGTGCAAATGGAAGGGGCGGTGACGGCTGTGGCCACCGATCCTGCGGCTAAGTTTCAGTCAGATCGGGTGATCTGGTTGATGCAACCCAATACTTTAACCAGCGATCGCCCGCTCCAGATTGAGCGTTTTGTGAACAATGTCCTATCAGACCGGGCGACTTCCAATGAGGGTTTTGTGGATCTGAAGGGCAAGAAGGCCACCTTGAAGCAAAACACCCAGTTGCTGGTCTCTGATCCGCCAGTGCAGATCAATACCAACCAGTTGGTCTGGGACATCAAAGATAAGGTTGCTACATCCGACGTACCGGTAACCATTGTCAACCGTCAGCAGGGTGTAACCTTGACAGGCAATCAGGGCCGGTTGGAATTTACGCCCAAAATGATTTACTTGCAAGGGGATGTGCGGGGCTTCAGCGAACGCAACCAAGCACAGGTTAAATCGGACAACCTGACCTGGAATATGAAGACCCAGGAGTTTGAGGCAACAGGCAATGTCAATTATCAGCAAGTTGATCCAGTCTTTAATCTGACTGGCCCCCGTGCAACTGGCAAACTGCAGGACAAGACGGTGGTGGTCAGCGGCGGACGGGTGGAAACCCAATTTATCCCTGAACAGGTTGGCAAACTGGTTAACAAGTAACCTGCGGCCCTGGCCCGTCGCCGGATTAGCTGGACTGGATCCGCTGCTGGCTGGGGCCAGATGGCAACAGATAAATCAAGCCAGATATCCAGGTTAGGCCGACAGAAATCCAGAAAGCAATGAGGGCGATTGTTTGCCAGCTTTCAGGTAGGGGGGCAATTAGCAGCGCGATCGCCGCAATTTGGCTGACGGTTTTCAACTTACCCCACAGATTGGCTCCCTGTATCTCACTCGAACCCTGGAGGGTTGGGTTCACCCGCCAGCCTGCGATCGTTAATTCGCGGGCCAGGATCAGGAAAACTCCCCAGGCTGGTATTTCTCCCAGTTCCACCAATGCAATGAGGGGAGCCAACACCAGCAGCTTGTCGACCAGGGGATCCAGAAACTTGCCCAATTCCGTCACCTGATTTAATCGGCGGGCCAGATACCCATCTAACCAATCCGTGCCTGCAGCCAGCAAGAAAAACAACAGGGTGACCCATCGCCAGGTGTCCGTTGGCTGCTGTAATCCAATCAGCAACAGGGGAACAACCAGCAGGCGGGAGACGGTAATCCAGGTTGGCAAGTTCATGATTCAGCCAGAAAAAATTTACAGCCACAAAAACCCAAGCTGACACTCAAGTCTTTTCCCATTATCACGGCTCAGGCAGGGGGGAATGATGGGTTGAGTCAGCTTGTATAGTGGGCTAAGTCCTGGCAATCATCCGATGATCAGGACTTTGCCTGAGTGATTTGATGACTGTCCTTTGACTGAATTGGATTGTGCCTGAATCGACTTATTCCCCCTCTGCATCTGATGACTCAGATGACTCAATGGCGGCAGTCAGCCCTAGCAGCGTGATTGATGCAGCCATCGCCCGACTGCGATCGCTGACCCAGATCAGCGTTCAGTCCACCTGGCATTACTGGGATGGGGACTTGCCAATCTCCCAGGCTGCGGCACCGGAAACCTGGCAGAACTGGGCGATCGCTGAGCTAAACGGCAAACAACATCTGGCCTGGCCAAAGGGACGGCAGGTCCGCTGGTTAGGCCAGGTGCTGACAGTGCCGACTGACTTGAATGGCTATCCCCTACAGGGGTTATGTCTGCGGTTAGCTCTGACCTGGTGGGCCGAATCAGCTCAGATTTTTGTCAATGGCCAGTTGGTGCAGGAAGGGGACTTGTTTGACTGTTCCACTCGCATCTGCCTGGGGACTGAGGTGCAAGTCGGTGAAGCATTTGCCATTGCATTGCGATTGGTCAGTCCGGGACATGATGATGGCGCTCTGGTGCGATCGCTGGCCCTATATGAAATCCCTTCCACCCCTTCACCAGCAGTTGCCCCAGAAGCAGGATTTGTAGCCGATGAACTGGCTGTCCTTCAACTTTATTTGCAGACATTCGCTCCGGAAAAGCTGGAGCAAGTGGCTAAGGCTATTTGCCAGATCGATTGGTCAGTCCTACCTGAACGATTCGCCTTCGACTCCCAACTGATCTACCTGCGGCAACACCTAACCGACCTGTCTCCCTGGCTGAAGCAACGACAGATCAAACTGCTGGGGCATGCCCATCTGGATATGGCCTGGCTCTGGCCGGTCGAAGCAACCTGGCAGGCAGCGGAACGGACCTTCCAGTCGGTTCTGAGCTTGCAAACGGACTTTCCTGAACTGGTCTTTTGTCACTCCACCCCCGCCCTCTATGCCTGGATGGAACAACACCGTCCCGATGTGTTTCAGTCTATCCAGCAACAAATCCAGATGGGACGCTGGGAGGCGATCGGAGGACTGTGGATCGAGCCGGAGTTGAACCTGATCGGGGGCGAATCCCTGGTGCGACAAATTCTCTACGGACAGCGTTATTACCAGGAAAAGTTTGGCCAGATCAGCCCCATTGCCTGGTTACCCGACACCTTTGGCTTTCCCTGGCAGTTACCCCAATTTCTACAGCAGGGTGGCATTGAGTTCTTCGTGACGCAAAAGCTGCGCTGGAACGATACAACTCAATTTCCCTATGAACTCTTTATCTGGCAGGCTCCCGATGGCAGCCAGGTGTTTAGCCTGATGTCTGCCCCAATTGGCGAAGGCATCGACCCCGTGAAAATGGCTACCTATGCCTGCCAATGGGAACAGCAGACGGGTATCCCCATTGCACTTTGGCTACCTGGTGTGGGCGATCATGGCGGCGGCCCCACCCGCGACATGCTGGAAGTCGCCCGTCGCTGGCAGCAGTCTCCCTTCTTTCCAACGCTGGAGTTCACCACCGCAGCGGCGTATGTGGAGTTGGCGCTCAGCAGTCAGCGCTCAGCAGTCAGCGCTCAGCAATCAGCCACATACTTCCAACCCCCTTCCCCCCCTTCCCCATCCTGTCCGGTCCCTACGCCCCACTCACCATTCCCGGTCTGGCAGGATGAACTGTATCTGGAATTCCATCGGGGCTGCTATACCTCCCATGGAGACCAAAAATGGTTTAACCGGCGAGCTGAGGACTTGCTTTATCAGGCGGAGTTGTGGGCCTCTCTGGTGGCGATCGCAACGGGAGAGCTTTTTCCCCAGGCAGAATTGGAATTGGCCTGGAAACGGGTGCTGTTTAATCAGTTTCACGATATTCTGCCGGGTTCTTCTATTCCGCAGGTGTTTGTGGATGCTAACCGGGACTGGCAGGCGGCTTTGCAGACCGGCGAAGCAATCCTGGCCCAATCGTTACGCCGACTAGCAACCCAGATTGCCTTTCCAGAGCCGCCGGTTGCTGGGGCACAGCCGTTGGTGGTGTTTAACTCGCTCAACGGGGTGCGATCGCAGATTGTTCGTTGCCAGCCCCCGGCCTCTGCCCACTGGCAGGTATTGAACCAGGAGGGCCATCCTCTGCCGACCCAACTGACTGCCACCGGCGAACTTTTATTCCTGGCCGAAAAGATTCCCTCCATTGGTTATCGCAACTTCTGGCTAATCCCCTCCTCCGCACCCTCCTTCCCCTCTCCCGACTCACTTCAGCTAAAACCCAACACCCAGCACCCAGCACCCAGCACCCCTGCCTGGATTCTGGATAATGGTCTGCTGCGAGTCATGGTGAATCCCCTGACGGGCGATTTGGACAGCTTTCTGGACCTGCAGCAGCAACGGGAAATTCTGCGGGAGCCAGGTAATCAGTTACAGGCGTTTCAAGACCAGGGACAGTATTGGGATGCCTGGAACATTGACCCCAACTATGCCCAATATCCGTTGTCGCCGAGCCAGCTAAAGGAGATTGCCTGGATCGAACGGGGGCCGCTGGAATATCGTCTGCGGGTGATTCGTCAGATTGGTGCTTCGCAGTTCCAGCAAGACTACATTTTGCAAGCAGCGTCTCCCGTCCTGCACATTGCCACCACGGTTGACTGGCAGGAGCGGCATATCATGGTCAAAGCTGCTTTTCCACTTGCCCTGGATGCTGATTTCGTTACCTATGAAATTCCCTGTGGGGCAATTCAGCGATCGACCCGGCCCCAAACTGAAGCTGACAAGGCCAAATGGGAAGTGCCAGCATTACGATGGGCCGACCTGACTGATAGCCGAGAGCCGACCAGTTCCTATGGCCTCAGTCTCCTGTCAGATAGCAAGCACGGCTACGACTGCCAGCCAGATCAAATGCGGTTGACCTTGTTGCGCGGATCTGAGTGGCCGGATCCAGACGCCGATCGCGGTTTGCACCAGTTTACCTATGCCCTCTATCCCCATGCTGGTTCCTGGCAGGCCGCTCAGACGGTCCAGCGGGCCCTGGAACTCAATTTGCCATTGCAAGTGGTTATGCCGCCTGCCCAAGTCATCTTCGGTACTGGCAGGCTGCCAACCACAGGGCAACTGTTGCACCTGGAATCTGACCACCTAGTTCTGATGGCTTTGAAGCAGGCTGAGGACTCCAAGGGGCAATGGCTCCTGCGTTGTTATGAGTGCACGGGAGAAAAGGCCACCCTTCAACTACAAAGCGACCTGAACCTACAGGTGGAACAGGCGGTTGATTTGCTAGAGCGCCCTGTAGATAACTCGAATCGCCCGGAGCCGGACACGGAAATCCAGCCCTGGGCGATCGCTAGTTGGCTGTTGACCGTACCCCCATCAGTTCCTGAACTAAATTGATCTGCTTCTGACTTCTGCCTTCCGGCTTCCTGATATCCCAGAGTGTCCCAACTTACGTTAAGACCCCAGAATACTATTTCATCGTTTCTTGTTGACGGGACAGGCTAAAACTAAAAATAAACCATCATCAGCATTGTTTTCCCATGCCAAGGCCAAGCAAATCGGAAAATGTGCCCGAATCCATGCGGGCGAAGTTTGAGGAAATTACCCAGCTAACGGATACCTTCTCGGCCCAATATCTCAATGACGAATATGCCCAGATGTGTCGCTACCTGACGGCGGCTCTCTGTCGCAAGCGGCCTTCACCCCTGACCAGCGGTAAAGCAAACACCTGGGCTTGTGGAATTGTTCATGCGATCGGCATGGTGAACTTTTTGTTCGACCCCTCCCAGAAACCGCACATGAAGCCGACTGAGATCTACAACACCTTTGGCGTCGGTCAAAGTACGGGACAGGGCAAGTCGAAGCAAATTCGCGATTTGATGAAAATACACCAGATGGACCCGAACTGGACTCTACCCAGCCGAATCGACAACAATCTCATGGCCTGGATGATTTCAGTTAATGGCTTTCTGGTCGATGCCCGTCGGATGCCACGTAGTATTCAGGAAGAGGCTTTTCGGAAGGGGCTGATTCCCTACTTGCCAGAAGAGGAAAATGATGAAGACGATTGAAAGCAGGAGATCTCGGTGAATCCAGTCTGGCAGCCGAGCCATCTGGTCTATGACAGTAGATGTAACACGGAAAAGGATAGCCAATGAAAGCGATCGAACTCAAATTTCTGCTGAAACTTTTGGGGCATAAGGAATACCAAGCACCGATCAGTAAACTTGCTCCCAGTGATAAAACCACTACTGGTGAGCGAGACAAAATTTGCCGGGAGTTAGCTGATCGAGGGATTGTGGCTTACTCCCGTGAAATCAAGCGATTCAAAATTGATCCTTCTGGCAAAGGCCTATTAAAGCAGGAAACTAGAGATTTGCCCTTAACAGACCAACATCTGTTAATACTAAAAGCCTGTGAAAATAGAAGCATTACTCCTGGAGAGGTTAAAACACTAGCAGCTAATGAGCGACAATCAATTCTTCAGGATCTTGCAGAAAAAGGATTTATTCAAGTTGAGAAAGCTCAAATTAAGGAAGTTTGGCTGACCGATCGGGGAACTGAATACTTGCGTGATGAATGCCAACCTGCTGGAACTCCCACAATTAGCTTCAACCTGCTGGGTAACTATCTCACTTTCTTAAGGAAGTTAATGCGAACAGACAAAGCCTCAGAAATAGCTTTGGCCAAATCTACAAACTCTTCCAACAAACCCAGCGACGAAGAAATTCTCCAGATGATCCGAGATTTAGACCAGGAGTATAGCACAAACAATTATTTGCCAATCTTTCACCTTAGAAAGAATTTAGAACCACCCCTATCGAGGAATGAATTAGATCAGGCCATCTATCGCCTGTGGCAGCAGGACAAAATTGAGGTGAGTTCTCTGGTAGAGTCAATTCACTACACTCCAGAGGAAATTCAGGCTGGAATTCCTCAAGATTCTGGAGATCCACTCTTTTTTTTAGAAGTGAAGAAATAAGGTCTTGTCAAAACCGTTGAATCTTTGCATAAAGACTGGAGACAGTAGCATGGTAACCATCAATGAATTAATTCAACAGGCAGCTAATCCATTCGATCCAGTGACATTCAAAACTGGCAATTTCTGGCAAGAAGAAAATCAAGTTGCCGCTGTGACGGTTGCTTCTATTCATCAAGAAGAGATTCAGCAAATTATCCAGGTATTGGATCAGATTAGCAAAGATCACAAAACTCGGGCAGTCCTTCTTACAGGTGATCCAGGTTCTGGAAAAAGTTATGTTTTGAAACGCTTGAAACAAAGTTTGAATCAAAAAGCATTCTTTGTTTATATTCCACCATTTGTGGACAGTGACTTTATCTGGCGCCATACATTGCGTCAGACTGTGGACAGCCTGATGCATAACCCAGAAGGTCAGGAAGAGTCTCAGTTAATCCTCTGGTTCAAAAGTTTGTCTGTTTCTGGTCATAACACCCTGCTGAAACTATTGCTGGGTAAACGCAATCTATTTGTCAAAAACCTGACTGAGGCTTATCCATCTGGCATTTATCAGGCAAAGGAATTCTTTGGCGTCCTTTATGACCTGACTAATCCTAAGTTGTACTTTACAGCCTGTAGCTGGTTGCGGGGGGATGATCTAGATGACGATGACCTAAAAATGT
>CAZBTL010000202.1:0-7692 GCA_964494755.1 uncultured bacterium | reverse complement strand
CGCCCAACCGTTGGCGCAGTCGTTGCAGCATCCGGTCTTCAAATTCGGCGAAGTCGAGGGCATAAAGGATCTGAGGACCAGCCACCACCAGCAATGTCCCCAGCGGAGAGGCGATTCTGGCAAAGAGCAACTCAATCATAAAAAAAATGTTCACATTTCGCAGGTCGATGCTATAACAAATGAGCTTGAAAGGAATGAGAAAAATTTCTGACCCATTTTGGGCTTTTCAGGATATCATTGCCAGGGTTTGGTGGGCACCTGCGGTGTCGTTGGCGCCTGCCTGAGTCAAGCACAGGCCCTTTTCCTTAACAACTTCTCCTGGGTCTTTTGATGGGTCATCCATCGTGAAGAAGAGAATTGTGAAAGGAAAAACTTTGTCAGGTTAGGGCAGCATCAGATCGAATCGTTTGAATTAACCAACTTGAGCTGAGAGGGCTGCAACCTCACTCAGTAATGGTTTTATTTGCTTAGTCGATCAAAACCTGAAGAAAAGGTTATAACTTTCCCTGAATGCCAACGGGAAAGACATAAAAATTTAAAATTTTCCTGCTAAATGTGTGAGCATTTTCCAGGATTTTTGCTAAAGTTGGAGGCAATTTTACGCCGTTTCTTCTATTTCATTATGTGAGTGAGTATGAGTGCGAAATTGCCGTCTGAACCTGCCGAACTTGACCCGATCGAAATCGGGACGAGTGAGCTGAATTTTGACTTCGATCCGGAAGAGCTTGAAGTAGAGGATATGCTCGAAGTTGTTCGAGAAACCGCTACTTTTAAACCCACAAAAGCAGAACGTCTTGGTTTAACTGATGACTCTGTCGGTCTGTTCCTTCGCGAGATGGCCCGCTATCCTTTGCTGACTCAGGCTCAGGAAATTGAGTTGGCCAGGGAAATTGTCAAAGGTGGAGCCAGAGCCGAACAAGCCAAACGAAAGTTGGTGCGATCGAACCTACGGTTAGTGGTTTCAATTGCGAAGAAATATCTCAATCGTGGCGTGCCCTTTCTGGATTTAATCCAGGAAGGAGCGATGGGTTTAATGCGGGCCGCGGAGAAATTTGATTATGAACGGGGGTATAAATTTTCGACCTACGCTTACTGGTGGATTCGTCAGGGCATTACCCGTGCGATTGCCTCCCAGTCCCGAACCGTTCGACTACCTGTGCACATGGTGGAAAAACTGAACCAGGTGCGGAAAGCCCGGCAGCAATTGTCTCAGGAACTAGGCCGCAAGCCAACCAAGCAAGAGTTGGCCAAAGCCTTGGATATTGACGAAGACAAGTTAGATCAAGTGCTGGATGTCAGCCAGGGGACTCTATCCTTGCATGCCTGGGTCGGTCGGGAAGAAGATACGGAGCTGATGCAGTTAATTGAGGATGCCGACAGCATTGCGCCGACGGATCACCTGGACCACAAGCTGTTGTGCGATCGCCTGGACTCGGTGCTGAATCACCTTAGCGATCGGGAGCGGGACATTATCAAACTGCGGTTTGGTTTGACCGATGGCCAGCACTATACCCTGAGTGAGATTGGCGAACTGTACCACCTCTCGCGGGAGCGGGTGCGTCAAATTCAAGCCAAGGCTATGCGGAAACTGCGCCATCCCCGGCGGCAGGCACTTCTGAAGGACTGGATGCGCTAGTAACCGGATCGGTCGTATTCGCAATCGGCAGCGATCGTGACGATAGCTCACCGCAGGCAACACCAACGTCCCAAACCACCATTCAGTGAGCGGTTTAGCCAGGACACCAGAAGGCGGATGGGTTATCGCGCTAGCAGGTTGCCACTCCTACAAGTATTATGATTTCCAAAGCTTTTCTAGCTACGAATCCTCTGCGTTGATGATGGCATTGCGATCCAGAAGTAGCAGATCTCGCAGTTGGTCGGTGTTCAGTTCCGTCAGCCAGCTTTCGCCGGTGCCAACCACCTGTTCGGCCAGTGCCTTCTTACTTTCAATCAGGTCGTGAATTTTTTCCTCCAGGGTGCCGTTACAGACAAATTTATGGACCTGAACATTGCGGGTCTGGCCGATGCGAAAGACCCGATCAGTGGCCTGGTTTTCTACCGCTGGGTTCCACCAGCGATCGAAATGAAACACATGGTTGGCTCGGGTCAGATTGAGACCCACGCCACCGGCTTTAAGGGACAGGATAAATAGACGGGGAGCTTGGGGATCCTGCTGGAAACGCTCTACCATTTCCTCCCGTTGTTTCTTGGGGGTGCTGCCGTAGAGGAACAGGGTTTCCTGACCCAGTCGTTTCTCCAGAAAGGCTTTGAGCAATTTTCCCCATTCCGCAAACTGGGTAAAGATGAGGGCGCGATCGCCCTCTGCCACTACCTCTTCCAGCATTTCCTGGAGTCGTTGTAGTTTGCCCGATTGGCTTTCGAATACAGTCGGTTGGGCCACGGGGCTGGACTCCGCCAGACCGCTGTCGCCCACCGTCTCGGATTTCAGATACAGCAGAGGATGGTTGCAGATTTGCTTCAGTTTCACCAGTAAGGCCAGAATCATGCCCTTGCGTTGAATCCCTTCCGATGCCTCAATTTCAGCCAGGGACTGATCCACCACCTGCTGATACAGGGCCGCCTGTTCTGTGGTCAGACCGCAAAAGACCGCCATTTCCTGCTTGGCGGGCAAGTCCTGAATGATGGTTTTATCGGTTTTGAGCCGACGCAAAATAAACGGCTGCACCAGCGATCGCAAAGTTTTGAGAGAATCCGTATCGCCATACCGTTCAATCGGTGTGGCAAACCGGCGCTGGAAGAAATTGCGCGGCCCCAGATAACCGGGATTGAGGAAGTCCATGATCGACCAGAGTTCCGAGAGTCGGTTTTCCACCGGCGTGCCGGTCAGGGCAATGCGAAACTCTGCCTGCAATTGACGCACCGCCTGGGACTGTTTAGCCTCTGGATTTTTAACGTTCTGGGCCTCGTCCAGCACCAGGCATTTCCAATCAATGGTTTGCAGATCCTTCAGGTCCCGATGCACCAGGGCATAGCTGGTAATCACCAGATCCTTGTTGGCAACAGCCTTAGCCAGGGCTTTGCCCCTGACCCGCTGGTCACCATGGTGTTGTAGAACCCGCAGACTAGGGCCAAATTTCTTCACCTCCCGTTCCCAGTTACCCAGCACCGACGTCGGACAGATCAACAAGCTAGGTTGGTCCAACCCCTGTTGCTCCTTCAGATTCAGCAAAAAGGCAATAAACTGGATGGTTTTTCCCAACCCCATGTCATCCGCCAAACAGGCCCCCAACCCCCACTGTTGCAGAAAGGTCAGCCACCCCACCCCACGGGATTGATAGGGCCGCAGTTCTCCCCGGAAGCTGGCCGGTGTAGCAGTCTCCTCCAGGCTACGGCAGCCATTCAAGGTGTTGATCAAATCCTCCAGGGCGCCAGATGCTTCAAAGCTCACCACCGGCAAGCGTTCAATCATCTGGGTATCGCCCGTGCTGATGCGCAGGGCGTCCTCCAGTGACAGTTCGGTCTGATCCTTGCGACTGGCAAAAAAGGCCTGAGCCGCCTTCACATCCTGCGGTCGCAACTCCACCCACTCACCGTTGATTTCCACCAGGGGCATGTTCAACTTGACCAGGCGATCAAATTCGGCCTTCGAAAGGGTCTGTCCGCCAATCGTCAGTTCCCAGCGGAAGTTCAACAGGCTTTGTAAACCGAGTCGCTGCCCCTTGCGTAATTTGCCCGTATCAGCCTGGATTTTCAGCCCTAAGCGATTGGCCCAGCCCCCCTGTTTGGACAGGCTGTCCGGCAACACCACCCCCAGACCGCTATCCTGCAACCGCCAGGCCACCGATTGAATGAACTCATAGGCTTGCAGCGGCGTAAGGCTACAAAACCGAGGCCGAGCCGACTGTAGGCTGGGTTCAATGACGGGGTACAGACGAGACGCCAACCCCAACCCCATTAGCAAGGTTTCCTGGGGTTGCAGCACGGTTCGCCCTTGATAGCGAAGCCGTTCCAGGGGGTTGTTCCAGATCGTGTCGGCATCGATCTGAAAAGTCGGCACATCGCTGGCTTGCAGACAATACTCCAACCGCCAATTGCTGTCGCCGAAAGCCGGTGGATGCAGGACTAAACAGGTACGGAACAGATTATCCGGGCGGCGATACTGCAGCGGCGTCGTCCAGGTCCTGAGGGCCAACTTCAGTCCTTCGCTGTCAGGGGCCGATCCAATGGCAGAGTCCTGCTCCAGGGCAGTCAACCATTCCCGCAGGGGAGTCTCAATTGCCGCTGATCGAGTTGGAGTAGCCCCACGGGCAGCCGGACTGGTTGGGCTTGCAGCTAGACGATGGTGCTGCGCCACCGATCGCACCTGGGCATCCAGCATTTGCCCCAAAAAGGAATGAATTAAGGTTTGTGCGTTGATCGGCAGATCCAAGGCAATGGCTGCATCGGCGCCGGATTCAGCCGCTCCCTTGTCTCGCTGACGCTGATACATCCGACAGGCCGCTGGCAGCAGGTCAGTAAAATGGGCTAACCGAATTTGATCCACACCGCTGTCCAGCAGCGGTTGCCAATGGGCTGTAAAGAACTGAGCCCCTGCTACTGAGGTTTTGGCATCAGCCAGCAATTCCAGATCGGGCAGAAATTTAGTCCGAGCCAACAGGTCGAGGACCCACCGCGCCAGATGGGACCAGTAGCGCAAGTCCCCCCCCAGGCAATCCTCTTCCCCTTCGATTGAACCCAGCGGCAGCGAGTTGAGCAATGGCAGGGCAACTTCTACCGGCAAACACAGCCCGTCAACTGGCCAGGGAAATAGGAACAGGTCCGTGTCATTGGCGGGGGCGGCCGAGTGTTGGGGGGCAATGCCAGTTCCTGGATCAACCGATAATTCGTAGGAGGGAACCGCCACAATCTGCCGCTGCCACTGCCAGGAACTGGTTGCGGCAATGGGCTCAGCAACCGCGACCTTGGTTGCTTGCCACTTAGCGGTACGGCCGGGCTTGGCACCGGGGGGAGAAGGCAACGGGCCCGGTAACCGCACACTGCCCGCAGCAGCCAAAGTGGTCAAGAACGTCGTGAGTTCTTCGCTGGTCAGGGCCAAGGGATGGGGGGGCAGCCCAGACCACCCAGCAGTTGCCGGTTCTGCACCAATCTGATACAGCCTGTCTGGCGTCAGCCGACGCCAGGTTTCGCCCCAAATGAACAGGCAACCCCGCCCCGGTTCAGTGGCCAGATTTGGGTCTTCTTTCGCCGCAGTCTTCGTCGGGGCCTGCAGTAGCCAGCTTCCATGTAAAATCGCCATTCGAGTCAGAACTCCTCAGACCTCAGCACATGAGCCGACTTGCCGCGATCCACAACAAGCGCGACCTTGGGAACGATCGAAGGTGTAACTTCATGGCAGCGTTGCCCGTTCTCCGCCGTTCACCCCCCAAAGGTCAATCGCCCCCAGAGAAACTGCGCCAACCTACTCCGTTCATGCCTCAGATTACTCAATTCAGCCGAAGAGCAAGCAGACCCGCCCACTCTTCCGAATTGCAAGTCCAGCTCAACTCTGTTTCTGTCATTTTATACCCTACCTGACAGGCATCCGAGCCGTTATCAGATCCGGGCCCTGTCTGTCCCCAGGAAGTCGGTACTGATGCTTTAGGATGCCGCCCGATCGCCCGCATAGGCGGGAAAGTCCGTATAGCCTTCCGCCCCAAAGGAGTACCACACCGACATATCGGCCACTGGACTCAGCTCTAGATTGTGGCTAAAGCGTTCCACCAGATCGGGATTGCTGATATAGGGACGGCCAAAGGCAATCAGATCCGCCTGGCCAGATTGAATCGCGGCTTCCGCTGCTGCCTGGGTATAGCCGCAGTTGCCCATCAGGGCGCCGGAAAACACGGTGCGAAATTCAGACAGGGTCATCGGTTCGCCCAAGCCATGAAACCCGAAGGCTAAGCCATCCATCACATGCAGATAGGCCAGTTTATAGGTGTTTAACTGGCTGGCCACATAGAGGAAGGTTTCCCGATAGTCAGGCGATCCCATATCGTTAAACACCCCGTTGGGCGAAAGCCGCACCCCCACTCGATTGGCCGACCAGACGGTCAAAATGGCTTCTGTGACTTCCTTCAAGAACTGAAAGCGATTTTCCACGCTGCCGCCATAGCGATCGCTGCGCTGGTTGGTTTTGGATTGCAGAAATTCGTCAATCAGGTAGCCATTGGCGCCGTGAATCTCAACCCCATCAAACCCAGCAACCTTGGCCCGTTCCGCCGCCTTGCGGTAGTCTTCCACAATGCCGGGAACTTCTTCAGTCTCCAGGGCCCGCGGCGTTTCGTAGGGATGCTTGCCAGTGGGCGTGTGGATTTCGTCGCCATTAAGCTTAATTGCCGACGGGGCCACCGGCAGTTGTCCCTGGTGATAGCTGGAATGGGAAGCGCGGCCAGTATGCCAGAGTTGCAGGAAAATCAGTCCACCTTTGGCGTGCACCGCATCCACCACCTGTTTCCAGCCCTCAGCCTGCTCATCGGTGTAAATGCCGGGAGTATTCCGCCAACCGATACCCTGCTGAGAAATCACGGTGGCCTCCGTGATCATCAGACCAGCGGATACTCGTTGGCAGTAGTATTCAGCCATCAGCGCATTCGGGATGCGCGATTCCCCCGCCCGCGATCGCGTCAAGGGAGCCAAGACGACTCGATTCTTCAACGTCAGATCACCCAGCGTAAAGGGACTCAGGAGATGAGGCGAGTTGGTTTGAACAGTCATGCAGATGATTCCTTCAATTACTGACAGTGCAGGAAGTGCCCCGTGGATGTGGCTCCAGCATGGCCAATGGCATACAGGCGACAACCACTTCCAGTTGTGTGTTCACGTTTCCAGGTTAATTGATTCGCACTGGAAGTTGCTGGGCTAATCCTGATAATGAAATCGGCAAGCCACAATCACAATCGTGTCTGTCGTTACTTGATAGACCAGGCGATGTTCTGTGTTGATGCGTCGCGACCAGTAACCAGAGAGATTTGCTTTCAGGGGCTCTGGTTTGCCAAGTCCCTCAAACGGATGTCGCTGAATGTCTTGAATCAAGGTGTTGAGTTTTTTCAGCAATTTTTTATCCGTTGCTTGAAACCACAAATAATCAGCCCATCCAGCTTCCGTAAACGTGAGCTTCATTCTTCAATTAATGTTCTCTCAACAACGTTACCGGCCTGTGCCGCTTGAATGGACTCCAGAAGATGAGCGGCATTAATCGGATTGGATAGGAGATAGAGGGTTTCTTGCCAGGCTGTAAATTCGTCCAAAGACATTAAAACAGCTCGCTGTCCTCTGTCATTGCAAAGAATCGTCGGTTCGACATCCGCAATGACACGCTCGATCAAGCCATCCAAATCCTGCCGCGCTTGCTCTGTTGTCATTGCGTCCATTTGATTCTCCTTTGAGATAGTCACATTTCCTATTATTCAACATGACTCATTCATCTGGTTGACTGACAAAACCCTTGAAACCCTGATTTTGCCGCACAGGCTGGGTATGGCTCTAGCGCCTTCGGAGCGGCTGCACCTATGGGCATGGGGTAAGGAGATTTCCAGAGATGAAAGTACCAACTCGCGGTGCGCTACTGGTAGCAAAACGGTAAACCGCCTGCTTCACATCTACCCCACCCTCAAACCGGACGTCTGGAAGAACTCACCGGAGTAATGGCGCAAAGGACAAACACTGCGATCGCCCGCGCAAAATCAGAGACGG
>CAZBTL010000201.1:6524-7703 GCA_964494755.1 uncultured bacterium | reverse complement strand
AACGACTGCGTCCCCCGGTCAGATTTACCAACACAACCAAAAATGTGTCAACACGGTAGCTTTAGGGCTGGAGAAAACGACCAGCGAATTTGACAACATCACCCAAATCGGTATCCCCATCGCGATCGCTGTCTAAAAAAGCAGTAATCAGCGGATTGCTGGTAATACCCGTAGTTCCTGGCTTGGGCGCACCCATATTCAGAAGCCCCATGATAGCTGGAACTGCCGCTGGTAGGAACTGCCTCAAAGTATTCGGGCTAATTCCTGTTTTTTGGCCAACTGTGGTGATCAGTTGCTCTTGCAATTCTGGGGTGAGAAAAGACGCAGCCGCAGATGCAGCATTGGGACCAGCCAATTGACCAATTAAATCGCTCAATTGAGTAGCGCCACCCAACCCCTGCTTCTGTTGCAGGGCCGGACGCAGCAGTCCTCCCAACGCCGACATGATCGGTTGCAATTGGGAACTGGAAATACCGCTACTGTTTGCTGCAGCCTGTAAGCCATTAGTCAGCGATTCTAACTGTGAAACGTTGCCCTGTAGGTTGGGGTTGTTGATTGCACTCAAAATATCAAAAATCATTCCCATGGGTGTTGCCTCAATGATTACAAATTAACGACATTGGTGTAGAAGAAGGCGCATGGATTGCGCTCCATTGGCATATTAGACAGCCAATCTAATCGTTCGCCGGAACCCGCACATGGAAGGACCGAATGATCCGAATCCATTGGTTATCATCGGTGTAATAGCCCAGTTCAGCAATGTAGTCGCGATCGCTAACCGGAATCGGCACATGTTTATCTGTATCCAGATCAGTCAGGGCATATTCCTGGGTACTGTGGGGCGGTTGCTGGTCGATATCCAGATTGGTGGCATCGTGAACTCGCAGCATTAAGCGGCGTCCACCCTGCTGGCGAGCGGCCTGCTTGTACTGTTCAGACACCTCCCAATAGGCATAAGCATCCCTGGAATTGCGCGGCACCAGAATGATTCGACAGTCCCGCGGCATGACGTACTCACCGGATTCGGTACGTTCTCCACCCAGAACCGTGCGCCCCCGATCCAGGAAGGATTGGGCGACAGCGCCGATGCCAGCCACGGCTGCGGCACCGCCAGCAATGGCCGTCCCCATTGCCTTGGATGCTTCATCGGCCAGATCAGATACTTTATCCGGGGTCTGA
>CAZBTL010000201.1:5362-6424 GCA_964494755.1 uncultured bacterium | reverse complement strand
AGTTACCTGGTCAACCAGGTCGGAAGCTGTGCGAGTGGTGTCGCCCAGCAAATCGGACGACTTCTCCGCCACCCCTTCCAATCGGCCGGAAACCGTCCGAGCTAGCCCTTCCAGGGGCTTCCAACTGCTGCCTTCAGTAAACTCAGTTGCGGCAACCCGAGCGGCTGCATCCACATTCGGATCATCCCCAACCACGTTTTTGGGGGAAGGAACCCGAACAGGCTCGGAGCGCGTCAATGACAACCAACTGCCTTCATCGGTGATGTAACCCAGTTCAGCCACGTAGTCGCGATCGCTGACTGGAATCGGCACATGCTTGTCCGTATCCAGTTCACTGCATTCATACTGGCGGAACGAATGGGCTGTCTGCTGATCCAGATCGATGTTGGTGGCATCATACACCCGCAACATCAGCTTACGACCACCCTGCCGCCGCACTTCGGCCTTATGTTCTTCGGGCACTTCCCAGTAAACATAGGCATCCTCTGGCGTCCGAGGAGTCATAACAATCCGGCTGTTGCGGGGAATGTGGGTGAAGGCCTGGGCCGCTGCCAAACCAGCAGCAGTTGTCCCAGCGGCAACCGCCGCCCCGGTGGCAACTGTCCCAGCGGTTGAAGGCAGAGTTGCCGCAGTACCTGGCGGACAAGCTGGCACCCGCACATGCTCAGAGCGGGCCAATTTCAACCAGCGACCATCCTGGGTGGTATATCCCACCTCAGCCACGTAGTCACGGTCATCCTGGGCAATGGGCAGGTGCAGATCGGTCGCATCGTTAGGACAGTCGAACTGCTTGACGCTGTGGGGTGTCTGGCGATCCATGTCCGCAATGTCGGTGACATCGTAAAGCCGCACCATCAGATTGCGGCCACCCTGCTGGCGTAGGTCAGCTTTGCTTTGCTCCGGAATTTCCCAGTAAGCATAAGCATCTCGACAATTGCGGGGAGTCAGCACAATCCGACCCGCCCGATCGGCTGCCGCACCAGCTACTGCCCCGCCCCGCCCTTTTAGCCAGGCAAATAGCAGCGGCAACCCAATCAAGGGCAACAGGAGCCACCACAGCGG
>CAZBTL010000201.1:0-5262 GCA_964494755.1 uncultured bacterium | reverse complement strand
CTGGGGAAGGCGAAGGCGGGACAACTTGCTGGTTTTCTAGTTTCTTAGCTTCTAGCACCACTTCCTGGCCAGCGGCCGATGTGGCAAAGCCCAAAAAGGCTTGGGCCCCAGGCTGTAAGGAGCCTTTGAAAACATAGACCCGAGCCTGGGAGAAAGGATAGCGAGGATCCGTCGGCAAGGTGTCATGCATCTTAATAGCTCGGGCATTGCCCTGCTCCACCTGACTGGCGATCGCATAGCCGATGCCGTCTTTACCTAATTCTTTAACCACCAGATCGGTTTTATCTTCAGTCACCTGAGTCGCATTAGCACCCGTTTTGAATGGCGCATTTTTAAAGACCGGATACTGGCTAATGGCCTGCCGGGTGTCGCTGGAAGCTGGGCGATCGATAAACCGGATCGGCCCTGGCTGTCCACCCACTTGCGACCAGTCAGTAATTTCCCCCCGGAAGATTTTGGCGAACTGATCGATGGTAATGCTGCCATTAAAGGGGTTATCAGGACCAACGATAATGGCAATTTTTTCTCGACTAATCGTGACTTCCTTCAGCCCCTGTGCCTTTTCCGCGTCAGTCAAAGGACGACCGATCGCAGCCAGTTCAACCTGACCGTTCAACAATTCTTTCAGGGCCTGATCCGTTCCGTTCGCAGCCAAGTTGACCGTTGAACCGGGGAACTTTTCCTCAAAACGTTTCTTCAACGCCTGATTGATGATGCTCATGCTGTCTGAGCCATCCAGCTTAATAGCTGTGCCACTGGGTAACGTCGCTGGCACCGGAATCGTCTCCGTCGGGCTGGGGGCCTGAGCCATCAACTTCGTGGCATCAGTGGTTACCAGGCTGGCGGCCAACACCAGTAACAGCGGCGCAGCAGCCATAGACGGCAGGGATTTGAACACAATTAAAGGAGCATGTTTATTTCTCAACATAGGTATATACCAGTGAGATGAATCGAATTTAACCGAACCAGGAAGGTCAAACCGGCACAGGTTTCCAGGGCAGAAACCGGCTCCTTCCAGCGAGGAACACGACAAACAGTAACCATTAACCAGAGAGTAGGACAAGAAAATAAGGAACTCATAAGGACTGCCAATGGCCATGGCAGATTTTCCTCTCAAGCTGGCGTTAGCGTCAGGTTGGCTGGTGAAGCCACCCACCAGTGCCCCAGCCAGCAGCAGCGACAATCGGTTGGCAGCTCAGCGAGCTGTTTGTAATTGGCGTAGTGCGGTTTGATAGGTCTGGTTGGTTGGCGCCAGGGCGATCGCCTGTTGGTATGCCGCGATCGCAACCTGAATCTGGCCCTGTTTGGCGAAAGTCCGGCCCAGTTCATAGTGAGTAGCCGCATCCTGGGGCTGGCGTTGCAAGACCTGCCGATAAGCTGCAATGGCTAACTCCCACTGGCCTTTGCGCTGCAGCGCCTGTCCCAACTGACGATAGGCCGCCGTATAACGACTGTCCAACTGGGTGGTGCGGCGAAAGGCTGCGATCGCCCCATCCAGACGCCCCTGCTGCCGTAGCAGCAGACCCAGGTGGTAATGGGCCATGGTATGTCGCGGATCGATCTGAATCGCCTGACGGTAAGCCGTTTCGGCCGCCTGCTGGTTGCCCTGGCGATTCAGCACATCGCCTAGAACCGTGTAGGTAAATGCCTGACGGGGATTAAAGGCGATCGCCCCCTGGTAGGCCGCAACCGCTTCTGGCAACCGCCCCTGCTGTTCCAATACAAAGCCTAAATTCAGGTGTGCAAAGCCATAGTCCGGATCCCGCTGTAGAGCAGCCTGATAAGCCGCCTTGGCTGCTTCCCACTGGCGTTGTTGTTCTAGTAAAGTAGCCAAATTGTAAAACGGATAGGCCTGCCGATTATCTAACTGCAGGGCCGATTGATAGGCAGCAATGGCGGCTGCAGTCTGGCCCTGTTGTTCCAGGTCTTCCCCCTGCGCCACATAGGCGTGATACAACACCTGGCTCCAGCCCAGCCCGCCAGCAATGGCCAGCAGACTGACCAGCAACAGGGACCAGTCTTTGCGGGATGTTGGTGGGCTGGCTCGTTGGTGTTTCATACACTGTTAGGCAATCCTACCGCTGCCCCTGTTCAGCCTGACTCTGGATCAGCCGCTGCACACTCACCAGAGTACGGTTCAGTTCAAACGGGCGGCGGGTGGGATTCTCCAGATAAGCCTGCTGTTCCTCCTCCATCATCATCACATCCTGCTGAATCAGGCCCTTCAGCAACCACTGGGCCGAATTAAACAGGCGGTTTTTCATCCAGCGGCGAACGGCAATGGGCGCATAGCGTAATTCTGGAAAGGCGGCCAGCGAAGTGAAATGCACCAGATAGGCGCGGGTGTGGGTCTGATCGACCGGACAAAACAGGCAATAGAGCCGGAAATCATTACCTAACCGGGCAGACCAGTGGGGATAGTGATAGCTGACATCCAGAGAAGTGGGGTGCAAGCGGCGAAAGGCTGGAACAAACAGTTGGACAATCGACCACATGCGATTGATCCGATAGTAACTCTGAGCATTGTAATGGGCATCAACCCGATCGCCGGTTGCGTCAATATCCACTAGTTCCGCTGAGGCCCAGGCCTGGTAGGACTGGTGCAGATGCCCATGATACATATCCATCAGGTTTTCAATCACATAGGAAAAGTGAGCTTGGGTATCAATCAAGGCCACACTGGCAATGTAGTTGAGGTGATTCCACTCCGGCAGATTCAGGAGCGGGGTTTGCTGGGCCAGTGACGGATCTCCCGGAAACACCCAAATAAAGCCATCCTGCTCCCGCACCGGATAGCAACGCACCTGGCAGGTTGGTAGTTTCTGGTTGGCCGCCAGATAGGGCACTGTGGCACACTGCCCCTGCGCGTTAAATCGCCAGCCATGATAGGCGCACTCTAGATCATCCCGCACCACCTGTCCTCGGCTCAGTTTGACAAATCGATGGGGACAGCGATCCTCCAGGGCCTGGATCTGCCCTCGGCTGTTCCGGTAAAGCGCGATCGCCTGCTGCCACAGCGTTACCCCGACTGGCTGATCCGTTACGTCACTACTCTGAGCCACCACATACCAGTGATTCGGATTAATTCCCGACTGGCGAATATCAGACCGGGAGGGAGATGCAGCCAGCGCATTCATAAGCAGACGTTACCAATCAATCCCAGAGATTTTAGCGTCAAACGGCTGCTCCTGCGAATGGGCAACCTCAGACCACATGGCAGTACTGAGATATCGTTCGCCGGTACTGGGCTGAATGGCCACGATTAACTGCTGCCGATAGTCGGGCCGTTGTCCCACCTGCAGGGCTGCCTGCAAAATCGCCCCGGTGGAGATACCGCTAAGGATGCCTTCTTCCCGCACCAGTTGTCGGCCCAGGACATAGGCCTGCTCCTCGGTTACGGTTACGACTTCATCAATTAAGTCAACTCGCAACACATCGGGAATAAACCCAACCCCAAGTCCTTGCAAGTCATGGGGACCGGCGGGCTTGCCACTCAGGACTGCACTGTTGGCCGGTTCCACTGCCACGATCCGGATAGCTGGATTTTGTCGTTTGAGATAACGGCTAACGCCGGTCAACGTTCCCCCAGTGCCCACACCCACTACCACCACTGCCACCTGGCCATCCGTATCCCGCCAGATTTCTGGACCTGTTGTTTCGTAGTGAACCTTGGGATTGACCGGATTGTGGAACTGTTGGGGAGAAAACGAGTGGGGAATAGCATTCAGGAGTTCGTTGGCCCGGGCGATCGCCCCTGGCATATCCAGCCGAGTCGGAGTTAGCACCACCTCCGCACCATAGGCTCGCAACATTTGTTGTCGCTCCCAACTCAAATGTTCCGGCATGGTCAGAATCAGGCGATATCCTTTCGTCGCACAGACCATCGCCAGCCCAATGCCAGTATTACCAGAGGTGGCTTCAATAATGGTGGAAATGCCAGGTTGAATTAAGCCAGCCTCTTCCGCAGTCGTAATCATGCTCACAGCAATCCGGTCTTTCACCGACTTGGCCGGATTCAGACCCTCCAGTTTAAGCACAATGTCTGCCACACAGCCAAATTGTTTAGGCAATTGCTGCAACCTGACTATTGGCGTCTGACCAATGATTTCAGTGATATCGCGGTAAATCGGCATGGTGTTTGAATAGCACCTATTTTTTCCTGAACTAGGCAGGCAACCTCGAAGCGTGATTGGATCGGCTCCCAAAGCAAGACCCAAAGCCTGCCTCATTATGCCAAGATTCCCTGACCCAATACCACGGTATGCTTCGACTTAAGGGTTTGCTGCCTGGGGCAGCCGCATATAAGCAGCCAGGCGCAATTAAACATAAAACGTTCTAGTGGGTACTTCTCTGCTTGACTGCGCGCCTCCGCATCTTACATTGAATTCCAACTGCCCATTTAATCGGCGATCGCTGAGTCAACCTGAGCCTGGTTGAGGCCGGAAACCTCACCATCGCAACAGCAAAAGAGATTCTGGATATTTACAGTTCAAGACGGGTGAACCTCCTTACAATCAAAGACATTCACCTCAACTCTCTCCCTGTGAAAAAGCGGCTCACCCTCACCTTTCCCCGACGTTCGATTCAAATGCCCGTCACCTATCGGCTGGCCAAGGACTTTAATGTAGCTGCCAATATTATTCGAGCCCAGGTGGCTCCTAATCAGATTGGCAAACTGGTGGTGGAACTATCGGGGGATATCGATCAACTGGATGCGGCTATTGAGTGGATGCGATCGCAGGACATTGTGGTTTCTTCCTCCGCCCGAGAAATTGTCATTGACGAAACCTCCTGCGTCCATTGCGGCCTTTGTACCGGCGTCTGTCCCACCGAGGCGCTGGCCCTCGACCCTCAAAGTTTTAAGCTGACCTTTACGCGATCGCGCTGTATCGTTTGTGAGCAGTGCATTCCCACCTGTCCAGTCCAGGCCATTTCTACTAATTTCTAAAGCCGCCCTAACTCCTAACTGTGATGTTGTAGGCTGGTTTACCAGTCACTTTCATTTGTCCGCGGTCCGGCAGTGTTAGCCTACAGATCCAGCCCAACCTTTTCCCTGCCCTTTTCCCTGGCATCCATGTTGCCAAACCCTAGTCAGGACAGTAAATGACGGTCGTGTGATGCACGCCAGTTAACCGTTCAGTTGACCGTTCAATCGCCCAAAATCCCACACCATTGACATATAGCAATCCTAAATGACTGGTGAACGAGTGGATGGTGAAAGGGCTTTGTGAGAAGGATTTCCTGCAGAAACCTTTCACAATC
>CAZBTL010000200.1:0-7733 GCA_964494755.1 uncultured bacterium | reverse complement strand
GCTGGCGCATAGGGATGCCCCTCTTGTCTATTCCGGGAAGACCATAATTTGCCCACGGCAGCGGACTTGACCGGTTTCTAGGCTCAGGTGTTCCAACCAGACATGGGATCCTAGTTCAAAGGTCAGGTCTTCCAAATACCAGGCTGTTTCACCCGATGCTGGCACCCAGTGGGGTTGGTGCAAACGTAGACAGTTGCCCCGCTCGATCTGGAGACCGGTGCGAAAGGTCAGGGGAATGGTGCGATCGCAGCTCATCAAAGTTGTTTTCAGGGTGATTTGGTCCTGGCTCAAGGTCACCTGAGGGTCCCGAAACTGCAACGGTTGCTGTATTTGGCTGGACGGCTCCAGGGCGTCAGTTGCCCCAGTCGTCAGCAGGAATTGCTGTAGGAAGTCCAGCACCGCATTGGCTAATAAAGGAGCTTGCAGCGATGCGGCCAGATCACTTTCTTGTAATCGCACCTCTCCCTGCAGTGGAAATGCCTCCAGCAACCGAAAGGGTTTGCCGCGGAGAACCTGGCTCAGATTGGTCCGAATATTCTCGCCCACAACTTGGAGCCAACTCAGGTGCAGACCTTGATAGACCGCTTTCCGGGCGGCTAGGGAAACTCGTCCCACTGCGCCGGACAGTAGTTGCCGATCGCCCGCCTCAATCGATAACTGCAGATCCTCCACCTCCGATAGCTGTGATTTCAGCCACAAACGAACTGCTGGAGCTAGTACCTTACTGATCAGACGGCTTTGGTTGCTGGTGGAACCCTGGGTCGATTCGGGCTGATCGGTTTCCTGCAACACAGGCGTCCCCGGATTGAACTTCACGGGATCAAGATTTGAGGTCATAACTTCATCTCAAGGGTGTGCGATCGCAATCAAGACATTCTCCTGCAGTATAACGGCTGGCAATCCCCAGCCCAGCCCAAACCCCTCTGGCAAGTCCCGAACCTGACTCACTGAAGGCTTCCCATCCACTTCAAATAGAAGTCATGAATTCATAACAATTGACTCTTGCCGCTGGCGTTGTGTCATGAATTCATAACAATTTGATCCCTGAAGAATCTGCTAATCCATGATCGGGCTGAAAAATAAGGCGTTAAGCTCCTTGATCTTTGAGGGGATTTTTGCAACAGTTTGCTTAACAACTGATCCCCACGATCCCAAAAAGATGGTGAACGAAACAGTTGTGTCAAGCTAGATTAGGTTTTAAGCCCAAGTTGGAGAGCACTTGCAATGGCAAAAGAACGTCCCCCCCTTGTGGACATGACCTTACGCCAGTTGCGAAAGGTTGCCAGTGAATGTGGCGTCTCTCGCTATAGTCGAATGCGTAAGGAGCAGCTTCTCGCTGCGATCGAGGAAATACAGCGGAGTCAGGAAACTCCGGTTCAAACCCGTCAGATAGAGGCACAGGAAGAAGTGGAAGCAGCGAAATTTGATGTTGGACAGGATGATCGCACAGGCGGTACGCTGGCTGCTGTCGATGAGGGGCTGGCCGATCTACCCGGTGGATATGGCGAGAGCCGCATCGTCCTGTTGCCCAGAGACCCCCAATGGGCTTATGCCTACTGGGATGTGCCCTATGAGCAGAAAGAAGATCTGCGTCGGCAGGGTGGCATGCAACTGGCGCTGCGACTGTACGATGTCACGGATATCAATCTTGCTTCTGAGGCTCCCCATAGCATTCAGGAATATCCCTGTGATGAGATGGCGCGGGAATGGTATTTGCCGATCCCAGTCAGCGATCGCGACTATGTTCTGGACATTGGATACCGGTGTTTTGATGGCCGTTGGCTGATTCTGGCTCGTTCTGCCCCCGTCCGCATTCCGCCAGTCTATCCCTCTGATTGGATTGAAGATATTTTTGTCGACATTTCCTGGGATGAAGACCTGCGCGGCAAAACCTTTGCTGAATTGGTGCCGCCAGCTCGTCGTCGGGTGGCGGCTGAAAGTGCCATCTATGACCAAATATTCGGCCTGGCAGAATCTGCTGAAGCGCAACGGGTGGCTGGTTCCATGTTTGGTTCCATGCAGCATGTGGCTGGTTCAGTCTTCGGCTCTATGCAGATGGTGGGCGCCCAGGCAATTAGCTCCTATGTCTTCCCCTCTGGTGTTGGCATGTGGGCTTCTGGTGTTGGCATGTGGGAGTCCGGTGTAGGCTTTTCGGCTTCTGCGCCGCCGATTCGTCCTCGCCAGTTCTGGTTGGTTGCTGATGCGGAACTGATTGTTTATGGCGCTACCGAGCCAGATGCTACGGTCACGATTGGTGGTCGTCCGATTCAGCTTAATTCGGACGGCACTTTCCGCTTCCAAATGTCCTTCCAGGATGGCCTGATTGACTTCCCGATCATGGCGGTAGCCGCGGATGGTGAGCAAACGCGGGAAATCCATATGTCCTTTACCCGCGAGACTCCTAAGCGCAACACCAATACCAAGGAAGAAGCGGTCCAAGAGTGGTTGGTGTAAGACAACATTTGGGTTGCATTGCCTCTTCCCAAATACCCCCTAGTGTCCCCCAGTGTAAGCTGGGGGATTTTTTTCCAGGGTTCTCACCAGATCATGGGAGGATGAACGAGTCCCTTTCCACGGTGTTGAATGACTCCTGCAGAGATTCACCATTACCTGACAGAACGTTTGGGTGCGGTTGTGCAAACCCTGGATTCCGGGTCCTATCAGGTTGACTTGGATCAGGTTCGGTTGCTGGTTCTGCTGCTCGAAGAGCAGTCCTGGCTTACCGTTCTGGTGCCCATTGCCCCAGCGGCAAATGCCCAGGAATTTTGGGTTGAGTTACTGGAAGCTAACTTTGAACAAACTCAGGTTGTGCGGTATGCCCTGCATCAGGATGTTTTGTGGGGGGTGTTTCAACACCGGCTGGCCAGTTTGACCCCTGAGGATTTTGCGATCGCCCTGCAACAGTTGCTGCAACTCCACGCCCAGGGGTTGGATGGCTGTTTTAACCAGTTAGTAGAAAAACGAATTCGGCAGATTATCCAGGTTTCCAAACAGCAGGGACTGTCTCTGGAGTCCACTATGCAAACCCTGGAACGGTTCTATCAGGAAGGCCTGATGGGCGACCTGTCCGCCAGTGCGGATGAGCGAAATGTCGTCCTGGCAGCCTGGCGGCGTCGTTTGGAGGAACTATGGCAGGAGGAAACTTAGGGAATCTTCCATGGAACTGCTTGTGATTGGCGGTGCTGCCTATCCGGTATCTATCCCAGTAAGGGAGAGGTTCAGGACATTTGGTTGGCTATCTCTAGACATACACTGAAGGTGGAAATGCAGCCTGCTATTGCGCTGGTGTCGATGTTGATTCGATTGAGGGGGAATCGAGAACCATGACGGAAACCCTATACAACCGTGATCTTCAACTTTGGATCGAGCAAACCATTCAACAGTTGCAGAATCGTGAGTTCGAAGCACTGGATATTGAGCATTTGATTGAGGAACTGGCAGATTTGGGTAAGTCAGAAAAAAGTGCGCTCAAGAGCAATCTATCAATCCTCTTAGCCCATCTGCTTAAGTTAAGGGTTCAAGCAGGCGCACCTGAGATGATGAAAGGCAGTTGGTATGCTTCAGTGCTGGAACATCGTCAGCGGGTTCTGGATCAGTTGGAAGATACCCCCTCGCTCAAAAGCTATTTGGATACCGCTATTGAGCAAGCCTATGTGAATGGGCGCAAGTTAGCAATCAAAGAGGGCCAACTGGCAAAGTTTGGTGTCTCCGTTCCGGCTGAAAGTGATTATCCCGTCACCTGTCCATTTACAGTGGCTCAGATTGTGGATGAAAATTTTTATGGGGATTAGGAGGTGAGAGATGGTGATCTCCCCAGTCAAACCAAGCTTTTAGCGCTCACAGAACTGAGTGAGTATTGAACTATCCGTAGAACGGAGAGAGAGGGATTCGAACCCTCGTTAGAGTTACCCCTAAACAGCATTTCCAGTGCTGCGCCTTCAACCACTCGGCCATCTCTCCAGGGGATTCAGTTGTGCCATCAGCCACAGAAGTATTATGGTAGCAGAAAACCTGGCACTCACTGTTACCCAGTCTGATCATTTTTGCATTCATTCATGAGTCGTACTTACACTGTCCAGATTCGCGATCGCCGCGCCGACAAACTTTACACGGTCCAGGTTCCTGAAGACCGCTACATTCTTCATACGGCTGAAAGTCAGGGTTTCGATCTGCCCTTCTCCTGCCGCAATGGAGCCTGTACCACTTGTGCAGTGCGGGTTCTGTCCGGAGAAATCCACCAGCCCGAGGCGATGGGGCTGTCCCGTGATTTGCAGCGCCAGGGATATGCGCTGTTGTGTGTCAGCTATCCCCGCTCTGATCTGGAGGTCGAAACCCAGGACGAGGATGAAGTGTACGAACTGCAATTTGGTCGTTACTTCGGCAAAGGCAAAATTCGCCCTGGCCTGCCCCTGGATGAGGATTAACCTCTCTGCTTCCACCCGTCATTCTGCTTGTCCACCCGCAGGCAATTGGGTCAGCCGACTGGGCCGTTCCGTTATCGCCTATCGGTTTGGTTGATTGCGGTTGCCCTCCCCCCTGACGAAATGCACCTAGATTCTGAAACCTTACACACCTTTTTGGATATTGCCACCGAAGCCGCCCTGGCTGCTGGCGCGGTTCTGCAACACTACTTTGGCAACCTGGAAGAGATTGAAGAAAAAGGCCGTCCGGGCGATCTGCTGACCGCAGCGGACAAGGCATCGGAAGCCACTATTTTACAGATCCTTAGCCGACACTGCCCGGATCATCAAATCCTGGCCGAGGAAACCGGCCAACTGGGTAACCTGGAGAGCCCTTACCTGTGGGCGATCGATCCGCTGGATGGCACGACCAATTATGCCCACGCCTATCCGGTGGCATCTGTTTCCATTGGCCTGATGATTGACGGCAAGCCGCAGGTAGGGGTGATTTACGATCCCTTTCGGCAGGAGTTATTTCGAGCGGCCCGAGGCCTGGGAGCCACACGCAACCGTCGGCCAATCCGAGTATCAAATACGACGGATCTGGAAAAGAGTTTGTTGGTCACGGGATTCGCCTACGATCGCCGCCAGACAGCCGACACCAACTATGCCGAATTTTGTCATCTGACCCACCTGACCCAGGGCGTCCGCCGGAGTGGTTCGGCTTCCCTGGATCTGGCCTATGTCGCCTGTGGCCGCTTCGATGGCTATTGGGAACGGGGCCTGTCTGCCTGGGATGTGGTGGCTGGGATCATTTTAGTCGAGGAGGCGGGTGGCCAGGTCACCGCCTATGACAGCAGTCCTCTGCAGATCCGCTCTGGCCGCATTCTGGCCACCAACGGCAAAATTCATACCTCGCTTAGTCAGGTTTTGCAGAGGATTTCACCATTCCAGAACTGGCGCAACTTGGACCTAACCGGGACGGCCGACTGAGGTTTAGCCAGGAAACTTGCAATTCTGACGTTCAAGCCGTTTGAGTCAGATTACACTAGAAACATTGGACGGCAGACAAGATCGGCATCATCATGTCTTTTCAAATTGATAGAGGTCTATTTCAGTTAGATTTTCAGGACTACCATGCAGTTTTGGGTGTTCCAGTTGATGCTGAGACCAAAGAGATCCGAAAACGCTATTTAAAAATTGCCCGTCGTCTGCATCCGGATAGCTTTGCCTCCGAAAGCGAGGTCGATAAGCAACGGGCCAGCGAGTTTCTTTCTAAATTGGTCAATCCTGCCTGGGAAAAGTTGTCGCAGGAAAAGGATCGGGCTGAGTATGCGCTGCTGTTGAAGTTGAAGGGCCAGCAGGGAGTACAAAGATATAGTTCAGTGGAGTTGTTTAGTGAAACCGCCAAGCAACTGCTGAGTGCTGCTGCTCCCGATCACTTTTATCAAACCAGTTTGAAAAATCTGGCCGAAAAACAGTACGAGCATTTGGATCAGACCCTGGAATTAACGGCTCAGATCAGTGAATTGAATCTGGCTTACCTGATGTATCGGGAAAGTCAGGGAGAACTGACGGTGGCTGAGCCGAAAAAGTCCATTTATGTAACGACCAATCCGGCTGCAACGACCCAATCAACCGGGCCAGCAACGACAGGCAAACCAGCAGCGGCAGCTTCTATCGCCGCCAAACCCGAGTCTCCCGTGGAGCAGTCTTACCGCCGGGCTGAGGGTTACTTTGCACGTAACAACTATGCCCAGGCAATCTTAGAACTCCGTGATGCTTTGCAACTGGAGCCTCGGAATAGTCGCTGTCATGCTTTGATGGGAACTATCTATCTGAAGCAGAACCAGGCTACCATGGCCAGAATTCATTTCAATAAGGCATTGGAAATTGATCCCAAAAACACGATGGCGGTGGAAGGGAAACGTCGGCTGGATCTGGCCCAAAAGGCGGGTGGTGGTAAAACGTCGGCTGCACCGAAGGCTCCTCCTGCTAAATCTGCCCAGAAGCCGCCGGATAAGCCGGGTGGCGGTCTGTTTGGTCTATTTGGTGGCAAGAAGAAGTAATGGTTTATCAACCTCCGGTAGGAGCCAGGGATCTCCTGCCCCTTGATGTTGTCCAAAAACGTTGGATTGAAGAGCGGCTCCAGCAGGTGTTTCACCAGTGGGGTTATCACCGAATTATCACCTCTACGCTGGAACGATTGGATACCTTGATGGCGGGGGGAGCCATTGATCGCGCCACTGTGATCCAGGTGCAGGATATGGAGGAAGAAGCCCTGGGGTTACGTCCCGAGTTGACTGCTTCCATTGCCCGAGCTGTGGTGACCCGGATGGCTGGCGCTGCCTTTCCGCTGCGGTTGTATTACAACGCTAATGTGTTCCGACGGGCTCAGGAAGGTAGCTACAACCGGCAACAGGAGTTTTATCAGGCTGGGGTGGAACTGTTGGGTGTCGGTGGAGTGGCGGCGGATGCAGAAATTTTGTTGCTGTTGGTGGACTGTCTGAACAACTTGCAACTGGACCGCTGTCACCTGATTTTGGGAGAGGCGGAACTGACCCGATCGCTGTTGTCCGTTTTTCCAGCCCCGCTGCAATCCAGGTTGCGGACGGCGATCGCCCACCTGGATCGGATCGCCCTGGAGCAATTACCCCTGTCACCCGAACTGCGCGATCGGGCCTTACTGCTACTGGATCTGCGGGGTCGTCCGGCCGATGTACTGCAACGGGTTTCTGGTCTGGACCTGACCCCAGAGCAGAAAGCCATTGTGCATACGCTTAAATCCCTGGTGGATCTGTTGCAGGATAGCTACTCAGGCCCTGGAGGAACCGTCGGCTCAGCCCTGTCGCTGATCTTGGACCTGAGTTTGATCCGCACCTTTGACTACTACACCGGCATTGTGTTTGAAGTGGTCAGTGAGCATCCTTCCGGCCTGCAAATTTTGGGTCAGGGAGGCCGCTATGACCAGCTTTTAGGCCTCTACCATCCCCAGGAGCAGTCCCATCCGGGGGTGGGTTTTTCCCTTCAGATCGAACCGCTGCATCAGGCCCTTTCCCTGACTGGACGGCTGCCGCAGCAGACCCACACCAGTGATTGGTTGGTGGTGCCCGCTGATGCCCGCGCCTATACCTTGGCCTTTGCCCATGCCCAGAAGTTGCGGCAAACCGATCCAAACGTGCGCGTTGAACTGGACCTGCAGGGGCGATCGGCCGATGCTAGCCGGGCCGATGCCCGTCATCGCCGAATTGCTCAGGTTGCCTGGATTCAGGCTGATGGCACAGTGACCACGGAATTACTCAATTAATGGTTCGGTCTCCGATCGGCCGATGA
>CAZBTL010000199.1:1986-7784 GCA_964494755.1 uncultured bacterium | reverse complement strand
CGCCGACTACGAGCCAATGGGTTCACCTTAAAATTAGGGTTTGACAGAACACTAGCTAGCCAGTGCAATTTACGAATTGGTAGTTGAGGCGGATGAAATATCGGCTATTTTGAATAGCGTTTGTCAGGTTGACACCAACCAGGGTGAGGCAGTCTGTGAAATACTTCTTTCTGTCAGATGGCTGGGATATTGGCCGGGTCTGGGAATTTGGCGGGTTATGGAATGAGGCGGCTTGGCGGCGCGGTCCTCATATTCAGCGAATGGACCTCTACATCTGGGAGAACAGCGAAAAAATGTGGCTGTACTGGGTAGAGGATGCGGTACTGATGGTGGAAGTAATCCCAACCGCAGCGGCCCAGATCGATCCAAAGGCTCAAAGCATTGGTCAAGTGGTGTTGAAGCGATTGATCAATGCAGAGCAGGTGATTGAATTGCTGAACAAAGCCCAGCGGCTTCGTCAGAGCAGCGATCGCTGAGGCACTTGGGAGAACTGACCTTGAACCGACCAACCATGACAGGTTTTGCGATCTCACCCCTAGCGAACAGCAGCGATCGGCTGTTTCAGCAAGACGACCCGGCGGCTATCGACCACCATCGACCAGAAGCCCCGACTGCTCAGTTGTTGCAGAATGGTGTTGGCCACAGCTGGGTCAGAGGTGTACAAGGCCAACAAGTAGGGCCGCTGGCCGTAGGAAACCAATCCGATCGGGCGTTGTATGGCTTGCTGGACATCAAAGGCCACCTCCGGCCGATTGAAATAGTCAACCAGAACCGCATATCCCACTCCTAGTGGGCGGGGATTAAACGCCAAAGCCTGATTTGCTGGGGTTACAGCAGTAGGAGTGACCAGTGGAGTTGTCATGACTGGCGGTTGCACTGAAGTTGGCGGTTGCACCAGCGGTTGACTAGGGGATGGAAACGGAGCAGGAGTCTGCACTGCCACCGGGGGTTGGGCCGGGGCTGGCGACTGAACTGGTGTAGGGGCGAGGGGAGGCAAGACAGTAGAATCCGGCGGCCGGGCAACAAAGGCATTTAGACCGACCGACTCGGTCATATAACGGGCCCAGGCACTGGCTGTGTTTACAGTGGTAAATCCGGATACTCGGGTAACCACATCACCCAGATAGTTACAGACCAGGGTACGGGCACTGGCAGGCAAGACCTGACGGGTGCGGTTCTGGCTATCGGCACTGGGAGTCAGGACCAACAACAAGTACTCACCCGCTTTAGGTGGTTGACAGGTGGGATAGGAGGCTGGGTTTGCAGGTAGAGCAGGCGGCGCCGAAGCCGGGGGCACCTGCGAAACAACTGGCATCGCGGCTAAACAGCTCGCCCCAACCAGCAGGAGGGGATGAATTCGGAAACAGAAGGATTGGGCGATCGAGTCCATTCGACTAAGTAACTGGGGCCAGTGAAGCTAAGGGTTGAGGTATTGTATCCGATGGAGCCTGAAACTGACCCGTAATGACAAATTCTAATCGCAACTTAAGCCAGGTGATGAACTGGGGATTGGTCGAAATAATGGCTACCGCTGGTTGCGGGCATTTTGCCTTAATCCCTGACATTTCCGGTGCTTCTAGGAATGCCGGTTGTTTGACCAACCAAAAGTCAATTTCCTTTTCCTGCTCCTGGTAATGGCGGGTGCGTTCCCGCAGTACTTCTTCCAGGGGTTCTTCCTCGATCAGGAATTTTTGGCTAGCTAAAACGTAATGATAGGTCTGCATTTCTCTGTGTGATTTTAAGGAGTCAGTATTGAAGTCCGACTATTGATTGTAAGCCGATTGACTACCAGAAGATTGGTTCATTCTGCTATTCCCCTCGGATTGCCTGTTTCATTTCTCTGACAGCCCGCTCTAGGCCAACCAGGATGGCGCGGCTGATGATGGTATGGCCGATATTGAGTTCCTCCATCCCTGGCAGACAAGCTACCGGATAAACATTCCAGTAGGTCAAACCATGACCGGCATTGACCCGCAAGCCAGCAGTGATCGCCCGCTCGCAGCCCGCCGCCAGGATTTGTAACTCTTTGCTGCGGCTCAGCTCATCCTGGGCCTCGGCATACTGCCCCGTATGCAATTCAATGAACCGGGCGCCAATTTGGGCGGCCGCATCAATCTGAGCTGGCACCGCATCGATAAACAAACTGACTGGAATCCTTGCTGTTTGTAGCGCACCCACGATCGCAGTCATGCGCGGGATCTGGCCAGCCACATCCAGTCCCCCTTCGGTGGTAATTTCTTCACGCCGTTCTGGCACCAGGGTGACATAGTCCGGCTTGACATCCAGAGCGATCGCCACCATTTCATCAGTTGCAGCCATTTCCAGATTCAGGTGAGTCCGAACCGTCTGCCGCAACAACCGCACATCCCGGTCCTGGATATGCCGCCGATCTTCCCGCAGATGCACCGTAATGCCATCAGCGCCGCCTAACTCGGCCAGAACGGCTGCCGCTACTGGATCCGGTTCTACGGTTCGGCGAGCCTGACGCACCGTCGCCACATGATCAATATTGACACCAAGGGTAGGCAAGACCCTGTCTCCTGCTGAACATCCAACCCTGATTGTAACGACTCTCGGTGCCAGCAGGGTATCAACGGAAGCTGGGACACACTGGTAGGTTAGGAATTCAGGCGCCGATCGTCCGGCGCTAGCCAGGTTGCTGGAGTCTGAATTCTGACTTCCGCTCCAACCCAAAGCGCCCCTTGCTATCGGTCGCTCACTCCCGCTTTGATAGAATGCTTCTGAGAACACCAAGGGGATCATAAGGCATGTCTGAAGCAACAAATTCGACCGGCACAGTAGGGGCAGATGCGATTGATCAAGCGATCGCCCGTGGCCTTGATTTTGATGGCACTCCTATTCCGCAGGCTCGCCTGGATCTGTATCAGAAAGTGATGGGCATCGAAGGCCAGCGGCAACGCAGTGGGGTCACCAATACGATGCGATCGCGCATTGTTCGGATTGGCGCCAAACATTTTCCCCAAGCTGAACTGGATCAAATGTTGTTGGCGGCAGATTTTGCCCCCCTCAAGGAAAAGGAAATCGCCTTCTACTACGGCGGTAAGTAATAGGCTGGTATCGCTCAAGAGCCAGTGCTACTCCGTTGAGCCAGGCTTTGTTGGACCTTCTCAGCATCCATCGGTGAACTCAGCAGTATGACCAAGCAATCTGGTAGTAAGCAGAATAAAGGTGAGCGAAAGCGGATCGAGGGTTTACTCCGAACCGCCTTGTTGGAGGGGGGCGAGATGTCCTATTCGCTCTATGAATATGAATTAGAAGACAATATCGACTACTGGTTTCAGGAACTCAAGGCGGATCGGGATGAGTTCGTGTTTGTCGTCACCGAAAATTCTGGTCATGTGGCGATGGTCCTCATCGAAAAAGAGAAAACGGTTTATATCAATGAAGAGGCGAGGGAGAAGCTATCCGCACTCTGGCACCTGACCTACCGAATCAATCTAGAGCAATTGATCCCAATGATGGTGACCGATTTGATGGATGGATTTGTTTCAGTAAATGGGGTTAAAACTGTAGACCGACACTGGCCTGTAACAGGCAGTAAATGATTGCTGTTCACCAGAACGCAATTCATCCGCCCGCGATCGCTACAATCGAAGATGATCCTTCATGTTTGGTGCGCATAGCCCATGGCTGAACCGTTGTCAGAGTCTAATTCCTCCGCTCAGGCTGCCAAACCTGGCAGCAATGTCCGGAATGCGCTGATTGCGCTAGTTGCAATTTTCCTCAGTGCGGCGATTTTTCTGGGGCTCAAAGGCGGCCCTGGCCCAGGACTGCTGACTGCTATGGCAAAGGAATCGGTGCCGCTGGAGGTGGCGCTGAACAATCAGAAGCCAACCTTAATCGAGTTCTATGCCAATTGGTGCACTACCTGTCAGGCCATGGCTCCCCAGATGCAGGCTTTGAAACAGCAGTATGGCGATCGCATTAACTTTGTTCTACTGAATGTAGACAATAGCAAGTGGCTGCCAGAAGTCCTTAGCTATCGAGTTGATGGCATTCCCCACTTCGTGTTCTTAAGCCAGCAGGGTGAGGCTGTTGCCCAAACCATTGGCGAACAACCGAAAGCCATTATGGAAGTCAATCTGGTTGCTCTGGCCAATGGGGAATCCCTACCCTATGCAGCGGCTGCCACTGGCCCAACCTCTGCCTTCTCAGCCCCAGTGGGAGCTGCCAAGGCCAGTGCTACCGACCCGCGCAGTCATGGCAGTCAGGTGGTCAATTAAGGGGTAGTCGGTACTGGAGCAGGAGAGGGAGTAGCCGCCTCTGGTGAGGTTGCTGGAGTTGGTGAAGTGGCTGGTGTAGTTGGGCTTGGTAGGGCCGGTGCAGCCGCCAGGCGATTGATCTGGTCTTTGAACTGGGCCGGAGCCATTTCGCCCGCTTTGCTAAACAATGGTTTGGCTTCCTCAGTCTTGCCTTGACGCTGTAAAACCAGCGCTTTACCCAACACTGGTCGGAAATCCTGGGCATTGTCCTTGGTGGCATCCTCGAAAACCGCGATCGCTTCATCAAAGCGTTTCTGGCTGGCATAAACATCGCCCAGCAGCACTTTGATCGAAACCGTATCGATACTGCCAGCCTGCACCTGGTTCGCCTTGGGAGCCGATTTCAATGTGTCCTGTAACAGACCAATCGCTGCCTCAGGTCGATTTTGTAGCATGAGCAAATTGGTGAATCCCCTCAGGGCATTGATATCGCCAGGTTTGGTTTTCAGGATATCCCGATAGGTCTGGGCCGCTCCTTCGCGATCGCCCACCTGCTGCTTAGCCTGGGCCAAGAGAACTGCATAGTCTCCCTGATCAGGGTTCAACTTAGCTAGTTTTTCCAGGGGAGGAATGGCCCCTTTGACATCACCCAAAGCCAGCTTGGCTTCCAGCAAACCTCGCAGTGCCGTCTGATTTTCCGGCTCTCGCTGTAAAACCAGTTCATACCCCTTTACCTGGGCTTCTAGCTCTTCTTTCTTGGCAACTGGACTGCTCGTCTGGTTAGGAGACGGGCTGGTTGCAGTGGGAGTCTGACTATTCTGCATGATTTCGCCCAGCAGCGGGATCATAGAGAAACCCACCAGGGCAACAACTGCCAGCAGCAAAATCAGATTAACGATCCAGCGATTACGCTTTTCAGTCACAGCATGGTACTTGAACTCTACTGCCATTATCGACGACAAATGGAATTTCCACCGGAATCGCTTCGGTAGAAGTCTCAGCCAAGTGGCTCAACCTATTTGATGATGCACACTCCACCCAATGAAACGGTACAGTTTGGAGCCAGGGAACTCGCTGGTTCCAAATTGTTGGTTTTGGCGTTATAAACATATTCCCCTGCCCGCACCAGACGATTGGGATTGGCGCAATATACGTATGTCTCCTGTTCCTCCGGGAAGGAAATCACAGCCAGTGACTTCCGGGCCGCTGGACAACTGGCTAAAACATTCAAGCCATAATCCGTCTGGAGCAGTTGCCGTCTGGCATCGGTTCCACTGGTCGGCGGCGGTGTGGAAACTTGCCCCCCATCTGTTGGTGGGCTGGGTTTGGTTGCCGTCAGCGGTTGCAGATCATCCGCCGCAACATCGTAGCGATATTTGCCCGCTTTAACGTAGCGGTTGGGTGTCGCACAGTAGGTGTAATCTTTGCCGTCCTGGGGATCTGTCAGTGTGATTTCCACCACAGACGAACCGGCTGCTGGACAGCGCTCTAGCAAGGTAAGTTGGAGCCGCTGGGACAACAGTTCTCGACGGCTGTCCAGCAGGGTAATGCGTTTGCTGCTGGCATCATAAACAT
>CAZBTL010000199.1:0-1886 GCA_964494755.1 uncultured bacterium | reverse complement strand
CCCTTCGCCCCAACTACCCGCCGCTATCAGCATCACTGCCAACCCGGTGGCAATCCGATTAAATGCTAGATGCTTGATCATGATACGCAACAGTACCTCTTAAAATTTCTGCTGAATAATGCCATTGGAAAAAAGGCTCAGTGTATAGGGGACATAATCTGAGATAAGTTTTCCGGCATAGACGCGCCTTCAGGCTAAAGGTTCCCGGTTGACCAAAGCGTTTAATTAAATGAGCGGGTTAGCCGGTTCTTCACCTTCGCTTCCATTAACTCTGGAATCGTAACAAACCGGTAGCCTTGTTGCTGTAGCGCACTGATGATCTGGGGCAAAGCCTGAACCGTTGCGGCCCGATTGCCGCCGCCGTCATGTAAGAGCAGAATTCCCCCAGGCTGAGCATTTCTCAGAATGTTGTCAACAATCAAGGGTGAGGCCACGTAGTAGTCCTCCGAGTCGGCGGACCAAAGGGTAATAGCATAACTATTCTGTTGGGCATGGGGCACCAGTTCGCCACTCAGGTTGCCGCCCGGTGGCCTGAGTAATTGGGTTTTGACGCCAGTGGCCTCGTAAATCAGTCTGGCGGCGTTGCTAATTTCCTCAACCGCTGTTGGAGCATCCAAATTTTGCATCAAGTGCCGCCAGGTGTGGTTGCCAATAGCATGTCCCGCTTCTGCCACCTTTTTGGCAATTTCTGGGTGATTCTGCACATGCAGCCCAACCATAAAGAAGGTTGCCCGGATGTTGGCCTGTTGTAGGATATCCAGGATCTGCTCCGTGGTCTCTGGCCAGGGACCATCATCAAAGGTGAGGGCAATCAGTTTCTCGCCGCCAGTCAGGCTCACCTGATGCACAATTTGCCCCTGGAAAGCCGGCGGTATTGTTACATTCAGCAGCGGTCGGTTGCGGATTAACCCTGGCGTCAAATCGGGGATGATACTGTTACCCGATAAGGAGACATTAACCGAGCTGTTAACCGCTACCAGGGTCTGGGGCGTTTGGATAGCTGCTGCAGGCAAATCCTGAGCATGCTCGATCACTGGGTACCCGGATAGTTTCCAGTAAAGCAACCAATAACACAGGAAGAAACCTGCGATCGCAAAACGACTGAGCAGGAATGACCGGAGGATCTGGAACGTACTCCAGGACAACCGCTGCTTCCCATACAGCGAAGATCGAGATCGGCTGGTTCTAGACAGATAGGAGCGTCCAGCAGGTCGATCGGTATTCGCCAGGGTGTTAATGCGGACCGCTTTTTGCCATAGAACATTTGGTTCACCTGCCATGCGGGCAACAATTCGCACATCTCGAATAGCAGCCGAATTCAAAGTCCAGAGCCGATAGCAAATGAATTGAATCAGTTGGCCGCGCAGTCCCAAATAAAACTCTCGTGGATAGGGCTGGCGGAAATCTATCAGGATGTTCAAACGGCCAGAACGACTGGCTGTTGCCCGCACTACCATGCCATAGGGGGCCAGTAAACTATTGATCCAATAAGCGATCGCCCGAAAATTGCCTTCCCGTGCCAATTCCAAAAGGGAGGGACGATACAAGGAAGTTGCTTGTGTCATTCCAGCTTCAAAACAAAACCACAACCAAACTAAAAAAACCGGTAGAGCCCCTCTGCCAGGACAGTCCAGTTCAACTGTCTTAGCCAAAACATTGACCTGATACACAGTAGTCCAAGAATGAAAGTTTGGCGCACCCATTCCAGCAAAATTGAGGGAGCGATCTGATACAGCCCACTTCTGTGTGGATGCAGAATTTGCTATGCTAAACTACTGATTCATCCTGCTGGTGTAGCTCAGTTGGTAGAGCAGCTGATTTGTAATCAGCCGGTCGCAAGTTCGAGTCTTGTCACCAGCTTTCTCCTGACTCCTGATTCCTTTATT
>CAZBTL010000198.1:0-7867 GCA_964494755.1 uncultured bacterium | reverse complement strand
CTAGGGAGGAGTCGAAATTTGTCTGTAAATCCAGAATTCCGCCCTAGATCTTGCTAGGCTGGATACAGGAATGTAAAAGATGATTCAGGTTTATACATCTTTCTTTAAGATGACACGGGATTTACTGACACCAACCGGTTATTCTTCAGTTGCCGATCGACCGGCACCGGCAGCAACCGCTCTGGTTGAACCCTCCAGCCAGATTGACTACGACCTGGTGATTGTCGGTGGTGGTCTGGTGGGACTGACCTTCGCCTGTGCCCTGAGGCAGTCTGGCTTGCAGGTGGCCTTGCTGGAAGCCAGGCCCGAATCAGCGGCGGTCGAGCGGGGTCAGGCTTATCATGTCAACCTGCAGTCCAGTCGAATTTTTCGCGGCATTGGCGCCTGGCAATCCATGCAGGCTGAAGTTAACCCCATCGCCCAGATTCGCCTCTCAGATGCAGATTACCCCAAGGTTGTCCAGTTCCTGCCAGCCGACCTAGGCACACCAGTTTTAGGGTATGTGGCTGAACATCGGGTGCTCTTGCAGGGCTTACAACACCTGGTAAGTCAGAGTCAAAATGTCACCTGTTTCTGTCCAGCAGAACTGTTGCAGGCCGATTATCAGCCTGATCAGGTTATTTTGCAGGTTAACGTGGCCGGTCAGAAGCAAACCCTGCGGACTCGACTGTTGGTGGCTGCAGATGGGGCGCGATCGCCCATCCGTCAACGGGCCAACATTTCGACCTACGGTTGGCAATATCGACAGGCCTGTGTAGTAGCTTTCATCCAACCGGAAAAGCCCCACCAAAATATTGCCTACGAGCGCTTTTGGAGCAGCGGTCCCTTTGCCATCCTGCCATTGCCAAATAACCTGTGTCGGATTGTTTGGACGGCTCCTAAAGCAGAAGCAGAGGCAATCCTGGCCTTGGATGAGGCAGAATTTTTGGCTCGGTTGCAACAACGGTTTGGGGATCAAATGGGGCGTCTCTCCCTGGTGGGCAGCCGTTACCTGTTCCCGGTGCAGTTGATGCACAGTCGCCGCTATGTGCACCCACGTTTAGCTTTAATCGGAGACGCCGCCCACTGTTGCCATCCGGTTGGCGGTCAGGGTGTCAATCTGGGCATTCGAGATGCGGCTGCCTTGGCTGAAATTTTAAGCACCGCTCACCGCCAAGGGCAGGATATTGGCGCTTGGTCGATCCTGCGTCGCTTTGAACAATGGCGCCAGCCAGAAAATTGGATCATTTTAGGCTTTACCGATTCGCTGGTGCGGGTTTTTTCCAACAACTGGCCGCCACTGGTGAGCTTGCGGCGGCTAGGACTGTGGGGGCTGCGACACATTTCGCCGGTCCGGCAACTGGCCTTACAGTTGATGACAGGGCTGAGTGGCCGACAACCGATCGTCGCCACGGCCGAGCCGCTCGATCCATCGTGCGGGTAGTTTTTGGCCCACCACCTGTCAACCAATTCAAAGGCTGCTGGGAGCGGGACTGATTCGAACTCAATCAAGAAACCCTGACTTCTCAGCGATCGCATGAGTCCATCCCGATCCTGAGGAAATTACTGCGAAATATGAGGAACTGTCTGCAAATTCAACGCTGGGGTGAATTACTGTCTCAAATCTTGCCCCTGGGCTAAAGGGAATTATGTTGTAATCAACGATGGAGTATAGTTCAATATAGGCCCAGACCTTCCGCATGATGAAGTAGAGGTGATAAGGATGTCACTTTTTCTCGGCCTACTTGTTGCCATTCTGTTATTCGCTTCAGCAACTGGTTTTGCGATCGCTCTGACCCATGCAACCTGGTTAATACTCCTACTCCTGCTGCTGATTTTGACTGCGACCCAATTACTACTCAGTCGAGTCCAGGGACAACTTCAACGTGAAAACCGGACAAACATCTTTTTGATTCCGCCCAAACCCAGTTCTCAGCCAGCGTCCCCCCCTGCTCCAGAGTTACAGCCGTTGACCTATCGGGGAGCTAGTTATGCCGGGTCCGGGGTGCCTGCCTCAGCCTCGATTGAGCCCGAACAGCAAATGGCGATCGCTGGCAAATATCGGGGTGTGATGTGGACCTCTGCGATCAGAATGACTTCCACCCCCTCACGACTACTATCCTTGATGAAGTATCGGGGCTCCCGCATCACTGGCTGATTGATGCCTGCACATGCAACAGTGGATTAGGGAATAACCATTGCCTGCAGCCCCAGTTCTCCCCAATATAGCAATCCTAAATGACTGGTGAACGACTGGATGGTGAAAGGGCTTTGTGAGAAGGATTTCCTGCGGAAACCTGGCACAATCCTGTTCGGATCGCTATGGTTGGTTCTAGCCCTGCAGTGAATCAGCAAAAGTGGCCCCTCAATCAGGTTGCTGTTCTCCTGTGGGCAGACCATTTGATCATGGCAGGAACGCGAGGGAATAAAAAAGGCAGGTCTTCAACCTGCCTGAACTTGGAGATAAGCAATAGAAATTAACGATCCACCGACCCCATAATGACGTCGATGCTGCCCAGAATGGCCACAATGTCGGCCACTTTCATACCCTTGAGTAAATGGGGCAACACCTGCAGATTATTAAAATCTGCCGGCCGCACCTTAAATCGCCAGGGGAAAACCGTGTCGTTGCCAATGATGTAGACGCCCAGTTCGCCCTTGCCACTTTCCAGGCGGACATAGTGTTCACCCGCTGGAATCTTCCAGGTGGGAGCCAGCTTCTTACCCAAATATTGGTAGTCAAATTCATCCCACTTTGACTTGGGCCCCTCTGCCAGCCGCAGCGCTTCCAGATTCTCGTAGGGACCACCGGGCAGACCTTTCAGCGCTTGTCGGATGATCTTGACCGACTCCCGCATCTCCGTCATGCGGACCCGATAGCGGGCCAGAGCATCGCCTTCGCTAGCCCAGGCGACTTCCCAGTCAAAGTCGTCATAGCACTCATAGTGATCGACCTTACGCAGATCCCACTTGACGCCGGAGCCACGCAGCATTGGTCCCGACAGGCCCCAGTTGATAGCCTCTTCCCGGCTGATGGTGCCGATCCCTTCCACCCGCCGCCGGAAGATGGGGTTATCGGTTACCAGGCGTTCGTACTCATCTACCTTGGGCAGGAAATACTCACAGAAGTCAGCGCACTTGTCTACCCAGCCATAGGGAAGGTCGGCAGCAACACCACCAATGCGCCAATAGTTGTTATTGACCATCCGGTAGCCGGTGGCAGCTTCCCACAGGTCATAGATCATTTCCCGTTCCCGGAACTGATAGAAGAAGGGTGTCTGGGCTCCTACGTCCGCCAGGAACGGACCAAACCAGAGCAGGTGATTGGCGATCCGATTCAGCTCCAGCATGATCACCCGGATGTAGCTAGCTCGCTTGGGAACAGGAATGCCTGCCAGTTTCTCGGGTGCGTTGACCGTGATGGCTTCATTAAACATGCCAGCCGCATAGTCCCACCGACTGACATAGGGGACAAACATAACATTGGTGCGGCTTTCAGCGATTTTTTCCATGCCCCGGTGCAGATAGCCGATGACTGGTTCGCAGTCAATCACATTTTCTCCATCCAGGGTCACGATTAACCGCAACACCCCATGCATAGAAGGATGCTGAGGCCCCATGTTGAGAATCATGGGTTCGGTTTTGGTTTCAATCATCGGCATAGGAAACAGTCTCCCCTTGCGATCGCGGTAGCAGGCGGTGAGTTGCAGGGTTTGAGGATTACCAACCCTGGACTATTGTTACAAGAACATAGTTACAGGAACAAACTGTCCGCGAGTTGAACATCAACAAACCGCTAATCTGACAGAATCTAACGTTTTGTTGAATCTTCTTCATTATTATAGGGAGCGATCGCCCGTAAGCATCTGAACTTCTGGGAAAGTCACCATCAACCTTGAACAGCAGATGGATAGAGTGAGTTCAATCCAGCCGATCGCTGACTGCTATTAGCTAAAAGATTGACCGCTGTACGAGCAGCGACTCTGCAACTGACCACTGACCACTGACCCGCTAAGCTAAAGAAAGCAGTATGTCAGGTAATTGGTTTGACCCAACCACCACTCTTATCGTCTGAACAGGCTGAACCTGAGGTCTACCATGTGCCAGTGTTGCGCCGAGAGGTGGTAGAAGGATTGACTGTGCGACCAGGGGGGCTTTACCTGGATGCGACCGTGGGTGGAGGCGGGCACAGCGCCCTGATCCTGGCGGCTGGTGGGCAGGTAATGGCCTTGGATCAGGATGACCAGGCGATCGCGGCGGCCCAGTCCCGGCTAGCCGAATGGGGCGATCGGGTCAGCTTCCAACGGATCAACTTTGCCCAGTTTGAGCCAGGAAGCCAGCAATTTGACGGCATCCTGGCGGATTTGGGCGTCAGTTCAGCCCAGTTTGATGTGCCGCAACGGGGCTTTAGCTTTCGGCAGGAAGCACCGCTGGATATGCGCATGGATCAGCGCCAGGAGTTAACCGCAGCCAGCGTCATCAACCAGTGGGAAGAAGCCAAACTAGCAAATATTTTCTTTACCTACGGCGAGGAGCGGTTGTCCCGCCGTATTGCCCGCCGCATTGTGGAGCAGCGTCCCTTTCAGACCACGACTGAACTGGCCGAGGTGATTGCCCGTAGCGTTCCAGCGTCCTATCGTTACGGACGAATCCACCCAGCAACGCGGGTATTTCAAGCCCTGCGAATTGTCGTTAATCAGGAATTAGAGGTGTTGGAACACTTCCTCAATCAGGCGCCCCATTGGCTGAAACCCGGTGGCAGAATTGCCCTGATCAGTTTTCACAGCCTGGAGGACCGGATCGTCAAACATCGGTTGAAGGAGTGCGCCTTACTAAAAGTCCTGACCAAAAAGCCCATCACCCCTCAGGAAGACGAGATCACGCAGAACCCACGGGCGCGATCGGCCAAGCTGCGAATTGCCGAGCGGCTGTCGGTCGAATAGTCAGACATAACCGTAGCCATGGGCAACGTAGCAGCGGTGAATCAGGCGGTGCGTTGGGCAAAGGTTCAGGGGAATTGCCAGGGTCAGCAACCGAATCACTGGGTCAGGAATTCGACTCGTGGCAATAGGGGATCTTGAACCACGGCAATGCCAGTAAAGCCCCACCGTTCCAGCAAACTGCCAACCTGACCGGCTGCAATGGATTCGACCGCAAATTGAGGAGCCAAGTCGCTGCCGTGGGTGTTGAGATAACTTAAGGCGTCGTAGTGTTCTCGGAACAGCAGTAGATATGCCGGGGAAGTAGTTGGATCGTCCTCTCCAGCATGGGGACGAGCCGTCACATACTTGCCGTCCAGCTTTGAGCGAACCAGATAGTAGACCTGGGAACCAACCATTGAGACGTTTTAGTTGAGGTTTTCCAGCTTGATCCGGGGGTCAGCCGCTTTCAACAGCAAATCGGCCAGGAGATTCCCTACGATTAGCATCACAGCCCCCATCATTAAGCTACCCATGACCAGATAAAGGTCCTGGGATTGCATCGCTTGCAGAATCAACCGCCCCAATCCCGGCCAGTTAAAGAAGTATTCGGTGATAAAGGCTCCGCTCAACAAACCAGCAAACTCAAACCCCAGCAGGGTAATCAGGGGGTTAATGGCATTGCGCAGGGCATGGACATAGATCACCTTGTTTTCTGGTAACCCCTTTGCTCGGGCTGTCTGGATGTAGTCCTGACGCAACACATCCAGCAGTTGGCCACGGGTAATTCGCTGTAGGCCAGCAAAACCAGTGATGGTCAAGGCCAGGGTCGGCAAAATCATATGCCAGCCCAGATCCAAAAGTTTGCCCCAAACTGTCATGTCGTCAAAGTTAATGCTGGTGCGATCGCCCACCGGAAACAGCGGAGTCGTGTTCTGGGCCAGGATCAGCAACAGCAGGGCGGTGATGAAACTGGGAAAACCCTGGCCAGTGTAGCTGACCACCTGTAGCACCCGATCGCTCCAGCGGTTTTGATTCACCGCACCAATGATCCCCAGTGGAATGGCAACTGCCCAGGTAAGAATCAGCGCTGCGATCGTCAGTTGCAACGTGGCCGGCACCCGTTCCAACAGCAGGGACGAGACCGGCCGATTATAGACAAAACTAGTGCCAAAATTTCCCTGGGTAACCACCTGCCCCAGCCAGAGAAAGTACTGTTGCCACCAGGGTTTATCCAGGCCAAATTGGCGACGTAGTTGTTCAATCCGCTCCGGCGAGATTTTCGGGTTTTCCCGGAGAGAGTCCAGATAGTCACCCGGTGCCAGTTGAATAATGACAAAACAGAGAATGGATGCCAAAAACAGCGTCAGCAAAGCCTGCAAGAGCCGCTTGACAATGTAGATAAACGTCTCACTGGTGAAAAACGCCGTCACAGCATCTACCTTGGATTCAAACTGGCTAGAGACGGAAGGAGCCATAGGTTGGGATTAATATTCCAGCAAGGAGAAAATAGGCACATTCGGCAACTGTTTGCGACCACCCAAATCCACTAACTCAATCACAAACGCGCATCCCACGAGTTTGCCGCCAGCCTGTTCCACCAGTTTAGCGGTTGCACTGGCGGTTCCGCCGGTTGCCAGCAAATCGTCCACGATGACAATCCGACATTCGGGATGAAGCGCATCTTGATGAACCTCCAAACGGTCAATCCCATATTCTAATTCGTACTCAATGGCATGAACCGCGGCTGGTAATTTTCCCGGCTTGCGCACCGGAATAAAGCCCACATCCAGTTTATAAGCCAGGGGGGCGCCAAAAATGAAACCACGGGACTCCATGCCGACAACGTAATCGGGCTCCAGCGCCATGCAAATGTCGGCCAGGGCATCAATGGTGTAGCGAAGCCCATCGGCATCCCGCAGGAGGGTGGTAATATCCCGGAACAAAATCCCTGCTTTAGGAAAGTCAGGAATTTCACGAATCAGCGATTTAATATCCATTGCTTTGCTGCCAATCGGGTTCAGTGAGATGTACACTCCTTGGCTTTATCTCACATCTTGTTCCCTTTGTCAGCTCAAACAGGAATTCAGAATCCAGTCGTCAGGCGGTGGCCAAAATAATGGTTTGGGAATTCTGACTCCTGCCCCAACGAAATGTCCGCTTGACACAGGCAGCTCTAAAACAGCCAGGATACCCAGGGAATAGCCTTTGAGGAGAATGACTAGCTGGCTGAGGCCTGGGGCACCGGGCAAATACATTTTTCTTGCCTCATCCACTGCTGACCTAAGGTGTAGAGGGCAACTAAAACCGGCTGAATTTCCCGTCCCTTAGGGGTCAAGGAATATTCTACATGCGGCGGAATCTCCGCATAGATTTTACGCTCGACCAAACCGTAGGCTTCCAATTCCCTTAACCGAATCATTAGGGTCTTACTGCTGATGCCAGGCAAGCAATCGAGAAACTGATGGGTGCGGCGGCTGCCATTAAAGAGTTCTTGCAAAATTGGGATTGCCCATTTGCTGCCAATCAGGTCCAAAATATACTGAATTGGACAGTTGGTGTCATTGCATGGGCTGATCTTGGCCATGGTAGTTGCGTCAAACCGGTTTTGCTTCTCTATCTTGAAGCTCCAGGGAAATCAAGAAAGTGTTCAAGCTGCACATTCTGCAAAGTTTAATTTTCATTTCAGCATTGCCCAAACTCAGGTGGAGACATATTTTTTACTTGGAGTAAGTATCCTGTCATGGCTAAGGGGGGGTGGGTGCGAGGGCTTCCTTCCCTTCAGAGGCGCCCCATCAGGGGCAATTTGATTGGGGGGTGGAGTTGCAAAGCCGCACCGATCGCCAATTCTGCCATGCAACAGAGGGTTGACAGCCTGCTAGTGCAGCGTCAACTCTAAAATTAGGGTTTGTAGTCAGCGCTAAAGCGCTAAAGCGCCGACTACGAGCCAATGGGTTCACCTTAAAATT
>CAZBTL010000197.1:0-8002 GCA_964494755.1 uncultured bacterium | reverse complement strand
CTCACTATTGGGGGATGGGACTGGCATTGCTGCTGCAGGGGCAGGAAGCAGAAGCCCAGATGACCTGGTTTATGGCCCTGGCGGATGAACCGGCAGAGCAGGTTGAGTACCTGACCCTGGAACTGGTGGAAGTGTTGGCGCAAGCGGCTGAGAAGCAAGCAGCAGAGACAGAGTGGGCCACAGCCTGGGTAATCCGGCAACATATCCGCGAATTGGCCCCGGCTCATGTATCGAATCTACTGCACTTGCTGTGGTTATCGCTTCAACGAGGCGATCTGTCTCCGGAGGATCTCTTGAATCTGGGCATTTTGGATCGGTTGCCATTGGCCCAACCTGCAGAGGTGCCACTGGACTTACTGGGTCAGGTGTTGGAGGATCTGTTGACGGATGTTCCGCCCCATCCGTTGTATCTCCAATTTGCAGAAGCCTGCTTGCCGCTGTTCCCCAACCCCAATGATTTCGTTGAGATTGTGTTGCCGGCTGCAGTGCGAATTGCCTACACACGGAAACTACCGTTGGTGGCCGCAGACCTGGCTGAGATGTGTCTGAGGGCGGTTCCCGACAGTTTAGATGTTTTGATGCAACTGGCGCCGTTTTATCAAAATGCCCAGCAGTACGATCGCGGCATTGCGGCCGCCCGCCATTGTTTTGCCGTTGCTACTAATCCAACCGAGCAGGTCTTTGGCAGCCATCTTCTGCTGCGGGGTCTGATGAATGCGGGGGGGTATTGGGATGAAGCACTGACCCGCTTACACAACCATGAAGCTTTATTGCAATCATTGGTGCAGGAGCATCCCGTCATCCTGGATTCGACTCGTAATCTGCGGTTACTCTCAACCGGCTTTTTCTTTCCCTATTTTCGAGATGATGCCATTGGCAACCGCAAGCTACAAAATCAACTCCTGGAACTGTGCCATACCAACATCCAGTTACAGCATCCCAACATTGCCGATCGCTATGCCCAGCGGCACCAAGCCCGTCTGACCAGTCAGCGAACGAAGCCGCAACTGAAGGTTGGTTATATTTCTCACTGCTTTTGCAATCACTCGGTTGGCTGGCTGGCCCGCTGGCTGATCAAACACCATGACCGGCAAAACGTGCAGGTGTTTCTGTATTTTGTGAATTACAAATCGGTGGATGATTATCTGCAACTGCAATACTCCGGCATGGATTGTGTGATCCGGCAGATGGGCATTCACAGCTTGGAAATTGCCGAGCAAATTTTTCAGGATGACCTGGATATCCTGGTCGATCTGGATAGCATTACCCTGGATGTGACCTGTGAAGTCATGAGTTTGAAACCGGCTCCCATCCAGGTAACCTGGTTGGGCTGGGATGCTTCCGGTCTGCCAGCAATTGATTACTACATTGCCGATCCCTATGTCTTGCCGGAGGATGCGCAAACCTACTATCGAGAAAAAATCTGGCGGCTACCCCACACTTACCTGGCGGTGGATGGGTTTGAGGTTGGGGTGCCGACGTTGAAACGGTCGGATCTGGATATTCCAGCAGATGCGGTGGTCTATCTCAGTGCCCAGCGGGGATACAAGCGACATCGGGATACGGCCCGCTTACAATTGCAAATTCTGAAGGCTGTGCCCAACAGTTACTTCTTAATTAAAGGATTCGCTGATCAGACTTCGGTTCAGGGTTTCTTTCGGGATCTGGCTCGCGACGTTGGCGTGGACTGCGATCGCCTGCGTTTTTTACCAGACACCCCCTCGGAGGACATTCACCGGGCTAATTTAAGTCTGGCCGATGTCGTGCTAGATACCTTTCCCTATAATGGCGCTACTACTACTATGGAGACGCTGTGGGTCGGAATTCCCCTGGTTACGCGGGTAGGGCAACAATTTGCCGCCCGCAACAGCTACACCATGTTGGTGAATGCTGGAATTGAAGAGGGCATTGCCTGGAGTGATGAAGAATACGTCGAGTGGGGAGTTCGGTTTGGGATGGACTCGGCTTTGCGACAACAGGTAGCCTGGAAACTGTGGCGATCGCGTCAGACGGCCCCCCTCTGGAACGCCAGACAATTTGCCCGTGATATGGAGCAGGCTTACCAACAGATGTGGCATGAACAGTGCAGGTCAATTTCTCAAGACGCATAGTTATTTCACCGTCTTGCTTGTCATTACCCTCTTTTGGGCTATTGTTTTTCTGATCAGTGGTTCGTGGAACTCTGGCTATCACTTTACGGACGACCATGATATTGTTGCGATTCACCATGCCTTAACAGCGCAGGGGCTTAGTTTATTTGACACCATCCGGCAGTGGCTGGAAGTCGATCACGCTACTGGTCGATTTCGTGTGTTCTACTTCATCAATCGAATTTTCCAAACTTCTTTGCTGGGAATCAATTTTCCAGCCTGGTCGATTTTTAATGCCTATTTAGCGATTTTGACGACTTTTTTCTTGTTCGTATTGGCACGACTAATTTCCTTTTCGATTTTGGAATCGTTGCTGTTTGCTGGCCTGACAGTGATAGGGGCGCAATCTGCGATTTGGTGGCAGTTGGGACCCTCTGAAACAATTGGCATGTTTACCCTTGCGATCGCGCTGCTCTTTGCTGCGATTCAGGTCAATTCGCGATGGGTGAATGCGGTTTGTCAGGGGCTTTTTGTGGTGTATGTCATCCTGATGTCGTTGTCGAAGGAACCGTTCATCTTGATGATTCCAGCGGTCGTTTTTGCAAAACTTTGGATAGATAAGACTGCCAAATCAATCGGCTGGCTCCAATCACTGCAGAGAAATCGCTTTTCGGTTGGTGTGTTGTTGATTGTTTTTGTCGCAGAATTACTATTTGTTAAATATGAAGTTGGCACTACTCCTGAAATTCAATATGCGGGTTACGAAGGTTTGAATTTGGGGAAAATATGGCAGGCCAGTTGGAGTTTGCTACAGGAGGGCAATGGCCTGATTCTGCTGATTGCACTCTTCTTCTTGCTGATGCTCTCTTGCTTGAAATCTGCTGATAACCAAGCTGAAATATATCCCGTGGATATCAGAAATATTGGCTATAGCGATCCGATCAGGATTGTGAGAGGTTTCCGCAGGAAATCCTTCTCACAAAGCCCTTTCACCATCCAGCCGTTCACAAATCATTTAGGATTGCTATATCTGGCGTTACTATTGACGTTGATTATCCTGCCGCAAGCGGTGATCTATGCAAAATCTGGAATCTCCCAGCGATATTTGTTTCCAGGAATTTTGGGGCTGTCCTTCGGCATTACCTGCATTTACCGACGACTCAGGCAAAGAGCAAAACCGTTGGTGTACGTGCTGCTATTTCTGATTGTTTTTAGTCTCATTCTTAAGCTTGGACTGGTGCTGGAAAAGTCACGAATATTTGCCCTGGAAGGGCGATCAACTGAAGCATTGCTGACTGCGATCGCAGACAATACAGAGCCAACCTCTCAGATTGTTTTGGTTACCAATCCCTATGTCTATTCAGAGTGGACGGGTTCCATCAAGAAATATTTGGAGTATGTTTCAAAACGACCCTATTTATACTTAGCAACCTATGGTAAAGCGACAGTTGATCCGGTGCTTGAAAGAAAAATTCTTGACTTATATGGGGCTCGAACTTTGGATCGGGTCACAGATCTGCAGAAAATTCAGTGTGTGATTGTTTTTCCTGAATTGCAAAAACAGTTCCTGAAGCGATCGGTGGATTGGTTTATTCGGCAGGACTATCAGGAATATATATTTGGTCACTTTAACCGGAACTTAAATCCGGATTCTAAAATTTATCTTTATTGTCGCCATTAATTGTTTCGCCATTAATTGTTTCGCCATTGATTGATCAGTAATGGGCCAATGGCTAGCTTAGTAATGCCATGACCTTATCGAGAAGTTGTTCTGGCTGTTGGATGGGCAAAAGAAAATAGTCATTGGCTTCAGTGGTCAGCCAGTCGTCAGATGGGGCGGAGGGGGGGGCTGGTGTCAGGGCCAGAACTCGAATTGACTGGGTGAGGGGATTGTGGCGCAAGCTATGTAAGATGTCACGGGCATTCAGCCAATTCAGGCGACTATTCATTAACACCATGACCGGGCGCAGAATTTCAATTTGCTGCAGGACAGTGGATCCTTTGACCATCCAAATGACCTGATAACCCGCAGCAGTCAGTAAATCACAAATCAGGGTTGCGGTTTCTTCCTGGTCTTCGATCAGGACGATTCGACCCTGTAATAGTTGGGATGAATCACCATTCTGGCTGCCAACGGTTGAAGATTTGAGGTCGGATGTCTGGGATGGAATCCAAACGGTAAAGGTGGAACCCCGCTGAACGGTTGACTCAACCTCGATCCAACCACTATGCAAATCGACCAACTGTTTGGTCAGGGCCAACCCCAAACCAGTGCCTTCGTAGCGTCGCTGGCGGGACATATCCAGTTGCTGAAACTTGTTAAACAGAAGTGGCTTCTGGTCTGCAGGAATGCCGATGCCGGTATCTTGAACCTGGAAAACGGTGTACTCATCTTCTTTCCAGATCCGCAGCGTTACCTTGCCTCCTGCTTGCGTAAATTTGATGGCGTTGCTCAGCAAATTCAGCAAGATTTGCTTCATGCGTAGGGGATCGGCCAGGAAATAATCTGGCTCAGAGGCTGTGCTTCCCTTATTCTGGGGTTGCAGATCGAGTTCCAGGGACAATTGAATCTGTTTCTCTCTTGCCTTTTCCTTCAACATGCGGATGACCTCACCGGCCAGTTGGGAAAGGGAGAATTCCCGAATATCTAGCAGCATTCGCCCTGACTCAACCTGGGAAAGATCCAAAATATCGTTGATCAGTTCCAGGAGATGTTCGCCGCTGTTTTGAATGGTCTTCAAGTAGTCCCGCTGTCGTTCCAGGGAGAGGAATCGTTCCCCTTCAGTGCCAGGGGGGAGACGCAGGAGGGTGTTGGACATGCCGATAATGCAGGTCAAAGGGGTCCGCAGTTCATGGCTCATCATGGCCAGAAACTCGGCTTTGGTTTGGTTGGCGGCTTGAGCCGTGGTGAGGGTATCTCGCAGTTCTTGGGTGCGCTCAATCACTCGTTGTTCCAGGGTTTGGGCCTGTTGTTGCAGTTGAGTGTAAAGACGGCTTTGTTGGATGGCGATCGCCAACAGTTCAGTTAACCGTTGCATTAAGCTGGCTTCGCTGTCCAACCAGAGGCGCGGGCGATCGCATTGGTGGGCAATCAACAGGCCCCAGAGTTCGTCCTGCAGTACAATCGGTGCTACTAATTTGGCCTGAATTTGGGCCTGCTGCATCATTTTGAGGAGACAGGGGGCATGGGTGTAAGCTGCTGTTATATCGTTGACTGCCTGCACCATTCCCTTACGGTACTTTTCCTGACAATCGGGAACTTGAATCCAGCAATAAGCTCCCTCTTGTAGATTTAAGACGGAGGGAATCGTCTCATTGCTGCGAGCTTCATAGGTGATTTTCCCCCCATTGGCAGCCAGGACCTCATCTGTTGCTGTCTGGTTGACCGGCGAGCGGCTGGCATCTGCCCTTGAAGCGATTTCGCGGGCCAAAAGAGCGGGGGTGAATTGAAAAATGACTAACCGATCAGCCTGCAGGATGCGCCGAATTTCGTGAACGGCGGTGTCCAGAATTACTGGTAACTCAAGGCTCTGACGAATCTGGGTGGCGACCTGGTTAATTAATCGCTCCTGTTCGTACTGTTCTCGTAGGGCATCTGCGATCGCCTGATCGCAAGAGGAATTGTAGGGAAACCAGCGACTAAGAACCTGACCGATTTGCCAGCGCAGATCATTCAGCCAATCTGACAGAGGACGGGATAAGTTGAGCCGAAAACTGGACTGTGAATCGTTACTCATTGTCCCTGATAAAGCTTGAACCGCTGCAATGAAGGAAGTTCAGTTTTCACGGAAAGGCTTCCATTCACTAAGCGCCGGATCAACCCTGACAGAACAACTTGACTATAGCAGGCTGGTCTCTCGGGTGAAAAGAACTGAGCCCCGGAAGCAGGTGATATGACAATCCTCCGATCAACAGAAGCAAGCGATCATTCAGAACTTCTGCCAGAAAGGAAGCCCATGTTGGTTCCACTTACCAATTCAGGAGGATTGCTATATTAAACTCACGATATCAGAAACGATCCCCCTCTTTCCGGTTAATTCGGTTAGGCTGCGGGCTGATATTTGGTTTTTTCCCGCTTCAGGATAACGAGGCGTTGTACTTTCAAGGGCCGTTGGCAGAAGGCAGACCGCTGGCTGCCGGGAAGGGCCCGGTCGTACAGGGTTTCCAGGCTAAATTGGTGGTTTGTGCTGCCAACGGCCATCTCGACCAGTTGTTCCGCCAATCCTTCAGTTTGTCCTTGGTGGACTAGCTCTGTTAGTAGAAGGATGCAGTAGCCGCCAGGCTTTAAGACCCGCGCCATTTCCTGCAGGCAAAGAGGCATTTGGGTTCGATAGGCCTGTTGGTTTGCGATCAGGTCGGCTTGCAGGGTTTGCCAGTGGGGGTAGCCCAGAAACCACAGTCGGAGTTGACTCCGCCGGAGATTGTCAAATGCGCCAGGGTGGGGTGGGCTGGAGAGGATGGTATCAACTGAGCTGTCGGCGATCGCCAGGTGAGTTGCCGATCCCTGCTGGACACGATATTGGCGGTCATTCCAGTGGTGTGGCAATTGGTGCTGCCGATAGACCCGCCGAATTTTGGTCATCAGTCGCGATCGCACATCCCGGTAGGTATATAGGTGAGGAAACTGGTCCGGCGGAAAAGAGGCCCGCTTCAGATAGGGGGCATCCGGCTGCGTGGGATAGGACAGAAATCCGGGTAACACATGGTGCAGGATACCCAGCAGACAAGCGGACAGGAACGCATTCGGTTGTTCGTACAACTGTTGAAAAGCGGCCACAATTTCTTGCAAGGTTTGGGGATGGAAAAAGTCCTGCACCCAGACCGGAACCTGGTTCAGATCGACGGATGCCGCCTTAGCTTCCACCTGGATGAGCAACTGATCGGCCTGCCGTAGGGCTTGGCGTAAACTGCAGGGAGCTGTCAACTTTCCCTGGCTGACCAGACAGGCACAGGGATTTAAATCGATCGCCTCGGCAGTTCGTCCAGACAGCGCAGCCTCAAAGGGAATGACCCCCGACCCAGCGAAGGGATCTAAGACCACTTCCCCTGGTTGGGAATACAGGTCGATCAGCGTCTGAACCAGGGGGGCTGATGTGGGTGACTTAAAGGAACAGAGGCGATGGAGAGAACTGGGTCGCTGATCAAAAGACCGATGCCAAAGTACCTGATCGAGCTGGGTGGCAGTCTCTAGATCTTCAAACAGACACAGTTGTCGCCCGTCCCTCACGCTGGTCTGCAAGCTGCCTACTCCTGCGATCAGTCGATTGTCCAGTCCATCCTATAGCGGTTTGTTGTCAGAAGAAAGAGGTGCGAGTCAGGACCTTTCCTCCGCCCCCTCCCGCTGGGAACCCGCTCTTTTGACCGATTGGCCAGATTTACCGCGCTCAGAAGTGCTCCTATTCTGTTTAACCCGCCAGCTCCGGACCCAGATATGCTACTTTAGTTAAGTGCTGTTGATGTCGGGATGTAGCGCAGCTTGGTAGCGCACTTCGTTCGGGACGAAGGGGCCGCTGGTTCGAATCCAGTCATCCCGATTTTCTCGGGAATGGAAGGATCTCTTGCAACTCCGCATTAGTTTCTAACCAGTTCCCAGTATGACTTTAAGGTTAAACATCAGGCTACACCAGTGCTCACTCAAGCCCTGGATGAACACAATCAAGTGGAACTGCAATGAAGTCGTTCGAACCAGGCTTCATTGAGGCTCAACCCATTACCCAAAATCTCCTCCAGACGATTCGGTTGATTGGGGAATATAGCTGTAAAGATGTGAGAGTTGGGTCGTCGCTGCTGCCAGCAACCGATTGTGCGTCTGGCAACCTATAAGATTGGCGCGCCGTAGGTCTGACTGAAATCCTTCTCGACCTTGCGGTTCAGCCGGTGGGAAACTTGACGAACCACCTGGGCCAGTAAGC
>CAZBTL010000196.1:5498-8019 GCA_964494755.1 uncultured bacterium | reverse complement strand
TCTCACAAAGCCCTTTCACCATCCAGCCGTTCACAAATCATTTAGGATTGCTATACGAGGATTGCAAACCGAAAATCGCCGCATTCTGGATATTTTGCAGCATCGCAGTGAGGAAAACGGCAATAACGCCTGAGTTGCATTATGCCCAAACAACGACTGGACACATTAATGGTGGAACTGGGTCTCTGCGATTCGCGGCAGCAGGCGCAACGGTTGATTCGGGCTGGTGAGGTACAGGTGAATCAGCAGGTTCTGGATAAGCCGGGAACAGAGGTAGAGACCTCAGCAGCTATTCGGGTGCGGCAGCGATCGCCCTATGTGTCCAGGGGGGGAGAGAAGCTGGCAAAGGCGATCGCCCAGTTTCAGATTTCGGTGAATGGCCGGATCTGCCTGGATGGGGGCATTTCTACTGGCGGCTTTACCGACTGTCTCTTGCAGTCCGGGGCTCAGCAGGTCTATGGCATCGACGTCGGCTACGGTCAGGTGGCCTGGGAGTTACGCCAGAACCCCCGGCTGATCCTGCGGGAACGCACCAATTTGCGGCATGTGCTCCCTGACCAGTTGTATGGTTTGGAGGTCCCCCGTCCGGATCTGGGTGTGGTGGATGTGTCGTTTATCTCGCTGACTAAAGTCCTACCGACCCTCTGGCAGTTGCTGCAACCACCGCGGGAAGTTGTGTTACTGGTCAAGCCTCAGTTTGAAGTAGGCCGACAACGAGTCGGCAAACGCGGCGTGGTGCGCGATCCGCAGGACCAGGCAGAGGCCATTTTACAAGTGTTGGCTGCCGCCGTAAGTCTGGGTTGGCAGGGGCATGGGCTTACCTGGTCCCCGTTGCTGGGTCCGGCGGGCAATGTGGAATATTTGCTCTGGCTGAAAGAGGCCTCGGTTGGGCCAGCACCTGCTATTTCTCTGGAACCGCAACAGGTGCGACAAATCACCCTGGCTGCTCAGCAGGAATTGGTGAAGGCCAAGGCCAATCAACCCAGCCGAGATGGAGTTGGAACAGGGGATTCCAGCGTTTAAGGCAAATCGGTATGCCCCATCAAGAAGCGATCGCACTCACGGGCAACTCCCCGCCCCTCGTTAAAGGCCCAAACCACCAGGCTTTGACCACGCCGACAGTCACCTGCGGCAAACACACCGGGAATGCTGGTGGCATACTTGCCGTAGTCTGCTTTTACATTACTGCGGCCATCCCGCTCCAGACCCAGGGCATCCAGTAGGGGTTGCTCTGGCCCCAGAAAACCCATTGCCAGCAATACCAGTTGGGCTGGCAGCACCTTTTCCGTGCCTGGAACTGGTTGCGGTACGAACTGACCTTTCTCGGTTTTCTGCCACTGCACCTGGACCGTATGGACGGCTTTCACCTGGCCGTTGCCATCTCCCTCAAACTGGGTGGCCGTAGTGGTATAGACACGGGGATCATCACCAAATTTGGCTGCCGCCTCTTCCTGGCCATAGTCCATGCGATAAATCTTGGGCCATTCTGGCCAGGGGTTATCGGCGGCTCGTTCCGCTGGCGGTTGGGGCATAATTTCTAACTGAACCAGGCTTCGACAGCCATGACGAATGGAGGTGCCGACGCAGTCGGTACCCGTATCACCACCACCAATGATCACGACATCCTTATCAGCAGCCGAGATAAAGCCGCCATTGCGACTGCCATTCAGCACTGCTTTGGTATTGGCGGTGAGAAATTCCATGGCAAAGTGAATGCCCTGCAACTCTCGGCCAGGAATGGGCAGATCTCGGGGTTTGGTGGCGCCGGTACAGAGGATAACCGCATCAAACTGCTTCAGCAATTGCTCAGCCGGTAGATCCTTTCCAACTTCGGTATTACAGGTAAAGGTGACCCCTTCCGCTTCCAGAACCTGAATCCGGCGCAGCACTACTTCCTTCTTGTCCAGCTTCATGTTGGGAATGCCATACATCAGCAATCCACCTGGCCGATCTTCCCGCTCAAATACCGTCACCCAGTGACCGGCCCGGTTCAATTGAGCCGCGGCACAGAGACCGGCTGGCCCGGAACCGACGATCGCCACCTTCTTGCCGGTACGCTTTTCCGGCAGTTCGGGGGTAATCCAGCCCTCTTCCCAGCCTTTGTCGATGATAGAGACTTCGATGTTCTTGATTGTCACGGGTGGGTTGTGGATGCCCAACACGCAGGACCCTTCGCAGGGTGCCGGACAGACCCGTCCCGTAAACTCGGGGAAGTTGTTGGTTTTATGCAGCCGATCCAACGCTTCCCGCCAGAGACCACGATAGACCAGGTCATTCCACTCAGGAATCAGGTTATTAATGGGACAGCCACTGGCCATGCCGCTGATCAGCGTGCCGGTGTGACAAAACGGAGTGCCGCAGTCCATACAGCGGGCCGCCTGGATCCTCAGTTTTTCCTCCGGCATATGCAGATGGAACTCATCCCAGTTGTGAATTCGTTCCAGTGGCGCTAGTTCCGAAGCCACTTCCCGCAGGTACTCAATAAAGCCAGTTGGTTTTCCCATAATTCATTAATGTTGTG
>CAZBTL010000196.1:0-5398 GCA_964494755.1 uncultured bacterium | reverse complement strand
AAATTCCCGCATGAAGAAGCTCTTGGAGAGTTGAACTCGTCCAAATTCTTCTAGCGTTTTAACAGAGTGAGGCTTGTTCATTTCTGATTCAACGTATCTTTTCCTGGCAGTTGAAGATGTAGGGTGGGCAGGAGACATCAACCTCCACCGATACGGGCGACATCGCGGGCATTTTCTTCGAAGGCGGCGGAGAGGGCGGCATCCCCACTGAGGCCAGCGGCCAGAGCGTTTTTGATGGCTTGCAGGACTCGCTTGTAGTCCTTCGGCATGACCTTAACAAACTGGGTCACAGATTCTTCCCAGTGGGCCAGGACCTTGGCGGCTTTTTTGCTGCCGGTGTAGTCGGCATGGTTTTGTACCATCTGACGGAGTTCGGCGATTTCTTCCGGATCTTCCAGTTTTTCCAGGCCCACCATTGAGGTGTTACAGCGGCTGGCAAAGTCTCCTTGTTCATCCAGGATGTAGGCAATGCCGCCGCTCATGCCAGCTGCGAAGTTGCGGCCCGTAGGTCCCAGGATCACCACCTTGCCGCCGGTCATGTATTCGCAGCCATGGTCACCAACGGCTTCGATCACTGTATTTACACCGGAATTGCGGACGCAGAAGCGCTCACCAGCCACACCGGAAATGTAGGCTTCGCCGCTAGTGGCTCCGTAGAAGGCCACATTGCCGATGATGATGTTCTCTTCCGCTACAAAAGTGGAGCCAGCAGGTGGGTAGACAATGATCTTGCCACCGCTCAATCCTTTGCCCAGATAGTCATTGGCGTCGCCTTCCAGTTCCAGTGTCACCCCCTTTGGCACAAAGGCTCCCAAGCTCTGACCGGCACTGCCCTGGAAGTGCAGATGAATGGTGTTATCCGGTAGACCCTGAGGGTAGCGCTTGGTAATTTCGTTGCCCAGAATGGTGCCAACGACCCGGTTGATATTTTTGATCGGCAGGGTGGCTTTGACGGGTTGACCGTGCTCGATCGCGTCTTTGCAGAGATCCAGCAAGACGGTCATGTCCAGGGACTTCTCTAAGCCATGGTCTTGGGGAATCTGGCAGTAGCGTCCCACGTCGGAGCCCGCTTCCGGCTGGTAAAGAATCTTGGACAGATCAATGTTGCGGGCTTTCCAGTGCTCAATCGCTCTCTTCGGTTCCAGGACATCAGTCCGGCCCACCATCTCATTCAGACTGCGGAAGCCCAGTTGCGCCATGATTTCCCGCAATTCCTGGGCCACAAACTGCATGAAATTCACCGTGTGTTCCGGCTCACCGACAAAGCTCTCCCGTAACTGTGGGTTTTGGGTGGCAATACCAGCCGGACAGGTATTCAGGTGGCAAACCCGCATCATAATGCAACCCAAGGTGACCAGGGGGGCAGTAGAAAAGCCAAATTCTTCTGCGCCTAGCAGAGCCGCGATCGCCACATCCCGGCCGGTCTTCAGTTGGCCATCGGTTTCCACCACAATCCGCGATCGCAGATTGTTCAGCACCAAGGTCTGATGGGTTTCTGCCAATCCCAGTTCCCAGGGTAGACCAGCGTGCTTGATCGAGGTCTGGGGTGAGGCGCCTGTACCGCCATCGTAACCTGAGATCAGCACCACATCGGCATGGGCCTTGGCCACCCCAGCGGCGATCGTGCCCACACCCACCTCCGACACCAGCTTCACATTGATGCGGGCGTTGCGATTGGCGTTTTTCAGGTCATGGATTAGTTCGGCCAGGTCTTCAATCGAATAGATGTCGTGGTGGGGCGGTGGGGAGATCAGTCCCACGCCAGGGGTGGAGTGGCGCACCTTGGCAATCCAGGGATAGACCTTGCCACCGGGAAGTTGGCCGCCTTCTCCTGGTTTTGCCCCCTGGGCCATCTTGATCTGAATTTCCTTCGCCTGGGACAGGTAGAGACTGGTGACGCCAAAGCGTCCCGAAGCCACCTGTTTAATAGCGCTATTTTTGGAGTCGCCCCGTTCATTGGTCCAGGTATAGCGCTCTGGGTCTTCGCCGCCTTCGCCGGTGTTGGACTTGCCGCCAATCCGATTCATGGCGATCGCCAGGGTCTCATGGGCCTCCTTGGAAATCGATCCGTAGCTCATGGCCCCCGTCTTAAAGCGTTTCATGATTGCTTCAATCGGTTCCACTTCCTCAATCGGAATCGGCTGCCGGGGCTTAAATTCTAGTAAGCCGCGCAGGGTAAAGAGTTTCTGGTTCTGGTCGTTGATCAATTGGGCGTAGCGCTTGTAGATTTCGTAATCGCCGGTGCGGACCGCCTTTTGCAAGGCATGGATGGTCTCCGGGCTGAACAGGTGGGCTTCCCCATCCTTGCGCCATTGATATTCGCCGCCCACGTCCAGGGTATGGCCATTTACCTCGCGATCGGGGAAAGCATGGCTATGCCGCAGAACCGCTTCCTGGGCAATGACTTCCAAGTCAGCCCCTTGAATTCGGGAGGCCGTCCAGGTGAAGTAGCGGTCAATGACTGATTGATTTAAACCGATCGCTTCAAAGATCTGGGCTCCGCGATAGCTTTGCAGGGTGGAAATGCCAATCTTAGAGGCTACTTTGACCACACCCTTGGTGGCTGCCTTGATGTAGTTCTTGCAGCCGGTGGCATAGTCCACATTGACCAGCAGACCCTCGTTGATCATGTCATCGATCGTCTCAAACACCAGATAGGGATTGATGGCACCGCAGCCATAGCCAATCAGGGTGGCATAGTGATGCACTTCCCGTGGTTCCCCCGACTCCAACACCAGGCCCACCCGAGTACGGCTACCGTTTCGAATCAGGTGATGGTGCAGACCGGCAACCGCCAGCAATGCTGGAATGGGTGCTTTGTCCCGATCCATGCCGCGATCGCTGAGGATGAGAATATTCACCCCGTCCGAAATCGCCTGGTCAGCCTGGGCAAAGAGCTGTTCTAGGGCGGCTTCCAAACCCTTCACGCCTTCTTGGGGGGTAAATAGGATAGGCAGGGTTAAGGAGCGAAATCCTGGTTCACTCAGGTGCTTCAGCTTATTCAGTTCGGCATCGGTCAGGATTGGCGTCTTCAGTTCAATCAGCCGACAGCTTTCTGGCTCTGGCTTGAGCAGGTTGCGTTCTGCACCGATGGTGGTCTCTGCCGAGGTAATGATCTCTTCCCGAATGGAGTCAATGGGCGGATTGGTGACCTGGGCAAACAACTGCTGAAAGTAGTCATAGAGCAACTTGGGGCGATCGGACAGAACCGCCAAGGGGGTGTCAGCGCCCATCGAACCCACCGCCTCTACCCCATCGCGAGCCATCGGGGTCAGCAGGATGCGTAGTTGCTCGAAGGTATAGCCAAAGGCCAGTTGCCGTTGAATTAGGGGTAAGGGCTCAAAGTCCTGGACAGTTGGCCCCTCTTTTAGCTGCCCCAACTCCACCATGTACTGATTGATCCAGTCCCGATAGGGATGGGCACTGGCAATCTGATGCTTGATTTCCTCATCCGAAACAATGCGACCCTCTTCCATATTCACCAGGAACATGCGGCCTGGCTGCAGCCGACCTTTCAAGGCGACTCGCTCTGGCTCGATCGGCAACACGCCGGCCTCAGAAGCCATAATCACTAAGTCATCCTTGGTGACGTAGTAGCGAGACGGCCGCAGACCATTACGGTCCAGCACGGCCCCCATCATGGTGCCATCGGTGAAGGCAATGGAAGCCGGGCCATCCCACGGTTCCATCAGACAGGAATGATATTCGTAGAAAGCTTTTTTCTCATCGCTCATGGACTCATGATTAGTCCACGGCTCAGGAATCATCATCATCACCGCATGGGGCAGCGATCGCCCAGCCAGAGTCAGCAGTTCCAGGGCATTATCAAAAATCAGCGAGTCACTGCCATCAATGTTGATCACCGGCTGAATTTTTTGAATATCCTCGCCAAACAGTTCGGACTGAAACAGGGACTGCCGAGCATGCATCCAGTTGATATTGCCCCGCAATGTGTTGATTTCACCGTTGTGGGCAATGTAGCGATAGGGATGGGCCCGCTCCCAACTGGGGAAAGTATTGGTACTGAAGCGGGAATGGACCAGAGCCAGGGCGCTTTCCATATCCGGATCCTGCAGATCGGGATAATACTGCCCCACCTGGACCGGCATCAACATGCCTTTGTAGACCAGTGTGCGGCTGGACAGACTGGAAGGATACCAGAACGGGTCTAGTTTGGCGCCCCGAATAGCATTGTGGGAGAGTTTGCGGACCACAAACAGCTTGCGTTCAAAGGCCGCGTCATCGGTCAGTTCAGCAGGCCGTTGGATGAAGACCTGCTGCATGAAAGGTTCACTGGCCTTAGCCGTGTTACCAATCATGGAGTTGTCCGTCGGCACATCCCGCCACCCCAGCACCTGGAGACCCTCTGCCGCTGCAACCTGCTCAAAAACGCGGCGACTCTTTTCCCGCGTGGCGGCATCCGGGGAAGCGTAGATCATGCCAACGCCATACTGACCAGCGTCCGGGAGATTGATCTGCTCGGTCGCGGTGACTTTCCTGAGAAATTTGTGGGGCACCTGCATCAAAATACCAGCCCCATCCCCTGTGTTAGCTTCGCAGCCACAGGCTCCCCGATGATCCAAATTCAGCAGGATGGTGAGGGCCTGTGACACGATGTCGTGGGACTTCTGGCCCTTCATGTGGACGATGAAGCCCACACCACAGGCATCATGTTCAAATCGCGGATCGTATAGACCTTGTTGGGACACCAGATTCGTGCTGTTCATTATGGCTGTCATGGATGCCTGAAAGCGGCCGAAAGAATATTGCCTAGATACTAGAAAGTGATTCAATCCAGTAGTCTGAATTTTGTAATGAGGATCGCCTTTGGGGGGCAGTCCTTAAGGAAATTGTCAGATCTTACCCCTCACTGACTAATTGACGCGTGGTTACAGTTCGACCACTCACCCATCAAAATTGGCTTGCCAAGCCTGAAACTTGCCAAGCCTCAGTCAGACTGATTAGGGTGGTAGGACGAGGTCAAGGCGATTTTTCATTCCGTCAAGGAAAAGCCTGCAAGGGCATCTATCTACTCGGTTCCAGTATTCGTGGTTAATGTCACTCTGGCCCGGTTTATCTAACCGGCTGGATTATGAAGTTTTCCTGACATTTATTCAATTCCTTCGGCAACCAGCAGTAGTTGTAAGGACAGGGTTTGTCAGGGTGCGCCTGGGAAAAGGCGTTGCTGAAAAGCAGGATGAATTGCAACGAAGTTTCAAGCATCCTTTTTATCCCTGGAATCAGCAATGCCCGACTAGGAAAAAGAGTCATCTCGGCTTAACCTGCCTCAACCACCCCGATGTATCTTTTTGCTCAGCATTTGCCTGAATATAGCGATCCGACCAGGATTGTGAAAGGTTTCCGCAGGAAATCCTTCTCACAAAGCCCTTTCACCATC
>CAZBTL010000195.1:0-8106 GCA_964494755.1 uncultured bacterium | reverse complement strand
TAATTTTATCCGGAGGCTATAAAACTTTCGCTGGACTCATGAGTACCTTTCATGACTTTTTACAATGGTCAGACAGGGAATCCGGAAACTCCGAATCCCCTTGTTGGCTCAGTAGTGGTGAGTGACGCCTGTTCCCGGAAGTTGGGCTATTTGGACTATCAACCTGTTTAGAGCGTCGTCTGCAGTTGATCGAGCAAACCTTCGACATATTGCAGAGCTGCCTGAATTGTGGCTGGATTTTCCAGATCCACATCCACATAGCGACGCAAGGCTTCAACCTGGTCCATACTGCCTCCAGCGGCAAGCAGTTCCAGATAGCCGGGAATAAATGTCTGGCCAACCTGGCGATACTTTTGATAGCAGGCCAGACTGACAATGTTGGAGGCGGTGTACTGATAGCAGTAGAACGGCTTGAAGTAGATATGACCAATACGGGCCCAGTCATACTGGTGTTCTGGCAGGACTTCCACTGCATCGCCACAGAGTTCTTGATACAGCGATTGCCACTGTTCGTTGACGAACTGCTGGTTGAAGCTGTTCTGGGTGATGCGATCGTGAATTTGTAGTTCCAACCGGCTGATAGTGCTTTGACGGAATAACAGATTCAGTTGATCTTCCAACTGTCTGGTTAGTAACGCCTGTTTCACCGCAGGGCTGTCGGCTTGTTGCAGCAGGTAATCCAGGAGTAGCAACTCGTTGAAGGTGGAGGCTACTTCGGCCAGCACCATCGGTGGGTTGCTATTGAAGTAGGTTTGGCGATCGCCAATCCAGGCAAAGTGGAGTCCGTGTCCCATTTCATGGGCCAGGGTGAACAGGGAGTTGTAGTCGTCGGTGTAGGACAGCAGTAAATAGCTGTGCTTGCCGTGGGTATACCAGCAGAATGCTCCACCCCGCTTACCCGGTCGAACCTTGGCATCCACCCAGTTTCTCAGGAAAAATTCCTCGGCCCGACGAGCATAGTTAATGTCGAATTGTTCCAGGGCGGTTAACAGGGTTTCCACACCCTGGTTGTAGGGCAGAGTGGGTAAGGTCTGTTCGCCCCTTGTCCAGGGCGCATAAACGTCACAGGTGCGAATGGGTTGGCCCAGCGCCTGGGCTTTCAAACGGTAGTAGCGCTGCCACAGATCGAAGCGATCGCGGGTGCCGTCCATAATTGCCCAGAAGACCGGCTCGGACACTTCATCTGCCAGCAGTTGCTTTTGCAACGTAGACGAGTAACCCCGCATCTGGTTTTCCAGCTTGTGATCCAGGGCCACCGTGTTGAGAATGTAGGCATAGAGCGAGTTATGCTGCTGCATCACCTGCCGCACCGAGGCATAGGCGTTGTACCGTACCTCCGGATTGGGATGGAACAGCAGCGCACTCAGTTCGGCCTCCGTGCTGGCGGTTTTGCCATCCGGCAGGGTTACGGGTTCATACTCCTGCTCGCCCAAATGCACCGATCGCAACTGGATAAAGGCCTGTCGTCCGGTCAGGTTATCCTGGTTGCGAGTTTGTTCCACCGCCTCCGACAATTTATAGGGGCGCAATCTGGCAATATTGTGCAGATAGTGACGATAGGTTTGCAGAACTGGTGCTGCTTCTAGCTGGGCCAGATGTGCTTCATCCAGTTCCTTCAGTTCCAGGTCAAAAAACAAGAGTTGGTTTTCAATCTCTGTCAGGGCTTGCAGCACCTTGTCCTGCATTTGTTTGGCTTCGCTGTTGCGAGTGTCCGCTGAAAACACCAGCGAGGGAAAGGCATAGAGATAGCCAGACTGCTGGGATAGGTCTTCCAGTTGTTGCAAACAGTCTGCAATCTCTTGCGGCGACAGGTCTTTGACCTGGCCCCGGTAGCGATCGCGAAACTGGGCGGCGGTCAGTTTTAACCCTTCCAGATCCTGCATCAACTGTGGATCATCAAATCCCTGATACAAGTCAGATAGATCCCATTCCTGCGGACCATCAAGTTGGGATAAACGGGTAGCAACATCTGAGATCGATTGAACCAACGGAGAACTCCTTTGCCCTGGCTGGACACAAGTGGGAACCGTGACCTCGATCTTAAACGAATTCATTTTGTTTTCACTGGAATCACAATTTCTTGAAACGGGTGCAGTCCAGTGATTTCATAAAAATACAACCCTAACTTATCGCTGCCAGTAAGGAGAAAGCGCCATGTCTGATGGACTGTCCACCAGCGTTCAGACGGTTACGGTGGTTAAGCAGGAAAACAATCCCACTGCCCGGTTCCAGGTTGTCCCCTATGCAGCCAACGGAGCGAACGTCCCACCCATCTTTACCTGCCGCACCCAGGGCGAAGTGGTGTCCTGGCTATCCTGCCATGGCTACAAATGGGTCAACAATACTCATCCCCAGCAGTGGACCAAGGTCTGATTGTTAGCCGTCTCCAGAGCACAAATGACCGTGATCCAGCGATACAACATACTGGATCAGGGCAGGTGCTTAGATAAGCCTGGAGCGATGATTACCGGATTAGGAATAGGGTTATACCAATTTTCTTTAATAATGAGCATTATCTGATCCCTCCCAACCTCCCCTTACCAAGGGGAGGTGCCGCAGGCGGTGGGGTAAGTTCTATGCAGCATCAGATTAAATTGGTATTAGTTAAAAATTAAGGTCAATCCTGCGATCGCTGTCCCACAGCAAATTTCATTAAGATAGGACATCCTGACCCAATAAAACAAGCTGACAGGTCAAAGTGTTTGATAGTCAGCCAAAATAATCTCACATTTACATCCCAAGTTCTATATCCCAAGTCGCATATCCCAAATCGTATATCCCAAGTCAAATAGAGGCTGGATAACCGTTAGCCGTTACTGTGCGAGGAGCCATGCAGAAATGAGGTGACGTCCCATTGCCCCCAGCTTCTTTCCCTAACTGGCAAGGAACCAAGCAAGAGACAGAGCGCGTCCACTCACACGGGTATTGGGTTTAGATGAAGCCCCGCTTTGTCAAATCACGAATCATGTTGTCCTTGATCATCATCTCTTCAGCTAGCTTGAGCAGAAAGTCAACGGCTTGGTCATGATCCATGCCTTCCACTTCTTGCTGAAGACGGCGTACCTCAAATTGCTGTTCAAGACTGAGTTCAAATGCTGACGGGTCCATATTGACACTCCTTGTAAAACCTAAGAATCACAATGCAGGAAACTAGCCTTCACAACCCAGGGGGCTCATAGGTAGCTGGTTCATCAGACTTCTAATGACGTTGTCTTTCACCATCAACAGGCGAGAAACCTGTGCCACCATATCCAGAATTTGTTCCTGGCTCAATGCATGCGCAGACTGCTGCATGAGCTGCATTTGAAACTGTTGTTCGAGTGTCAGTTGATAAGCAGTTGGCTCTTCCATAATCGATTAATCCTTCCAAATGAGAGAGTAGGGTTCCGGTTCACGTAACCGAGAGCAGTCAACATTACCGAGCGATCGCCTGCCCCTAAGTGGGTAAGCCCAACCTCAAGCCAGGACGACGGCTTTGGTATTACAGAATATAACAACTGTTTGACAAAGTTGCACACACCCCCATTTTAGCAATATTGAAAATCTGATGAATTGAGCAGACTTTCATAGTCAAAAACCAGTGACAAAACGATTTCTGCGGGGATCGGACTGATTGTCTGGCGCTTGCTTTTGTCAGGGTTCCATCACTTTGCGGTGAGAAGTCGCTCCTCGAACTCTCCTAATCTTTGACGGTCGTAAACCCTGGAAAGTGTCAGTCATCTGCAACAGGGGCATTGGGGCTAATTCGTCCAACAGGGAGCCTGAGTTATAGGCCTTATTTTTAGAGAGTTTGCCCAGATAGGGGATGGAGATCGTTAGATGGATACTTCCAACAAACAACTTGCTGTATGTCTTAACCTTCATATCCGTCCATTTCTGCAAAATCCTTAACAAAATCTCGAAAACCCCTGCTGGAAAAGAAATTTTTTAATACCCGATAAAAATAGTCGGGTTTGTTTGACGCTCCCTGTTGTCCGTGTTAGCATCATGCGAACATTCCCAAATATCCAAGTTTCCTTTAGGACTTTCTAGCTATGACACAGGTGACCGAACTGCGCGCCCAAACGACTGCGACCTTTCGCGCGCTGAAGTGCAAAGAGTGTGGCGCTGAGTATGAACCGCAGGCTATCCACGTTTGTGAGTTTTGCTTTGGGCCCTTGGAAGTGGCCTATGACTATAACGAATTGCGGCGGACGGTCACTCGCGAAAGTATTCAGGCTGGCCCCAATTCCATCTGGCGGTATCGTCCTTTCTTGCCAGTCATGACCGATCAGCCCATTGATCTGGGCACTGGCATGACGCCATTGGTGCAAGCTCATCGCTTGGCTCGCCGGTTGGGTCTGAAGAAGCTTTACATCAAGAATGATGCGGTCAATATGCCAACCCTGAGCTTCAAGGATCGGGTTGTGTCAGTTGCCTTGACCCGGGCTCGGGAACTGGGTTTCACCACGGTTTCCTGTGCTAGCACGGGCAATCTGGCCAACTCGACGGCTGCGATCGCGGCTCACGCTGGTCTGGACTGCTGTGTCTTCATCCCAGCAGATCTGGAAGCCGGAAAGGTCATGGGCACCCTGATCTACGGCCCAACCGTAATGGCGGTTCAGGGAAACTACGACCAGGTCAACCGGCTCTGTTCTGAAGTGGCCAATACCCACGGATGGGGGTTTGTCAATATCAACCTGCGCCCCTACTATTCGGAGGGGTCTAAGACTCTGGGTTATGAGGTGGTGGAGCAACTGGGTTGGCAATTGCCGGATCATATTGTCGCACCCCTGGCTTCTGGCTCGCTGTTTACCAAGATTTACAAAGGGTTCCGTGAGTTTGTGGAAGTCGGGCTGGTGGAAGATAAGCCGGTTCGGTTTAGTGGAGCCCAGGCTGAAGGGTGCTCTCCCATTGCCCAGGCTTATCGGGAAGGACGGGATTTTATTTCTCCGGTCAAACCTAATACCATTGCCAAGTCCATTGCGATCGGAAATCCGGCGGATGGGGTCTATGCGGTTGACATTGCTCGCAAGACTAACGGCGCTATTGAATCCGTCACTGATGCGGAAATTGTTGAGGGCATTAAGCTGTTGGCTGAGACGGAAGGCATTTTCACTGAAACGGCAGGCGGCACCACTGTTGCCACCCTGAAAAAGCTGGTCGAAGCAGGCAAGATTGACCCGGCTGAAACCACTGTGGTTTACATCACTGGCAACGGCCTGAAAACTCAAGAAGCGGTTCAAGGATATGTCGGTGAGCCTCTGACCATTGAACCCAAACTGGATAGCTTTGAACGGGCTCTGGAGCGTTCCCGCACTTTGGATCGGCTGGAATGGCAGCAAGTTCTGGTTTAATTAGCTCCGTGAGCCTAAGCAGGAATCTGTGTGCCCCTGCTGAGATGAGCCAGCATTGGTTGCTTGCCTACTGTGGCTCAATCTATTAGGGAGTGATGCTGGCAAGCCCTGGTGCAATTGTAGTTGTTCTTGTTGAAGTCGTTTTGTCTAGGAGTTATGGCTGTTAAAGTTCTCATTCCAACCCCCCTGCAGAAATTGACCCATGATCAAGCCGTCGTTGAATGCGAGGGCCAGACGATTGTGGAATTGCTGGAATCTCTGGAGGCCAACTGCCCCGGTATTAAGGCCCGTCTGTGTGATGACAGCGGCGAGTTACGTCGGTTTGTCAATTTCTATGTCAATAGCGAGGATATTCGGTTCCTGGACGGAAAAAACACACCACTCCACGAGGGAGACGAAGTCAGCATCATTCCTGCGATCGCAGGTGGCTGATTGAGCTTGTAGCTGAAAGATTGGGAATGTCAGGGCAGTAATTCACTGCCCTTTTTTTGCAACCGAGCATTCCTGTTTCAAGAATTCGTCAATTTGTGTTATTGTGAAAAACGTTGCGAAATTAATGTGCATGGGTCGCTAGCTCAGCGGTAGAGCACTCGGCTTTTAACCGATTGGTCTCGGGTTCGAATCCCGGGCGACCCATTTAAAAATTTAAATCTGTCTATTTCTGCGATGAATGATTGCGGCATAAAGCTTTTTCGACTGGAAAGCTACTGCCGTCGAGCTTCTGCCATTGAAGTATTCAAGACATATAAGAAAATTAAATAGTGATTTTTGCCTATTGAGGTGTGTGAAGTGTAAGTTAACCCTTACCGCGGGGTGAAAAGTATCTTAAGATTATTTTTAAGAAATTAAGCACTCTTGAATAGAAACGCTGACCACAACTAACCAGGAGGATTATCTATGGCGCTCGTACCAATGAGACTGCTGCTCGATCACGCGGCAGAGAATGGTTACGGCATTCCTGCTTTTAACGTAAACAACATGGAGCAGATCCAGGCAATTATGCAGGCTGCTGCTGAAACTGACAGCCCAGTGATCCTCCAAGCTTCTCGTGGTGCTCGTTCTTATGCCGGTGAGAACTTTCTGCGCCATTTGATTCTGGCGGCTGTGGAAACCTATCCCCAAATTCCCATTGCCATGCACCAGGACCACGGTAACGAGCCTGCAACCTGCTACTCAGCTATCAAAAATGGCTTTACCAGTGTCATGATGGATGGCTCGCTGGAAGCAGATGCCAAGACGCCTGCCAGCTATGAGTACAACCTAGCAGTGACCAGCGAAGTCGTGAAAGTTGCCCATGCTCTGGGTGTCAGTGTAGAAGGCGAACTGGGCTGTTTGGGTTCTCTGGAAACCGGTATGGGTGAGGCGGAAGATGGTCATGGTTTCGAGGGTAAGCTGGACCACTCCCAACTGTTGACTGATCCGGATCAGGCTGTTGACTTTGTTCTCAAGACCCAGGTAGATGCTCTGGCTGTCGCCATCGGGACCAGCCACGGAGCCTACAAGTTTACCCGTAAGCCGACTGGTGAAATTCTTGCCATCAGCCGAATTGAAGAGATCCACAAGCGCTTGCCCAACACCCACTTGGTCATGCACGGCTCCTCTTCCGTTCCCGAAGATTTGATTGCCTTGATCAATGAGTTCGGTGGCGCCATTCCTGAAACCTATGGGGTTCCAGTAGAAGAGATCCAAAAGGGCATTAAGAGCGGTGTGCGCAAGGTGAATATCGATACCGATAATCGTCTGGCAATTACGGCCGCTGTCCGCGAAGCTTTGGCGAAGAATCCTAAGGAGTTTGACCCCCGTCACTTCCTGAAGCCTTCGATTAAGTACATGCAGAAGGTGTGTGCCGATCGCTACAAGGAGTTCTGGACAGCCGGTAATGCCAGCAAGATCAAGCAAGCCTCAACCGATGTATACGCCATCAAGTACAAGAAAGGTGAGTTGGATCAAGTCGCTAGCAAGACTGCTGTCGGCGTCTAATTGCTAATGCTTGATTGAGATCTGAGAGGCTGGGCGGTCCACAGACTGCCCAGTTTCGTTTTTGGGGTTACTCCTCGTTAGGGTTACGCCTTTCAAGAGAAAGGCGTCTGATTGCCATAAAAAGTCACGGCGGTGTTGCCATAAACCTTGCGCCGAATCACTGTTAAACCATCAACAATTGGCAATTCCAGGCGGTTAGCAGCATGCTCGGCGGCTAATTCACCCGCCGGTGCTAGCAAGTGATGTTGGGCGATCGCGGCTAGTACGGGTTCATAAAGCTGGCTGGTGTAGGGGGGGTCAAAGTAAATACGATCAAATTGCTGGCCGGCCAGAGTGGGGATCCGTTTCACCACATCCCCCTGCAATAGTTGAATAGACTGCTCTGGTTGGGCAACTTTCTGCCAATTTTGGCGGATCAACCGACAGGCCTGGGCGGATTGTTCAATCCCAATCACCAGAGACGCACCTCGACATAGGGCCTCCGCTCCCATGGCGCCGCTGCCAGTACACAGGTCGAGCCAGCGGCATCCTTCAATTCGTCCTTGCCAGATATTGAAGACTGCCTGCCGAACCCGAGCTGGGGTGGGACGAGTATTTTTTCCAGCCAGGGTTTTCAAGGGACGATTGCCGGAGATACGCAGGCTCATGATGATGCGATCCTGCCAGAAATCCTGAGTTTACTGCAATCTTTGAGTTTACTGCAATTGCTGTCTCCATTGGGTATGGTTGACCGTTGTACTCCGTAGAGAGGCTTCAGAATTGGTGAGAAGGATACAATGCTTCTGGCCTA
>CAZBTL010000194.1:0-8107 GCA_964494755.1 uncultured bacterium | reverse complement strand
AACGAGCATGGAGGGATTCGAACCCCCGACCCTCAGAACCGGAATCTGATGCTCTAATCCTCTGAGCTACATGCCCTCGTTCTCCTGCGAGTATAGCATGGGATCTGGGAGACAAGGTATTTCCTTCTGCCAGCCTAACGAATCCGGACAAAACCAGCCCGGCTGATGAAGTCCTGTCCCTCCGCCGTTAGCAAAAAGTTAGCGTAGGCTTCACCCGCCTGCTGATCGACCTGGCCATTTTGCTTAATCACCACATATAGATTACGAGTGAGGGGATACTGCCCATTTTGAAACGCTGTAACATTCAGTTGATTACGTTGGGCTGGGCATTGCTCCGGTGGCACCAGGGGTTCCCGATAGGGCGGCACCAACTGGCCTGCGGCTCGCCCTAGTGGCACGGGCTTAATCGTACACTGGGGCACAATTTCTGGCGCAGAGGCGAAATAGATGCCCCCCGGCGTTGCGGCCAGTCGTCGTAAGGCTTCGGTGGTGGTGGAAACCATCTGCACCGTTGGTCCAAAGGGTTGGCCTTTTAACACTGTCTCCACAAACAGTTCGGTCGTGCCACCAGCACTGATGGGCCGGGACAGGGGTTTAATCGGCAGATTAGGGCCGCCCACGTCCTGCCAATTGGTAAGTTGTCCCCGATAGATATCGACCAGTTGGGCCAGGGTGAGTCCTGGCACTGTTAAGCTGGGGTTGACCGCCACCGCCAGACCATCAATGGCAACGGGAACCTGCTTCAGTTGCAGCGATCGCTGTTGGGCCTGTTGATATTCGGCGTCTGAAATCGGTCGGGAAGATTGGGCAAAGGCCAACTCATCCCGCAGTAACATGCGAATTCCGGCTCCGGAGCCAGGGGCGCTGCCGACGGGGTCCACATATCGTAGTCGAAATTCTGGGCGGGCTGCCTGGATGGCTGAGTCTACAGTCAACCGCAGGGGAGCCCAGGAAGTACTGCCGCCATAGTTAAACAGACCGGAAGGAACATTGGCAACACTACTAAAACTACCCTGGGGCGAGACATTGCCCTGGTTGGGAGGGGGAGTAATGGGGGTAGAGGCGCCCTGGTTTGGTGAGTTGCTGCCTTGGGAAAATAAGCTGCCCAGATTGCCGCCGGGACGGCGGGAGAACCACCAGAAGCCGCCGCCCAACAGACCAGCAGTGATTAAAAAGGCCAGAATCAGACTGGTGGTTTCATTTTTCTGGGACATGCCTTACCTCTTGTAGGGATGGAGCCGCATCTGGTGGTCACTGAGATACTGGAACAAAATCATACCCTTTGCCCGATCGCTGACCCAGCACAATTTTAACCAGTTGCACCGAGGCGTTGCGATCGCCGGAGGGCAGGAACCGCACCACCCCCGACGCACCGGGAGTAGAAAAACTGGGGTCTGCCAAGGTCTGTTGCACCCCAGAACGGGTGGGATTCCGCTGCAGCGCAGCAATTAAGGCTTGGGTAGCGTCGTAGGAAAGGGCGGTGCGCCAATTGACATCGCCCCCCCACAGCAGCCGAGACTGACGGGGAAAACTGGCCGACGGGTTGGCATCAATATGCCAGGGCACAGCAACCACCATACCAACTGACTCTGCTCCGCCCACTTCCAGGGTTTTGGGCGCATACAGATCATCGCCGCCCAGCAGTTGCAGGCGTTGCTGATTTACCTGCACCACCTGCAGGGCTTTGTCCAGCGTCCCCGTATTAGCTGCCAGAACAAGGACTTGCGCCCCTTGCTGGATCGCAGATTTGACGCTATCGGCGGGGCTGAATCCCGGATCGGATAGATCCACTTCCAGCAGGGTTTGGCCCCCACCGAGAGATAACGCCGTGACAAATTCCGCTTTCAGGGATTGACTATAGCCACTCTGGGAGTTGAAAAACACCGCAGCCGTCTTTTTCTGCAGCTGGTTCAGCATGTAGGCGGCTAGAGCCCTAGCGGCGACATAGTCACTGGGTACGGTGCGAAAGAAGTAACGACTGAAACCGGACAGTTTGACGGAGGTGCTAATAGGAGAAATAGCCACCAGTTCTCCTTGCTGGTAAACCGGAGCAGTCGCCAGGCTGACATCACTGGCATAGGGGCCAACCACTCCCAACACCTCAGAGTTCTGGACCAGAGTCGCAGCGACTTGTTTAGCAATGTCGGGGTTGTTGTCATCATTGGCGATCGCCACCTTCAGGGGGATGCCCTTGATCCCGCCAGCCTGGTTGATTTGGGTTTGGGCCTGGGCCACTCCCCGTAAAATTTCCAGGGAGCCGTTGGGGTCCGTGCCGATGGGCACCGAAACCGCGATCACATAGCTTTTGGCATTGCCGATGCGGGCATTGTTGAGGCCAATCAGTCCCTCCGGATCATTGCGATTGGCCTGGAGCGAGGCTTGAAATTTGGCCGCCGCCGTTGCGAAATCTCCGCTGGCCAGGGCTTCCGTTGCTTCCTGCTTGGTGGCGCTAGTGTTGCTGGGAATTAGAATCCGGTTGCCGACGCTGACTCGGTCCTGGACCTTGCCCCCGGAGAGGGAAAAGGATGAGCCAGAAGGCAGATTGGGCAGCAATTTCAACCGACTGGCCAACCACCAAACCCCAGCCCCAAGTAACCCGAGGGTAATCAGTAAGGCTAACACCAGGGTCGCAGTTTCATTCTTTTTCGCCATAGCCTTTCAAAGCCGCCGATCAGGATAAAAAGCTTGATAAAAGTTTATAAATCAGTCGAAACAGGGCTGTAACAGCGATTGCGGACAGGCCCGCCATGACAGCTAGCAGCACCACTTGAGCCGCTGGCAGCACCATCGGTCCTGTGGTTAAGGGCAACTGGCGTAGAATCGGGAAAAACCAGACCCCAGCCAGGGTTAGCCCACTCAGAATCAGCAGGTCTTTCCAGTCCATAATGCGCCGCCATTGCAGGATCCAAAGAATCAGCAGCAACAACAGCCAGAAGCCGGAACCGAGCATCGTTCCCAGCAGACTGACCATGGCGATTGCCAGCAAGCCTGCCTCAAATCCGGTTAAGGCTGCGCCCCTGAGTAACTCCAGGGCCGAGAACGGGCCTACGGTTGGCCGTTGTTTGGCTGGAGAAAAAGGGGGTGGGGAAGAGAGGGGAGGTTGGGGGGGCGATACGGCCACAGGCGTGGGGGCCGGTGAGGCCGCCGGAGTTGGTTTGGCTGGGGTGGCAGGGTGGGGTGTAGCGGGAGTTTGGTTTAGGGCTTGCAGCACCTCTTCCGCCGATTGGAAGCGATCGCTGGCGGAGGGTTGCAACATCCGGTTGAGAATCTGAGCCAGGCGATCGCTCACCTGGGCAAAGGACTGCCACTTCCAGGAATTTTTGTAGGAATCATACAACTCATTTGGTGGTTTGCCAGTCAACAACTGAATCGCCGTCACCGCCAGGGCGTACAAATCGCTGGAGGGATACACCTGAGCCCCGGCCACCTGTTCCGGCGGCGCAAATCCCTGGGAGTAGATGCCGGTGGAGTGGGCCGCAGCCCCGCCTTTAGTGGCCTGTTTGACCGCTCCAAAGTCTAGCAGATATAACCGCCCCTTGCGGTGACGCATGATGTTGGAGGGCTTGATATCCCGGTGGATGGAGCCATTGGCATGGACAAAGGCCAGCACTTCCAGAATTTCGCTGAGTACCTGTCGCACCGCAGCTTCCGAGAAAGGCCCCTGCTGGATCAGTTCATCCTCCATCGTCTGGCCATCAATGAATTCCTGCACCAGGTAGAAAAATTGTTGGGACTGGCCCGATCTCCCATCCGGCACGGTTAACTCAAAAAAGGCATACAGATCGGGAATTTGGGAATTGGCATTGCCTAGACTTTCTAGCACCTCCGCTTCCCGCTCAAACAAATCCTGGGCAATCTGCAATTGATTGGCCGTCAGGTTGCCCGATGGCTGAAATTGCTTGACCACACAGGGACGCAAACCAGGCGTGTAGCGATCGCGGGCCAGGAACGCCGCCCCAAATCCACCCTGACCCAGCAACTTCTGGGGCATATAACGGTTCAACAGCAACAGCGGCATGCCGCAACTGGTGCAATATTTCTGTTGAACTGATTTCAGGACTGCTGGGTCATCCAGATCAGGACAGGGGTTCAAGGGACGGGAACAGCCTGGACGGGTGCAGTAAAGGTCCATAGATCAGTAGGATTAGTCAATCTCAGGCGAGACCAGCCGACCGGAGGGAATGGGATGGGGAATCGGTTTTGCTGCGTTACCCTGGCCCAACTGATATTTTTGCAGTTCCGCAGTGTAAGTGGAAAACTTGGGCAGAATGTCCTTGAAAAAGGCTTCCGCTGCCTTGGAGCGGTATCGGTTGGGGTTCATGATCACCGACAACATGCGTTTCACCACCACATCGTCGATCTTGGCCTGATGCAAAACCCCCATCTGCAATTCCTTTTCAATTGCCGAGACGGATACAAAGGCCGCTCCCAGCCCCGATTGGACCGCGTTTTTAATCGCCTCAATGGAATTAAGCTCCATCTCCACCTTCAGGCGACGGGTTTCGATGCCGCACCGACTCAAGACCTGATCAATCACCTTGCGAATGGTTGACTGGGAATCCAGGGTAATGAATTGCAATTTGTACAAATCATCTTTCTGAATTTCCTCGACCTTGGCCAGGGGATGAAACACCGGCAGAATCAGAGCCAGCTCATCCTCTGCGTAGGGAATCACTTCCAGGGCATCTTGCAGTTCGGGAGAAATCTCGCCGCCAATAATGGCCAGGTCAATTTGACCATTGGCTACACTCCAGGAGGTGCGCCGGGTGGAGTGAACATGCAACTGCACCGCCACATCGGGATACATCTGGCGGAACATGCCAATCATACGGGGCAACAGATAGGTGCCGGTGGTTTGGCTAGCGCCAATGATCAAGGTTCCCCCCTGCAGATTTTGCAGATCTTCCAGAGCCCGACAGGTTTCCTGACATAGGGTCAGAATTTTCTCGCCGTAACTTAATAGCAGATGTCCAGCTTCGGTAAGTTGGGCCCGCCGTCCCCCCCGGTCAAACAAGGGCACATCCAGTTGGCGTTCCAGGTTTTGCACCTGTAAGCTGACGGCCGGTTGGGAAACATAGAGGCTGTCTGCAGCTCTTTTGAAACTTCCCTCAGCGGCGATCGCCTTGAGAATGCGGAGTTGGTCCAGGGTGAAAGGAAGATCGGACATACGGCTTAACCTGGCGGGAGGAAATGAGGAAACGCAGATGGAACAGGTTGCGAAGAAGGTTTCAGAGAGAGGTCTGAATGGCCTGGGTTTTTAAGCACAGCAATCCACCTCACTGGTTAATCCGCATCTCCGCCAGATAAAAACGACAGCATTGTAATGCATCCTAACTCTAAAACCATCCAACGAGCGGGTTTTCAGGACAGTTTGCAATGACCTAGAACTGGAGCAACGGATAATTGGATGAAATCTGGTCTCAGCCTATAGGATTTGCTGCCGAGGGGTGAATGACGACCGGACTGTAGATACATTAGCAAAAATTATGTTTTTTATGCGATTGTGCATTGGATTATTGTTGGGCGCGGGCAGCCAGGTAGTGATGCAGCGACTGACGCATGACCTCCACGGGAACCGATTGTTGCAACCAGAGTTGCAGGGCGGCGGCTCCCTGCTGGACCAGCATTTCTACCCCATCAATGATGGTTGCTCCCTGGATCTGGGCCTGTTGCAGCAACAGGGTGGGGGATGGGGTATAAATCAGGTCATAGGCAATCAAGCCAGGGGGCAACAGCTCTATTTCGGCCGGACTTAAGGGCGATCGCTCCTTGTGGGGGGCCATGCCAATGGGGGTGGTGTTGACCAACAGATGGGCATGGGGCAGGAGTTTGGGCAACTGGGACCAGGTATGCACCTGCAAATTCACCGACAACGGAGAGCCCACCCAGCTATGGACAAAATCGGTTAACTTGTTGCCACTGCGGCCGATCACCTGGATTTGGGCCATTCCCAGTTGGGCGCAGCCTGCAACAACGGATCGGGCAGCACCACCATTGCCCAGAATCAGGGCGGTCATCTGGCTCCAGTCCCGATCCAGGCTCCGCAAGGGAGCCAGAAATCCCTCCACATCCGTATTAGCGCCACTCCAGCCAGCGTCACTGCGCCAGACCGTATTCACCGCACCCACCGCTTTGGCCACGTCGGAAATGCTGCTCAGAAAGGGAAGAATGGCTTGCTTGTGTGGGATGGTGACGTTAAAACCCTGCACACCAATAGCTGCCAGCCCCGTAACGGCGGCTTTCAAGTCGGATGGATGGACGGCGAAGGGCAAATAGAGATAGTCCAGCCCCAGGGACGCGATCGCGGCATTCTGCATAACTGGCGACAGCGAATGTTCCACCGGATAGCCGATGATGCCCAGTAATTTTGTCTGACCAGTGATCACAGAGATTGCTCGATCCAGAGTGGGTAACGGGTAAGCAGAAATTGCTTAAAGCATAGCCGGTTGGCAGCAGTTTTTTTTATCGGGAGACGTTAATGGCTGCTCAGGAATTGAAACCTGTTCCGGCAGTGGGGGGCAGGGTTGAACCCGAGTCGGCAATTGGGGGCGTACTTGGACTGGTGGTTTCGGCGGCTGGGGTGACTTCCGTTAGCTCAATCGGTTCCAGGTTCGCAGAAGCAGATTCAGCAAATTCGTTGAGCTGGCTGAAATCCACAGCAGCAGATGCGTTATTCGGCGTTCCAGCAACCGAGCTAACAACTGTCGCGGCTGAAGCAGCCCCTTCTTCCTTGGACAACGGGGTTTTATGGATACTGCGGATGGGCAGATTGGCAATCAGGGCGGTGGCTCGCTGATTTGTTTCCAAAGAAAATTCCATGGCCTCCTTGTCCAGTTCCACATAACGGGAAACAACGGCCAGAATCTCTTCTCGCATGGCTTCTAGAACAGCAGGCGGCAGATCGGAACGATCGTGGGCCAACACCAACTTCAGCCGGTTCTTGACTTGTTGACGGCTGGTGCTCGGTGGCCCGCTAAACAGACGTTGCAGGTAATCAAAAATCATCGACATAGGGTGAAATCACTGCGACAGGATGGGGAATCTGTCAGGACGGAAATTACGGTCAAGTGATTGTAGACGCAAAATTGGCCTGAATCCCTCCTCCTTTATGCTTCCTAAAAAATCTTGGTGCTCAGAGCTTTACGCAACCGGGAGAAAAAGCCTGTGTTCTCAGGCGTCAGATCCATAAAGTCAACCGATTCACCATCCAAACGACGAGCAATGTGATCCAGGGCTGTGCCAGCCATAGAGGGAACGTCAGATAAGACCAGAGGTTCCCCCTTATTGGTGGAAACAATCACCTTCTCATCATCCGGGACAATGCCGATCAGGGGCACTGCCAAAATTTCCTGCACATCTTCCACCGTCATCATGTCATTGGCCTGAACCATCGCTGGCCGAATCCGGTTCACAATTAACTGCACTTTTTTGATGTTGTTGGCTTCCAGAATCCCAACTACCCGGTCTGCATCCCGGACTGCGGCGATTTCTGGAGTCGTAACAATCAGCGCTTCCCGCGCAGCCGCGATCGCATTTTGAAACCCCGACTCAATTCCTGCCGGTGAGTCCACCAGGATATATTCAAACACCTTGGTTAAGGCCGTCACCAGTTGTCGCATCTGGTCCGGCTTGACGGCATCCTTAGTCCGATTCTGGGCGGCTGGCAACAGAAACAAACTGGGTTGCCGCTTGTCCCGCACGAGTGCCTGTTCCAGTCGGCATTGGCCCGCCAAAACATCTACGGCGGTGTAGACCACCCGATTTTCTAACCCCAACAGCAGATCCAGATTTCTCAACCCGAAGTCCGCATCTACCACGACCACTTTGCGTCCCCGTCGCGCCAGAGCCATGCCCAGGTTGGCTGTGGTTGTAGTCTTACCGACTCCGCCTTTTCCCGATGTAACAACGATAATGCGACTCATGCACCAGATTTATCTAAAAATAAGGGACTCACCGAACACCGAAATTGCCGTAAGTGTTCTCACTATACCGAAACTCTTAACATTCTGACTGGTATCTCTGAACCGACTGACCGATTTTTCTCTACTGGACTGGAAGTTGAGTCCGGTAATAGTCCATCGCATGGGTAATACGGATGCAGTCATCA
>CAZBTL010000193.1:4896-8134 GCA_964494755.1 uncultured bacterium | reverse complement strand
ACTAGAACCAATGGGCATTCCTGGCAGTTCGGTTTGCCAGTTCCGTATCTGGGGCAATCAATTTCTCTAGATGGCTCAGAATTTGCTTCAGGCTCTACAAACTCCGGGGTAAAGGTTTGTTTGTAATTGACCGAACTGCAAATAATTGATCCAACTGCATGAAGGAATATTACGTTTGACACAGTGTATGACATAAATCTTTAGGAGTGTGGATTGCTACTCCTGGGTACGGGGGTTGGCTGTATATGCCGCTACCTTTGACAGCCAGAGGAAACTTAGACCAAACCCCTAGAAAAATGATGATTTCCTATTAAGAAATAAGGATTTACCAATTAGGGATCAATCTTTATACCCATCAGAGCCGCAAGAATGAGTTAGTGCACGCCTGCCATGGTTAGTATAAAAAGAAACTTTCTTTCTCCAGTAGAATCAGTCTTTATACTTGGGTTAATTGCTTGGGAAATTGTCGATATTGGTTATCTCTTTTATGCTGAAAACTGATCCCACTATTGACAAAACACAATCTGATTTGTCGCTTTGTAATTTATTTCGATCATTCTTAATCTTTTCTTTGGAATTGCCTTCATTCTGAATTTATCGTTGCTTGGGTTGTTTGAGTTGCGCCAACTTGATGCTCAGTAGTTGTACTTCCACGCTGACCGGTCTGTTCCAATTACCTCATCTACAAATCCAGACCCGCTAGTGGAGGTTCTGTAAACCGGTTTGAATCACCCCCGTAATAAACAGGTTTAAATTATGAATACTTGTCCTTGCTGTTCTGCTAAGCTACTGCGCCATATCCGTCACAACAGCGTTTATTGGTTTTGCACACACTGCTGGCAAGAAATGCCAAGTCTGCCTGATATAGAGGGGGCGTCTTCGCTGCGCAAGACACCCAGTCTGTCCACTTCTTTGGAGGCACTCCTAACCCGCTAACCAAACAAAATCGCTCCATCTTCCCGCGATCGCCTGAGCCCGTACAGGTTTGTTCGCGGTTTTTTTATGCCTGCCAGCTCACTTGCCCAAATGCCGAGTGCCCAGTTGTTCCAGTACGCTTCGATCCTCCAGGGTGGAGGTGTCACCCGTCACCGCTTCACCCGCAGCCAGCGATCGCAGCAACCGGCGCATAATCTTACCCGATCGGGTCTTGGGCAGGGCTTCGCCAAATCGGATTTCCGCTGGACGGGCGATTGGTCCAATTTCATGGACTACATGCTGTTGCAAGGTTTTGGCCAACTCGACGCTGGGTTCGTAACCAGCTTCCAAGGTGACAAAGGCGACGATTTCTTCCCCTTTGATTTCCTCCGGTCGTCCTACAACGGCTGCTTCGGCCACCGCTGGATGGGCCACCAGCACAGACTCCACTTCCATCGTTCCCAGCCGATGGCCGGCCACATTGATCACGTCATCTACCCGCCCCATGATCCAGAAATAGCCATCGGCATCGCGGCGAGCGCCGTCTCCAGTGAAATAGAGGACACTGCGATCGCGGGTGGGCAGGTGCTCCCAATAGGTGCTGCGGTAGCGATCGGGATTGTTATAAACCGTGCGTAGCATCCCTGGCCAGGGATTGCGAATCACCAGATAGCCCCCCTGCTCGTTACCCACCGGGTTGCCTTCCTGATCCACCACATCGGCTACAATGCCGGGAAACGGTAGGGTGGCTGAACCCGGTTTGGTTGCAATAGCGCCCGGTAGCGGACTGATCAGGATACCGCCTGTTTCCGTTTGCCACCAGGTATCCACAATTGGGCAGCGTTCCCCGCCAATCACCCGGTAATACCAGAGCCAGGCCGTTGGGTTAATTGGTTCGCCCACTGAACCCAGCAGCCGCAGAGAGGACAGATCCCGTGCTTTGGGCAACGCTTCGCCCATCTTCATCAACATGCGGATGGCGGTGGGTGCCGTGTAGAAAATAGTGACCCGATATTTTTGGATCACATCCCAAATGCAACCGGGATTGGAGGGTCGCGGAGTACCTTCGTACATTACCACCGTCGCCCCGTTGGACAACGGCCCATAAACCACGTAGCTGTGGCCGGTAATCCAACCCACATCGGCTGTACACCAGAAAATATCACTGTCCTTCAGATCAAAGATCCACTTAGCCGTGATGTGGGTAAACAGACCATAACCACCGGTGGTATGCACCACACCCTTGGGTTTGCCAGTGGTGCCAGAAGTGTAGAGGATAAACAGTAGGTCTTCACTGTCCATGGGTTCGGCCGGACAATCGGCGGAGACCTCTGCCTGTAACTCGTGCCACCAGCGATCGCGGCCAGCTTGCATAACGATCGGTTGGCCAGTTCGTTGCACCACCAGCACCTGTTGAACGGATGGTACTTTGCCGTCTGCTAGGGCCTGATCGGCCTGCTGCTTGAGACCCACAATGGCATCTTTACGCCAGCCGCCATCGGCGGTAATCAGGACTTTGACCTGGGCATCCACCAAGCGATCCTTCAATGCCTCAGCGCTAAACCCCCCAAACACAACCGTGTGGGGCGCTCCAATCCGGGCACAGGCCAGCATGGCGATCGCAGCTTCGGGAATCATGGGCAAATAAATGCCCACCCGATCGCCCTTCTGCACCCCCAGTTGCTTCAACCCATTGGCCATCTGACAGACCAGCCGATGCAGTTCGGCATAGGTAAACTGGCGACTGTCCCCCGGTTCCCCTTCCCACAACAAGGCAATCTTTTCAGCCCGACCATCCGTCAGGTGGCGGTCCAGGCAATTGTAAGCAAGATTCAACTTGCCCCCCACAAACCACTGAGCAAAGGGTGGTTGCCAGTCCAGTACCTTGTCCCACCTTTGGAACCAGTGCAGTTCTTGGGCGGCCAGTTCCCCCCAAAAACTTTCAGGGTCCGCAACCGCCCGATCGTAGAGGTGTTGATAGTCGGCCAGACTGGAAATGTAAGCGGTTGAAGAAAAGGCTGGAGATGGTTGGAACAGGCGTTCTTCCTGCAGAATGGATTCAATTGTGGCGTGTGACATACGGCATTACTCCATCACGTCCCTACCTCCATGCTAGGCTTGTTGCCAGCATTCCCCGGTCGAATGCAACAGTTTGTGACAGGGGGCCGTTCTCCACTAATGCCATGAACAGCAATCTAGAGTCCATTCCTGATGCCATTCGCTATGATGCTGCAACAGCGGTTTTCCTGCGGGGAAGTCGGTGCTATGACCAGGCGATTTTGTGCTGTGAGAGGCCGTTGTCTCCAGGATGGGTGGTGTCTCC
>CAZBTL010000193.1:0-4796 GCA_964494755.1 uncultured bacterium | reverse complement strand
ACCACTAGGCCAGACAGGCCGCCAAATCCGCATCCGGTGTGGTGATGGGTTTCAGGCGATACTGTTGCGACAATAGCTGCAACGCATTAGGCGAGAGAAACGCAGGTAGGGTGGGCCCCAGGCGAATATCTTGAATTCCCAAATAGAGCAGGGTCAGCAGGACGGCCACAGCTTTCTGTTCATACCAGGAGAGAATCATCGACAGCGGCAACTGATTCACCTCTACCTCAAAGGCATTGGCCAGGGCGATCGCAATTTGAATCGCTGAATAGGCATCGTTGCATTGCCCCACATCCAGCAGGCGAGGAATGCCGCCGATGTCACCCAGATTTTGGTCAAAGAAGCGGAATTTGCCACAGGCCAGGGTCAGGATCACACAATCTGAGGGCACTTTTTCCACCAGTTCGGTGTAATAGTTGCGATCGGGTTTAGCGCCATCACAGCCGCCAATCAGGAAGAAGTGGCGAATCTTGCCCGCTTTAACCGCCGCAATTACCTGATCGGCCACCCCCAATACCGCATTGCGGGCAAAGCCAGTCATCACCTGACGGGGTGCTTCATCTTCACTGAATCCGGGTAATTCCAGGGCCTTGCGAATGGCCGGGGTAAAGTCGATCGCGCCCTCAGCGGAAGCGGCAAGGTAGTTCAACCCTGGAAAACCGACCGGCCCAATGCTGAACAGCTTCTCGTCGTAGGTATCATGGGGCGGCATCAGGCAATTGGTGGTGATGACAATGGCGCCAGGGAATTTGGCAAACTCCCGCGTTTGATTTTGCCAGGCCGTACCGTAGTGACCATAGAGGTGGGGATAGGTTTGCTTCAAGCGGGGATAGCCGTGGGCCGGCAGCAGTTCGCCGTGGGTGTAGACGGTGATGCCCGTATCGACGGTTTGCTTCAGAATCGCTTCCAGTTGGAGAATGTCATGGCCGGAGACCAGCAGGGCCTTGCCTGCTCTGGCATTGAGAGGAACCGGCGTGGGCGTCGGGTGGCCGTAGTGACCCGTGTGGCCCGCATCCAACAGTTCCATGGTGCGCAGGTTAATCTCTCCCAGTTTGAGGGCCAGGTTGACCCAATCCTCCAGGCTCAAGTCCTGCCGATCCAGGGCGACCAGGGCTTCGTTGATAAAGCGATAGACCCGCTGATCGGACTGGCCCAATTCCTGGGCATGGAAGGCATAGGAGGCCACCCCCTTGATGCCATACAGGACAGTGAGTTTGAGGGAAAAGATATCAACATTGTTACCCGCCTGGCTGATGAATTTCGCGGCCAGTTCCTCTCCCTGTTCGGCCAGACTGCCATTAAAGTCGGGGCGATAGTCGGACAGAGAAGCCCCTTGGGTTGCAGCGCCAGTTGCCTGGATCTGGGCTTTCAGGTCTTCCCGGTGGGCGATCGTCCGACGGATATAGTCCGTAATCCGCTTCTGATCAAAATTGACATTAGTCATGGTGGCAAAGATGGCTTCGCAGGTGAAGCTATCCACCGCCTGAGTGGGAAGGCCCAGGTCACCCGCCTGCAAGACCACTGGGGCCAGTCCCCGTAAGCAATAAATCAGTAAATCCTGAACGGCGTTCACCTCTGGACTTTTGCCGCAAGCGCCCCACTGGTGACATCCCTGTCCGCTGGTCGTCTGTTCGCATTGTTCGCAAAACATCGATTTGTTCTCCTGGTTGATATCCATGCTTACCTTACTGGCTGGCTTTTCCAGGCGCTTTGACTTAAGTCAAGAATCAGGAGTAATGGGACAAACTTCAGCTTTTCTTCCGGCCATCGCTGCAATAGACCTTTAAGCTGGGAGAAAACGATGCATCCAGCCCCATGACCCTTTTCGGCTCGCAGAACCCTTCGGCGCTGAGCGACTTCCTCAGCCAAACCATGCTGTTTCAGGGGTTGCCAGGGGAACAGTTGGCCGCCATTGCCCGCTTAGCGATCGCCCAGTCCCATGGCAAAGGGGACCTAATCTTTAACCAGGGCGACGAGGGGATTGGCTTCTTTGTGGTGCAGGTCGGTCGAGTCAAGGTGTTCAAAGTATCGCGGGAGGGCAAGGAACAAATTTTGCACATCTTTGGCCAAGGTGATCACTTTGCCGAGGTTCCGGCTCTGGATGGACAGTGCTTTCCGGCCTCAGCGACGGCGATCGAACCATCCGAGGTGTTGTTCTTTCCCCGCCAGGCGTTTTTGACCTTGCTGGAACAGCAACCCACCCTGGCCATCAATATGCTGAAAAGTTTTGCCCGCCATCTGCGCCACTTTTCCCATCTGATCGACAACCTGGCCCTACGGGAAGTGCCCGCCCGTCTGGCGACCTATTTGCTCAGTTTGAGCGCCCAGGTGGACCATGCAGAAACTGTGGAACTGGACTTGCCCAAGGGGCAACTGGCGGCCATGCTGGGCACTACTCCGGAAACCCTGTCGCGGGTGTTTTACAAGCTGAGTCGGGACGGGCTGATTGCAATGGAAGGCTATAAAGTCAAACTACTGGATCCCGATCGCCTGAACCAACTCGCGATCGGGGGTGCAAACCCTTCCCGTTGAAAGTTGCCCGTTACTAGCATGGCTGATTAAATGCAATTCGTAGGGGTCTAAAGAAACGGGTTTGTAGTACCAACTAGATCGCGCTAGATCGAGTAATTCACACTGACGGGACACACTATAGTCCTGATCGAATAAGGTACACCAGAAGCCTTGCTGGCCAAGTGTTACAGGCATCGCTATGTACCTCACACCGGCGAAAACCGCTATAGTTTCTTGTCATCCAGCAAACCACCAAATGCCTTCGGCAACGCTACGCGAGCGGGAGATAGATTTGGCAAACGGATCCAGAGTTTACGTGGCAAGGGTGAGCGTTCCAGTGATAGACAAGCAGGGCACTCGGTACGACATTGGAGTAAGCGATGAGGTGGATTGGGTAGAGATACATCCTGCCAGGTAGTGTCAGGGATGCGGCCTAACTCCTGTATCCTTTATCTTTTAACACCCATCCTTAATCCTTAACTGGTTCCAGTGAGAAATCTCCAATGATGACCCCCAAAAGAGTGTATCTACGCCTAAAAAATGTCCATTTCAAGGTCCAGAGCACAGTTAGGCAGTTGAAGCATAGAGGCAAGCGGCTCTCGCTTGAACTAGGGATCGCCTCTTTACTATTGGGGTTGGCTGGCGCACCTGGCCGCGCTGCTGAGCAAGTTTATTTTAATGTTGGGGCGCTGGAATTTTCAGTTTCTGTCCAAGACTTACAAACCTTTGCCAAGGAAGGAAAGGCCTACTCAGATTTAGCCCTGATCGTCAATCGCCTCACACCAGACCAGCGAACCAGACTCCGTAATTTGCTTTCTACCCAATACAAATTCAGTCCCGTCCTGATGTCCCGGTTTTTCTACTCTCCTCTGGGGGAAAGGTTGTTGACCTATATGGGCGAGTTAATCCAACTTAAGGATGGACAAAACGGGTTCTACGGCATTCGCGCTGCCTTGATTCAAGCCAGTGCCGATCCCGAGGGCTTGAGTGCGATTAATTTCATCCGGAAATTTCCCACCAATATTCAGCTCAACACTCGGCGAATCAGACAGCAAATGAGCCAGGTTTCCACTCTGCTAGAGGAAACGGAAGCATTGGTTGCCAGGTTGAAACAACTTGCACTGACCAGTCAAGCCGCTGAATCTACGATTGATTTTGCCCAACTGCCAGACCCGAAAACGGTGGGTCAATATAAGTATGTTCAACAAACGAAAAAGCTATTTGACGCAGCCCGTCAGCGTGAATTTTTGGTGCAACTGTACTTGCCGGAACTGCCCATTGGCGCTCAAGCTGCGGTTGTTGTGATTACCAATGGTATTGGCACCAAATTAGATCGGTATGATTACTTGGCCGAGCATCTGGCCTCCCACGGTTTTGCGATCGCAATTCTGCAGCATCCTGACAGTGATGATCGGCAACAGCAAGCCTTCCTGCAAGGTTTGTCGGGAGCCATGTTTAAGTCAACTGCTTACCTCGATCGCCCCCAGGACGTCACCTATTTACTGAATGAATTGGAACGACTCAATTCATCGGAGTTTGGCGATCGGTTGGATTTGCAGAAAGTCGGCATCTTTGGTAATTCCTTTGGCGGAGATACGGCTCTTTCTTTGGCAGGGGCAGAAATTAACTTCGACCAATTAGAAAAGGACTGTAGCGCCCAGAAAAATCTGGTCAAATTATCCCTACTGGTTCAATGCCACGCCCTGGATCTGCCCCGCAGACCTTACACCTTCCGCGATCGCCGAATCAAGGCGGCCTCCGTCCTTTTTCCTGGCAGTAGCAGCCTGTTTGGCCAAACCGGCCTGAGTCAAATTCAGATTCCAGTGCTCTGGGGCGCTGTCAGCAAAGATTTGTTCAGCCCACTGGTTTTAGATCAGATGCCTGCTTTTAACTGGCTAGGAACTCCAGACAAATACCTGGTTGTGGCCACTGGAATTGATCACCTCAACCTGAATTTCTATGCCCTCAGGAACCTCAAGACCCTGGACAAGGGGGCCGCTGATGCCGTGACCATCAAGGAACCAGAAATTGTCAAATCCTACGTTAAGGCTTTGAACCTGGCGTTTTTCCAGGTTTATCTGGTTGGCAACACGGCCTATCGCCCTTACCTGAGCGCTTCCTATGCCCAGTCAATTAGTGAAGCCTCGTACAACCTGCTGTTGCTGAAATCCCTGTCCGAAATTTATTCCGATGGAAACGCGTCCTTTCCCCCGCAACGGCCTAAGCGTCAATATAGCAATCCTATTTGATTTGTGAATGCCTGGATGGTGAAAGGGCTTTGTGAG
>CAZBTL010000192.1:0-8183 GCA_964494755.1 uncultured bacterium | reverse complement strand
TGCCATACAGCTATTGGCTATCCCCGATCGGCTATCAGCCGTCAGCTACCAGTATGCTCCAGATTGCGGCACCTTCTATCTAATCCTTACAGGGAAGTTTTCCTTACAGGCAAGTTACGGAGTTCTCACTGGTCTGACCGCTGACCGCTGACCGCTCTTTGCTGACCGCTACAGCGTTACGGTATAAGCATCCCGAATGCCAGGGACTTTCAGGATCTCAGACAGAATTCCTTCCGGCAAGGGATCATCAATGCTGAGAACCATGACGGCCTCCCCTCTGACAATTTTACGGCCCACCTGCATACTGGCAATGTTGACATTAAAACTGCCCAGCAGGGACCCGATTTTGCCAATGATGCCCGGCATGTCACGGTGCAGGGTAAACAACATGTACCGGCTGGGAGGCACGTTGACCGGAAACTCATCCACATTGGTAATGCGAATTTCTGAGTCCCCCAACAGGGCTCCGGTGACGGAATGTTCACCCAAGGAACCCACCGCAGACAGATGGAGGGATCCGGTGTAGTCCTTGATCGAGGCATCCCGAGTTTCCACCACCCGAATTCCCCGTTCTTTGGCTTCCAGACTGGCGTTGACGTAATTCACCCGTTCCTGCAAGGCATGGGAAAGCAAGCCTTTCAGCGCAGCTACCACAATGGGCTGACTTTGATTGGTGGCCAGATCGCCTTGTAGCCGAATGTTGAGAGATTCGACTCGCCCCCCAGCCAGTTGGGCGACCAAATTGCCCAGAGTTTCGGCCAGTTGTAAATAGGGCCGCAACTTTTCCAGCAAATCCGGACGCAAACCAGGGATATTGACCGCAGACCGGGCGGGTAAACCGAGCAACACATCCCGGATTTGTTCAGCCACATCGATCGCCACATTGACCTGAGCTTCCTCCGTCGAGGCTCCCAGGTGAGGGGTGAGGACAATTTCTTTGCCCAATTCTTTGAGAGGAGACTCACCCAACGGTTCCTGCTCAAACACATCCAGCGCTGCGCCAGCAATCTGTCCCTGCTTCAACGCTTCGAACAGGGCTGCCTCATCAATTATGCCGCCACGGGCGCAGTTGACAATCCGGGCGGTCGGTTTCATCTTAGCAATCGCGGCTGCATTGATCAGATGGGTGGTTTCTGGGGTTTTGGGCAGGTGCAGCGTAATGTAATCGGCTTCCTGCAACAACAGATCCAGATCAACTAACCGACATCCCAACTCCTCGGCTCGCTCATGGGAGACAAAGGGATCATAGGCTAACAGTTTCATGCCCATGGCCCGCGCCACCGACGCAACATGGGCGCCAATTTTGCCCAATCCCACAATCCCCAGGGTCTTCTTGTAGACCTCAACGCCCATGAAGCTGCTACGGCTCCACTTACCAGCCTTAACTGACTGGTTGGCATCGGCAATATAGCGGGACATTGACATCATCATAGCCAGGGTATGCTCCGCCGCCGCGATCGTGTTTCCCTCTGGGGAATTGACCACCACCACTCCCCGTCGGGTCGCAGCCAGAACATCCACATTGTCTACACCGACGCCAGCTCGCCCAATAATTTTGAGATTGCTGCCAGCTTCGATCACTTCCTGCGTAACCCGAGTGCCCGAACGAACCATCAGGGCATCGTACTCTGGGATCACCTGAACTAGCTCTTCGGGTGACAAATTGGTCTTAACATCAACCTGAGCAACTTGGGACAAAATATCAACGCCAACCTGGTCAATCGGGTCGGAAACAAGAACCTTGGGCATGGTTAACTACTTGGAATATAAATAGACTGGGTTTCAGAAAATAAACTGGGTTTCAGAAAATAGACTGGGTTTCAGACAGAAAATGGGCCGATCGCACCCATTCAGACAACTATTAGGCTGCCAGACTAGTGTTCTGTCAAACCCTAATTTTAAGGTGAACCCATTGGCTCGTAGTCGGCGCTTTAGCGCTGAAGCGCTGACTACAAACCCTAATTTCTAGAGTTGACGCTGCACTAGGGCCTGCTGGGTGCCAAATTGATAGAGCAATCCTCCTGATTTGATCAATAAACAGAGCCAGTACTGAAATCCCCATCCTGTTGGGAGTTCTGCATCATAGTCGATCCATGTCTGCTGTAGGATTGCTATGGTGACTGAATCACAGGATTTCTAGAGTACGCCATTTTGGCATTACCTTAGGGTATTTTCACCAGGAGTTCAGTGAAAGACCCGATTTTTTTAATGCCGTTTCGGTTTGGTTCAGACGGGAAGTCGCCGATCCTAGTTGGCGGAACTGGTTGCAGGTGGTTGAGACGGGGCAGGGGCCGGAGCGACTGGAGGCGGTTCTAAAACGGCTGGTTCAGGAACAGCCGGTTCACCAGGGGGAGCCGCAGCAGGCGCTGGTGTCGGTGCTGGAATTACAGGGGTTTTTCCTGGCTCATTTGGGGCAGTCTCAGCATTGGTGGCAGTTTCCGGGTTGGTGGCCGGCGATGGTTGCAAAGAAGGTTCTGGTGTTGAAGTTGGGGTGGCTTCTTTCACCACTGGCGTTGGCCGAGGCAAGATTGGTTCGATTGACGGCGATCGCTCATAGTCCTGGCGGGCTGAGGAATTGACCGATGGCAGGGGAGTGGGTTGTGCTTCACCCGGCCAATTGTCAAATCTTGGGAAGGCCTGCTCCGTATGGAAAAAAGAGGTGCCAGGTGTGGTTGAACTAGTCAGTCGCAGAGCCAAGCCCAAGCCCAACCCAGCCGAAGCAGAGATGGCGGCGATCCACAACATTAGGTTTTTCTGCAGGGATCGGGAGCCAACGACTAACGGTTTGGCCGGAATGGCAGGTGCAATAGAAATGGGTTTAGGCACTGGGGGAACAGCAGGGATGGTGTGTGCAGCAGTGGCGGCGGTTTTAGCTGTAGCGGCAGGTGGTTCAGATACCGTTTCTTTAACGGTCGGGGTGTCAGGAGCAGGAATTGCCTTGCCATTGTCAGATCTGTTGCAATTGTCCGGATGACCAGTAGCCGCAGCATCGGTCATGTCAGGCTGGGCCGCTTCCACTACAAGGGGAACTGGCGTAACAGCGGGAAGTGAGAGGGAGGGGGATGCCGCCACCGATGCCGCTGGCAGGATATCAAGCCAGCCTGGGATCGACTGGGGCCGTTGCTGGGGAAGCAACTGCATACCGCACAGGATAGCCGCATCCACAGCCGAGCTCAGGTCCGGTCGCAACTGCCGGGGCGTTGGCAGGGGTATTTGCTCCCGCTGGGAAGCGGCGACTGGTGTTCGTCCAGTGACGCACCAGTAAAGGCTAGCTGCCAGACCATAGATGTCGGTTGCAGGAGTCAAACGGACTGGTTCCTGAAACTGTTCGATCGCCGCATAGGCATTGTCCGAGGGCGACACGGCTTGAGGCTGCAGAGCCAATGTCGGACCTAATTCGAAGCCCACCAGGATAACGGTCTTGGAATGGCTGACGCAGATCAGATTAGCAGGTTGTACGGCTCGATGCAGCAACCCCTTATCATGTAAGGCTGCAATGGCTACGCTGGCTTGACGAATGTAGGCGATCGCCTCTGACTCCGGTAAGGGATCTGCGGATTTGACCAGATCGGCCAGCGACTGTCCGGCTACATACTCCAATACAGCAAAGGGTTGGCCAGCCTCTTCAAAACAATCCAGCAAACGAATTAAATGGGGATGCTGGCATTGGGCAAAGCTACGTACCGAGTCCAAAAACTCTCGATGCAGTTGGGCCCGATCAACGATGACTTGTGGGTCAGTTCTCAGGGTCTGAATCACGACGGCCTGATTGAGATGCACCTGAGTCGCCTTCAAGGTGATGGTGGCGGGTCCCTGAGCCAATACCTGATGCAGGAGGTATTTGCCATGTTGCAGCGTCTTACCGGCGGTCAGATTCATGGGCGATGAGTAAATAGTCCTATCCATACTAACCCCTGGCGGAGATGGCCGCCAGGGTAGGGGTCGTAACAACAACTGGGAGGCCAGAGCGATTAGACAAGCATGGAGGCGATATGCAACTACAGCCTCTTGACGGTCTTCTCCGTACTGCTAAATTAAGCCAGAATTCATCCTCATAGCCCTCTTTTCTCGGTCTTTTTTCGGTGACCTGGCTTCTTTTCCGGTGTCTCCAGCTTCAGGGGAAAGTGTTTTTTCAGAAAGACTTCTGCCTGTTTTCGAGTGTGGATCTGTCCATCCAGAGTAGCAGCGAATAAAGTCTCCAGAATTTGCTTAAATTGGGGACCGGGTTTGTAGCCCATTTGCTTCAAGTCGTGGCCATCCAGGGGTGGTTTGGTGGTCAGCCATTGGGTGTAGTAACGCCAGATCTGGCGACGGGTGGGGCGAGCACTGTGGATGGCCAAAAGCATTAGTAAGGAGGGGTCGAACTGCCGGAATAGCGCCGCAATTTGACTAGGCCGATTGCAGGTGGGTAAGGTTTGGTGGATCTGGGTTTGGGCATGGGCCAGTTGGCTCAACCGTTCAATACTGTCAGCCGGCAACTGCAGATTATGGGCAACGATGCGGCGGTACTCCGGTTCAAGGCTGGCAATCAGGACTTCCAGCAACATCAACCAGGTGGGTGGATGGGGCGGCAGGGTTGCTTCCAGATGCTGGTGGTTGACGCGTTGCAACCAGCGTTCCACCAACCGGAGTTGTCGCCAAAGCACTGGATTCATCTCCAGGGTGGGATGAATGCATTGCAGCGCACCCAGATCAGCCAGCAGTCGCAGGGCTGGTTTCCAGTAGGGCGATTGCAGGATATATTTCAGCTCGGCTTTGAGACGGGTTTGGAGGGCTGGCGCTTGACTCAGCTCCGCCTGGATTTGACGGTAAATGCCACTGGCGATCGCATGGCGGATATAGCCTTCGGTCTGGGCGTCAATCTGAAATCCCAACCGGACGGCAAACCGAACCGCCCGGTAGATGCGAGTGGGGTCTTCGATGAAACTATTGGCGTGCAAAACCCGAATTTGTCGCGCTTGCAAGTCCAACAGGCCGCCAAAATAATCCAGGATTTCCCCAGCATGGGGTTCGGTCAGACGGATGGCCAGGGCATTGACGGTGAAGTCGCGGCGATAGAGATCCTGACGAATAGAACTGGCCTCCACTTCCGGGTTCGCCGCTGGATAGGGATAGAACTCAGTGCGGGCCGTGGCGATGTCAATCCACAGCGAATCCAGCACCGGATCGTTGTGCCACAGCAGGGCAGCGGTTTGGAACTTACCATGCACTTCCAGGCGGGCCTGGGGATACTGCCCTTGCAGCGCTCTTGCCAGTTCCACTCCGGCTCCTACATCAGCCGCCCGATGAAATCCATCCACCACCAGGTCAATGTCATCAATCAGTAAATTGCTAGTGACTGTGCCCCCGGACGAGACCGCCATGAGCATATCCCGCACCGCCCCACCCACCAGATAAAGGTGCCAACCTTGCTTTTCAGCCGCTTGGGCTGCGACAGCCAAGACTTCCCACAGGTCTGGCTTCAGGCACTGGCGCAGAGTATCCAGCAGCGAGTGGGGCAGGCGGTGGTTCAAGGGGGGCAACAACCCTAAAGGCGCCAGCGCCCCGCCCACGGCTGATGGTCGATTCTCCACGGTTTCTTTATGCAACTGCCGCAGGACGTCAGTGCGGGTGACAATTCCCACCAACTGGCCGTTGTCCAGGACGGGCAGCCGACCAATGTCGTAGGTCACCATCAGGGACTCAATGTCGGGCAACAGCGTCTCTGGGGTGATGGTCTTCAGGTTGGTGGTCATGTAACCTTTCACCGGCGCATGGCTGAAGCCGTGGTGCAGAGCGATGTCCAGATCTCGGCGGGAGATGACGCCCACCAGTTGGCCTGCCGAATTCACAACGGAAAGACCTGAATGTCCATAGCGCAACAGGATGCGCTGGGCTTCATCAATGGTGGTTTCTGGTCGAATGGTGCGAACAGGGGAAGACATCAACTCCCGGGCAGTCAGCGGACGGGGCAGTTGAGCTTTGAATTGTTCCACCAGTTGGTTCAGGGTTTCCTGGAGGGGGACATCATGTAGGTTGACAGCCGCAGCACGGCGATGGCCACCCCCGCCAACGGCCTGAAACAATTCGTTTAGGTCGGTGCCGTCAATTCGCGATCGCCCAATGACGGTCAGCACCTCACCACCAGTTCCTTCCTGGCACTCGATCCCCCGACAATAGTGGGCTCCCAACAGCAGGGCATCCAGTTCCGTTAGCTCCATCAATCGGGAGGTCAGACCAGACAGGCCAGGGGTATATCCCTCCAGGGTTAATAACAGCCAGCCAATTTCATATCCCTGCAGCGTCTCAGTTTTCAGGGTTTCCAGGGCTAGCGGCAGCAGTTGTTGCAGGTCAGGCGAGAGCCCCGGATCAACGTATTCGGCGATCGCCCGTAAACTGGCGCCCTGTTCCATTAACCAGGCCAGCGCTCGGGCATCCCTGGCCGTGGCATGGTCATAGGTCAGGGATCCGGTGTCCACATGGATGCCCAGGGCCATAGCCGTCGCCTCAATCGGGTTAGGCGTCAGACCTTTGGCCTGCAATTGTTCCACAATCAGAGTTGCTGTGGCGCCCACCGGCTCAATCTGTAGGTGGGTTGCTGGAATATCCCGTGGCATGTCCAGGTGGTGGTCATACAGGCTGATCGTAACCTGGGGTAAGTCGAGCCACTCAGCCACCTTGCCCAGTCGACTGCGGCTTTGGGTATCAACAACAGACAGGGAGCGAATTTTCTTGGGGTTGACCGATCGCCGTTCAATCAGGGGATATTCATCCCGATGTAGCGCTAAAAAGTCCCGCACGGCCGGGTGGGCACCGCCAGCCAGCACAATGCGAGCGCCTGGCAGTAAGCGGGTAAGACCAACGGCTGCTCCCAGGGTGTCAAAGTCGGCTGTGAGGTGACAGAGGATAAGATCCATTGCAGGGAGTCCAAAAGAACGGGGATCGACGGGGGAAGCAGCGATCAGTTGACCAACAACTAGCAAACAAACTGTCGAATTGGAACAATTTTCTGATAGCGTTACACATAGGCGACTCTCAATCGCCCCGATAGATACCTCTACTGCTTTTAATTATTGCCGTATCGGGAGAAACGGAATTATGACCATTCTGTTCCAGCTTGCTCTGCTGGCTCTAGTTGTTTTGTCATTTGTGCTGGTTGTTGGCGCACCGGTTGCTCTGGCGAGCCCTCAGAACTGGGATCAGTCTCGGCGTCTATTGTTATTGGGTTCGGGTATTTGGGCTGTTCTGGTGATTGTGGTTGGTTTGCTCAATTCGTTCGTGGTATGAGCCCGTTGGGTGACCTTTGGCTTCAGATAAGAAGACTGGCTTAATATTGTTGTTAGCCCCATCAGCAGAATAGGATCTTTTGTATTCTTAACGCTGATGGGGATTAGTTTGCCTGGGAGCGGAAATGGCTGTTTTTGAAGGGACCTTTGCCCATACGGAAACGTTCCGGTTTGCCATCGTCATTGGCCGGTTCAACGATCTGGTCACCGGCAAGTTGTTAGAGGGTTGCCAGGACTGTCTCAAGCGGCATGGGGTCAATGTAGACCCCCAAGGCTCACAGGTCGACTACGTTTGGGTGCCGGGGAGCTTTGAAGTGCCGCTGGTGGCCCGCCAATTAGCCTTGACCCACCGATATGATGCCATTATCTGTCTGGGAGCTGTAATTCGAGGCCAAACCCCCCACTTTGATTATGTCGCGGCTGAAGTATCAAAGGGGATTGCGGCTGCTGGGTTCCAGACGGGAGTGCCAGTTATCTTTGGCATCCTCACCACCGACACCTTACAACAAGCCCTGGAACGGGCTGGCGTCAAGAGCAACCTGGGTTGGAACTATGCCCTGAGTGCGCTGGAAATGGCCAGCCTGATGACTCAGGTGAAAGGCCTGACTGACGCTGCATTCCAGGCTGGCGGCACCACTCCCCCGACCCTGCCGGCTTCCATGAAAAGTGCGATCGCAACTGACCAATAAATCGGGGAGCGTGAGGGGTGCGACGCAAGCCCCTACCCTTTAGATACGGGGTTAGTCGCACCCCTCACATTTATGGCATACTAGATTTACGCCAAATAGCTCAGCGTCAAATGATTGTTGTAGAGTTCAAAGTCAGAGGGAAAGCTGTTCAGTATCAGGCAATTGATGAGGCGATCCAGACTGCTCAGTTTGTTCGCAACAAGTGCTTGCGCTACTGGATGGATAATCA
>CAZBTL010000191.1:0-8285 GCA_964494755.1 uncultured bacterium | reverse complement strand
GGGCATGGTCACGGCAATGGGCATGGTCACGGCAATGGGCATGGTCACGGCAATGGGCATGGTCACGGTCAACCGGGCTCTGCCTCACCATCCGGTGAACCGGCCCCCACACAGTCCTAGGTTGCCGGCATTGGTGGGAGGGGTGAGTCGATGGCTTGCCCCTCTGCCAGTGTCATTCCCCCAGACCCGCTCATTGTTTCATTCCAGGGAAGGAGCCGTTGATATGGATTTAACCACTACTTATATGGGACTGGCGCTGCGATCGCCCCTGGTTGTGGGTGCAGCCGCTCCTCTGACAGAGGATATTGACAACATCAAACGGATGGAGGATTCAGGGGCAGCGGCGGTGGTGCTGCACTCCCTGTTTGAGGAGCAAATCCGCAAAGACATGCTGGAGTTGCACCACCATCTGGAATTTGGCACCCACAGCTATGCTGAAGCCCTCACCTATTTCCCCGAACCGGATATTTTCCATATTGGTCCGGATGTGTATTTGAACCACATTCGGCGGGCCAAGGAAGCGGTGGATATTCCCATCATCGCCAGTTTGAATGGTTCCACTCCCGGTGGTTGGATTGACTACGCCCGTCAGATGGAGGAAGCCGGCGCTGATGCGATCGAGCTCAATATCTATTCCATTCCGACCGAGTTGGAAATAACGGGAGCTGAAATTGAAGATCGCTATCTGGATATCCTGAACATTGTCAAATCGGCCGTTTCCGTGCCGGTGGCGGTCAAACTCAGTCCCTACTTCACCAACATGGCCAACATGGCGAAACGCCTGGCGGACAGCGGAGCCAATGCCCTGGTCCTGTTTAATCGGTTTTACCAGCCAGATATCAACATTGAGGAACTGGAGGTCTATCCCCATTTGCTGTTGAGTACGCCCCAGGCCCAACGGTTGCCCATGCACTGGATCGCCCTGCTCTATCAACGGGTTCACGCCGACCTAGCCGCCACTAGTGGCATTCATAAGGCGGAGGATGTGGTGCGGATGACCATGGTGGGGGCCAAAATCACCATGGTGGTCAGCACGCTGTTGCGCCATGGCATTGAGTCATTGCACACCCTGGAACAGGATCTACGGCAATGGATGGAAGAAAACGAATACAACTCCATTCGCGAGATGCAGGGCATTATGAGCATGCTCAACTCTCCCAATCCCACTCAGTATGAGCGGGTCCAATACATGAAGGCGATCCAGACTTTCCATCCCCACTGGGTCTATGCCTACGAAAACCACCATGGTCATGAGCATCCCCATCCGGCCCATGGACACTTCTAGCAGGTTGTTTGAGAAATCGCTTACCGACGCTGAAGCCGTGCCTCGATCTCCCCTGTCCCCTTTGCAAGGGGGAACAGTTCCGGCAGTCCCCTTTTTTCTACGCCACAGGCGCATCCCCAACGGGGCTTAGGGGGATTTAGGGGGATCTCTGACAGGCTCCTAGGGCATTGCTGGTCACGGGTATCCATTGAATGTTTCCGATTTTCTATTCCGATCAGTTCCTGTTGCACGACCCTGGTGATTTCCATCCGGAGAGTGCAGAGCGTCTCATTGCCATCAAAGCTGGGCTGGAGTCGGAAGCCTGGGCGGACCAATTGGACTGGCGATCGCCCACGCCAGTCCAACAACGGGATCTGCTGCCGTTGCTGCAACGGGTTCATGACTCCGCCTATATCGATCAGGTCCGGCAACTGTGCCTGCAAGGAGGCGGTCAGTTGGACGAAGATACCGTGTTATCAAAAGACAGCTATGCTGTATCTTTGCTGGCCGTCAGTGCCTGGTTGGATGGCCTGGAAATGGTTCTGAGCAGCGGCGAGCCAGCCTTTGTCTTGGCTCGCCCCCCCGGTCATCATGCCCAACGGGCTCAGGGACAGGGGTTTTGTATTTTCAATAACGAGGCGATCGCGGCCACGGCGGCGTTGGATGAGCCGGATGTCCATCGGGTAGCCATTCTTGACTGGGATGTACACCACGGCAACGGCACTCAGACTCTGGTGCAGGACAATCCCCAAGTGGCGTACTGCTCCTTGCATCAATCGCCCCTGTTTCCGGGCACCGGCACCCCCACCGAACATGGGCGATACAACAATGTGCTGAACCTGATTGTGTTTCCTGGCAGCACCCTGGCCGACTACGAACCTCTGTTGGAATACAAAGTGCTGCCATTTCTGACCAGCTTTCGCCCCGACCTGTTGATCGTCAGTGCCGGTTACGATGCCATAGCCGCTGACCCCTTGGCGGACATCTGCCTGCAACCGGAGGATTATGGTCTGTTCAGTCAATATTGTCTGCAAGTGACCCGCCGCATCCTATTTGGCCTGGAGGGCGGCTACGACCTGGAAGCCTTACCCAGAGCGGTGGCCGCCACCATTCAACCCTGTTTAGTTTAAGCCGTTTATCAAATCTCGTCTTCTGGCCTCCTATCTTACGGTCTCAGTTATGCAAACACCCCAAACCTTTACAACTGACCCGGCCTACGACATTCTGCGCTCCGAACGGCAACCCCTGCGGGCAATTTTTGCACCCAAATCCGTCGCGATCATCGGGGCCAGCGAGACAGCGGGCAGCGTCGGTCGCACCCTGCTGTGGAACTTGATCAGCAATCCCTTTGGCGGCACCGTCTATCCCATCAATCCCAAACACCGCAGCGTCATGGGAATTAGCGCCTTCCCCAGCCTGGCTGCTGTGCCGGACAAGGTCGATTTGGCAGTGATTGCCACCCCTGCGCCCACGGTTCCCGGCATCGTGCGGCAATGCGTAGAAGCAGGAGTCCAGGGCGCCATCATTATTTCGGCTGGATTTAAGGAAATTGGCGAAGCTGGCAAACAACTGGAGGAGGAAATTCAGGCGGAAGCCCGTAAAGGTTCCCTACGGATTATTGGCCCCAACTGTTTGGGGGTGATGAATCCCCATACGGGGATGAATGCCACCTTTGCCAGTACTATGGCCCGTCCGGGCAATGTGGGCTTTCTCAGCCAGAGTGGCGCTCTCTGCACCTCCATTCTGGACTGGAGTTTTCGGGAAAATGTCGGTTTCAGTGCCTTTGTCTCCATTGGCTCGATGTTGGACATTGGCTGGGGCGACCTGATCTACTATCTGGGCGATGACCCCCACACCCACAGCATCGTCATTTATATGGAATCGATTGGCGATGCCCGTTCCTTCCTGTCGGCGGCGCGTGAAGTGGCCCTGACCAAACCAATTATCGTCATCAAAGCTGGGCGGACAGAAGCAGCAGCTAAAGCTTCTGCCTCCCACACGGGCGCCCTGACTGGCAGTGATGCGGTGCTGGATGCTGCCTTTCGCCGCTCTGGGGTGTTGCGGGTTAACCGCATCTCGGAGTTATTCAACATGGCGGAAGTACTGGCCAAACAGCCCCGTCCGAAGGGGCCCCGCCTGACTATTATTACCAATGCAGGCGGACCGGGGGTACTGGCGACAGATATGTTGATTACCCGGGGCGGCGAACTGGCCGAATTATCCGAGGAAACGGTCTCGGCTTTAAATGGGGTGCTGCCCAAGTTCTGGAGCCATTCCAACCCGATTGACATTCTAGGAGATGCGGATCCCGATCGCTACACGAAAGCGATGGAAATTGCCGCTAAGGATCCCAACAGCGATGGCTTATTGGTGATCCTGACGCCCCAGGCGATGACCGATCCCACCCGGACGGCGGAGCAGGTGCGGTCTTATGTGGTCAGCCAGAGTAAAGCCTTCCGGCAAAAACCGATTCTGGCCAGTTGGATGGGTGGCGCTGATGTCATGGCTGGGGAGGAAATCCTGAATCGGGCCAGCATTCCCACCTACGTCTATCCCGACTCGGCGGCCAGTGTGTTCAATTACATGTGGCAGTACACTTACAACCTGCGGGGAATTTATGAAACGCCGGTGCAGGCTGAATTGGCGGATGGGCCACCGGATCGGGAGCGAGCCAATCAACTGATTGAGGCGATTCGCCAAACCGGCCGCACCATCCTGACTGAAACGGAATCGAAACAGTTGTTGGCGGCCTATGGCATCCCAGTGGTAGACACGCGGGTGGCCACCAGTGAAGCAGAGGCGGTGGAACTGGCTAATCAGGTTGGCTATCCAGTGGTGCTGAAGCTGTTTTCCGAAACCATTACCCACAAAACTGATGTAGGGGGGGTGCGGCTGAATCTGCCCGATGCCGAAACCGTGAGCAAAGCCTATCGGGCGATCGCCCAGTCGGTCAGCGAAAAAGTGGGTTCCGAACACTTTGAAGGGGTGACCGTCCAGCCGATGCTGAAACTGGAGGGCTATGAGTTAATTATTGGCAGCACGACTGATCCCCAATTTGGGCCGGTGCTGCTGTTTGGCACTGGCGGTCAATTGGTGGAGGTGTTCCGCGACCAGGCAATTGCCCTACCGCCCCTGAATACAACCCTGGCCCGCCGTATGATGGAGCAAACCCGCATTTACAAAGCCCTCAAAGGGGTTCGGGGTCGGCAACCGTGCGATCTGGACGCCCTGGAAAAGGTGTTGGTCTGCTTCAGCCAACTGGTGGTGGAGCAACCCTGGATTAAGGAGATCGATATCAATCCCCTGCTGATCCGTTCAGGTAAGAGCAAGGAGGAGGAAATGCAACAACAGGAAGGGGCTCGTCGTCTAGCACCTTCAATGGTGGCCTTGGATGCCCGGATCGTGCTCCATGATCCCCAGCTAACGGTAGATCAATTGCCCAAACTATCCATCTGTCCCTATCCGGTGCAATACGTGGAAAGCTGGACCCTACCGGATGGCACCCCGGTTACCATCCGGCCCATCCGCCCTGAGGATGAACCGCTAGCAGTTCGCTTTCACCAAACCTTGTCGGAACAAAGTGTTTACCTGCGCTATTTCCACCTGGTGAAGCTGAGCCAGCGCACCGCCCACGATCGCCTGGTGCGACTCTGTTTCATCGACTACGACCGGGAAATGGCGCTGGTGGCGGACTATCAAGATCCGGCGACGGGCGAACACCAACTGCTGGCGATCGGTCGCCTCAGTAAACTACATGGCTTAAATGAGGCAGAATTTGCCCTATTGGTCAGTGACCCCTATCAGAAACGAGGATTGGGTACTACCCTACTGCAACGGTTGGTGCAAATTGGTCGAGATGAGGGCTTGAGTCGCATCACTGCCGAGGTTCTGCCGGAAAACTTTGCCATGCAACGGGTCTGCGAAAAAGTTGGCTTCAAACTCCAGCGCAACAGCGATTTAGTCCGGGCCGAGATTCAGTTATAAGGAAATCAACTGAAGGGTATCAACATCAGCCGGGACACTCTGGTCTATCAGGAATTCAGGAGTCCGTAGCCAGAAGCTGGCCAAGAGACTGGATGCTGAATTTTGGCTCTTGCCCCACCCAGCAGATGTCCCGCTTTAAATCGGCAGCCACACCCGAACTCAGCTTCCCCTTAGACTCCTAGCACCTGGTTAGCGGTTAGTTGCAAGGCCGGAAGGCTAGGAGAAACGATCGTCTGGTCAGGCCGATATTCGATTGCCTCATAGAGTCCATCAACCAAAACCAGCGCGGTCACCAGTTCCCTGATGGGGTCCACAAGACTGATGGTCATGACTTTAGCTCCTTCTACGCTTACTAGCTCCCCATCCACCCACTCAAAGCGTCCCTCCAGATAGTGATCCGGATCGTTACTCCAGTCCAGATAGTCTTCAAAACTGGCAAACTTGACTTTGGCTTGGGGCATGCTCCCACCTCATCCACCATTCTGCGATCGCAACACGGCCGCCTGATTACCCTTAGTCTAACTTCAAGGCATTGGCCGGAACGTCATCCCAACTTTCCACCGTGCGCAGTCGAGCAATCCAGCCTTCGGCTTTCTGTTGTTCCGTTAATCGCTGCTGGAAGACCTCATGGCATTCCTTGGCCGCGGTTTCATCACAGGATGCAATGCAGGAATAGAGAATTCCTGAGGGATCAATTTGCTCATTCACCCAAATTGCCACGATCTCGTCCTCCTATCGCTGCTGTTGGTATCCTAATGCGATTGTTATCCGCTGTCAGCTATCCGCTATCCGCTGTCAGCTATCAGGTATCAGGTATCAGGTGTCAGGTGTCAGTCATCCGTTAATGGGGTGGAGTTGAGGTCTAGTCCCAGTTCCAGGGTTGGACCCGTCACCCGGCAGATGCGCCAGTCTGGCAGGATATCGGCCCCCATTCGCCGATAGAAGGCGATCGCCGGTTCGTTCCAGTCCAGCACGCTCCACTCCAGCCGACCACAACCCTCAGATCTGGCCCGTTGCATCAGATAGGTCAGCAGTTGGGAGCCAATTCCCCGCCGCCGGTACTCAGGCAACACAAACAGATCTTCCAGGTACAGACCCGGTCGGGTTAAAAAAGTCGAGTAGTTGTAGAAAAACAGCGCAAACCCCACAGACTGATCCTGCCAATCGGCCAGGACAGCTTCGGCAAAGGGACGCGGGCCAAACAAATGCTGTTCCAGGACTTCAGCACTGCCCGTTACGGCGTGGGTCAGATTTTCGTACTCAGCCAATGCCTGAATCAGTTGAAACAGCGTCGGCACATCGGCAACTGTTGCTGGGCGGATGATGGGTTCATCCAGTGGTTCATTTTTTTGGCTGAAATCCAAACTCATACTACTGAATCAATCAACCGCACCATCATAGGACGAGGATCTCCTACCGCAAAGCTACTACTCCTACCGCAAAGCGGGACAAAAAGGAATTCAGTTCCTTTTTCTATCCTCTAACTCGTCCCGCCTTAAGCGCACACCCGGACGAGGGCATCCAGATCGGGAAAAGCGATGACAGTGATCAATCCTGGCTCACCAGATCGCACCCATCCCGCTAACGAAACTGCTGCAACAGCCAGCGATTCACAGCACCGTCATCCTCGGTGTGGCTTAGCCGCAACGCTGCTTCAACGACTGAGATGGATAAACCAGGCAGCACTGCCGACAACTGAATTTGCCGACTGCCTCCATCAGCAATTGCAAAGGCAATTACTGTCGCGGCTTCAACGTTGACAACCCAGTATTCCTGCACTGCCAGACGCTCATATAGCAGACGTTTCTGGCCTAAATCATCGCTCAGAGTCGTTGATGAAACTTCGATCACCAATGTAGGAGGACCGTATAGATTGACATCTATGGGTCTGTTACTGCGAGGAATATTCGGTAATTCCGCGCCAATATAGAAGGCCAGATCGGGTTGGCATTCTCGTTCGCCTGCTTTGCGGAAACTACCATTGGTAATCGATACAAATGGCAGATTTCTCAACGTTCCATATAAACTCACCACCGATGCCAACAGGGAATTATTCCGCCCGTGGGCAAACCCGATTGGCATGGTCTCAATCCTCATCCAGCCAGCATCGTAGTAACATCGTGCATTCTCTGCTTCGGGACGGTCTACTACCGCCAAAAAACCTTCCCAGGTAGCAGGTACCCAGGTGTCGGTGACCAAGTCTTGAGGTGTAGGGAGCGTGTTGACCATGACAATCCACCTCCTGGCCTCCAGTGTAATGGAAAAGTCAGTGATCAGTTGCTCAAAAAAATCCTCAAATCAGCCGAACCATAGAGATTTGCAGCGATCAAACACTAGTAGATTGCCACTCAATGATCTTTGAGGCATTCGATCGCAAAGAAGACCATTTTAGGAGTTTCAGTTGAAAGGGCAGGGCCCCCGTGATCGGAGCTAGAGGTTATAATTTCAGGCTGATGTAAAATGGTTCAAACGTATTACGCTCCTCCTTACATGTCAGAAGAAGTTCAGTTTCGTCATTACTTTGTCGATGAGGCAGGTGATCTTTCCTTCTTTGATAAAAAGGGTCGCATCATTGTAGGACAACCAGGAGCATCCAAATTTTTCATGGTGGGTGTTGCTCAAATTGCCAATCCAGAGCAAGTCTCTTGGGAACTAGAGGCGCTTCGCTCTAGCCTGATGACCCATCCACGATACAAAGGCATTCCTTCAATGCAACTAAAAGCCAAAAAGACAGCAGTTGCCTTTCATGCAAAAGATGATTATGCAGAGATTCGAGAAAAAGTTTTTGAGCTAATTCAATCCTTTGACATCAAAGTTTTTGTAGCAATTCGTAGCAAGGCTGAAATTGCTGAAGTAGCAAAAGCAGATTACAAGAGCCTGGGTAAGCTGTCAAGCATCTGAATTGCATATAGGCTTTCCTGAAGCCCTTGCTGTTAAACCTTTACAGCGTTTGTGCCAGCGCAGCTTAAATGATTAACAGCTTAAGAAGTTTCAACAAAATGCAATCTATGACGATCTGATCAAACGCCTGTTCAAA